>QQNE01000065.1 GCA_003402735.1 Verrucomicrobiota bacterium
AGAGTCGGGTCCGGCGGAGGTCGGTGAGGATCGCAAGACGACGGCGACAAAGGCGAGCGGTTCCGGACCCGTTTCGAGCTCGCCGATTGCCTGGTTGGCACCGGTGGCGCCAACCTCGGAAGCGGTTTCAGCGCCTGGCAAGGCCGGGGGCCGCAAGCTGGGGGGGCTGCGAGCGGTGTTCGCGCCGCGAAGTGGGGCGGGGCTGGGAATGGGCCGTGGAGGCTTCGGCCGCTGAAACCGTTTGCAATGCCGTTGGCCCTGGGCAAGCTGGGCGATTCCATTCGAGATGCGCGTCGTTTACGAGATTGGCGGAAAATACGAGAGGCCGGAGCCTTGCGATGGCTTGGTGAACTCTTCCATTGACCCGAGGGTGACCTACCAGCGCAGCCGGATCTACGATTTCACGTTTGACGGCGACCCTGCCGGGTTGGAGACGTTTGTGCGTCACTGCTTGTATGATGAGATCGGGCAGGTGTTGGCTCAGGATGCGCCGTTGCTGAAGGGGCAGAGCCTGACTTTGGAGGTCGGAATGAAGCCGGGAGCGCTGGACTTGGAGAAGGAGGCCATCCTGGCAGTTTACCGCGAGAGACCGGACGCGGGGTTTGCGCTGACACGGCTGCGATTGCGGCAGCGCTACTGTTTTTACGGGCCGGTTACCGAGGCCATCGAGCGTCGCTTGGTGCGTGACTTGGTCAATCCGGCCATCCAGACCCATACCATGGAGCGGGCGGCATGAGTGAGGCTCCCAGTTTTCATCGGATCCCGGTCCGCCATCTCAGTGGCAGCGATTTGCTGGCGCTGAGCAAGCGAATGAAGTTGTCGTTGAGCGAGGAAGACATGCTCGCGGTGCAGCGGATCTACCTGGAGTGGGACCGGGAACCGACCGACGTCGAGCTCGAAGTGATCGCGCAGACTTGGTCGGAACATTGCAAGCACCGCATCTTCGGAGCCCGGATCGAGCATGTCCGGGATGGCGTGGCGGAGACGGTGGACGGACTGTTTCGCACCTTCGTGCGAGAGGTCTCGGAAGAGATCATGGCAGCGAAGCCCGGGTTTGTGCTTTCGGCGTTTCACGACAATGCGGGGTTCATCTGTTTGGATGAGAATCTGGCCGTCTGTCTGAAGGCGGAGACGCACAACCATCCCTCGGCGATTGAGCCTTACGCCGGGTCGAACACGGGTTTAGGGGGCGTGATTCGGGACATTCTCGGGGCAGGTCAGGGAGCAAAGCCGATTGGATCGCTCGATGTTTTCTGCTTTGGCTATCCGGACACCGACCCTGCGGAAATCAAGGGCGAGGACGTGATTCATCCGCGCGGGATTCTTCGGGGTGTGGTCCGCGGGGTCCGGGACTACGGGAACCGGATGGGCATTCCCACCGTCGCAGGCGCCATCCAGTTCGATCCGGCCTATCTCTACAACCCGCTGGTGTATTGCGGCACGGCCGGGGTGATCCCTCGCTGGGCGATCGGCAAGAAGGTTGAGGCCGGTCACTTGGTGATCGCGGTGGGCGGTCGGACCGGAAGAGACGGCCTGAAGGGGGCCACGTTCTCGAGCGCCGCCCTGGACGACACCAGCCATGTGGAAGATCAGCAGGCGGTGCAGATCGGAAACCCGATCGAAGAAAAGAAGGTGTCCGATTTCCTGTTGGCGGCTCGGGATGCCCGACTCATTGAATTTGTCACGGATTGCGGCGCCGGAGGCTTCTCGTCCGCGGCGGGCGAGATGCTGAGTGACTGCGGCGGCACGATCTGGCTGGAGCGAGCTCCGCTGAAGGAAGAGGGATTGGTCAGTTGGGAAATCTTCATTTCGGAGAGTCAGGAACGGATGGTCCTGGCGGTGAAAGAGGAATCGATGCCTGAACTGCGGCGTCTCGCCGGGATGTATGAGACCGAGCTCTGCGTCCTCGGTGAGGCGGACGGGAGCGGCGTGTTGAAAGTGAGCCATCACGGAACGGAAGTCTGCCGACTCGACAACAGCTCTTTGCACGAGGCACCGCGGCAGCACCGACGCGCGAATTGGACGACGCCGGCGTTCGGCGCGGAACCGGATCTTTCTGGGCTTGATCTCGCGGGCACGCTGAAGGCCTTGCTCGGGGATTTTGCCGTTTGCAGCCGGGAACCGATCATCCGGGAATATGATCACGAGGTGCAAGGAAACACCGTCCTGAAACCGTTGGCCGGCGGACGCGAGGACGCGCCGCAAGATGGCGCGGTGCTACGGATCGATGGGAGCCATCAACTCCTTGCGATCGGGTTGTCGATCCTTCCGGAGTGGGGCAAGACCGATCCCGAGGCGATGGGTTTGGCGGTGGTGGATGAGTGTTTCCGTCAGCTGGTTTGCATTGGTGCCAACCCGGACCGGATCGCATTGCTGGACAATTTTTGCATGGGCAACCCCAATGACGAGAGGGAACTCGGCGCCCTGGTGGAGACGTGCCGGGGCATGGCGACCGCTGCCCGGGCTTACGCCGCTCCGTTCGTTTCCGGCAAGGACTCGTTCTACAACTACTTTGAGGTCGATGGACAGTCGATTTCGATTCCGGTGACGCTGCTTTTGAGCGGAATGGGGATTGTGGAGAGTCTGGAGCACGTGACTGGCTCAACGATTCGCCGGACGGATTCGGTGTTGTTGTTGCTGGGGCAATCCAGTCGGGATCTGGGCGGGAGTGTTCTGGCGCGCCATCTCCAGCTGGGAACGTTGAGGGTGCCGCGGCCAGATCTGCAGTTGAACCTGGCGCTTTATCGGGTTCTGCACGGGGCGATCCGCGACGGTCTGGTGCTTTCCGCTCATGATGTTTCCGAGGGAGGCTTGGGGGTGACCCTTGCCGAGATGGCTTTCGGCGAGAAGGCGGACATCGAGGTGGAGTCCGGTTTGACCGCTTTTGATCTGTTCAACGAGTCCCCCGGACAGATCGTCTTGGAAGTGCCCGTGGCGGCTCGTGACGAGGTGCTGGCTCGCTTCAAGGGGCTTCCGGCTCGTGCCATCGGCAAGACACGATCGGGGGCGGGACGACTGCGGATCGGCGACGAATTGGACGAACCGGTCTCTTCGTTGAAAGCCATTTGGAAAGCGCCGCTTGCCGCCCATTATTAAACTTTATGGCCCGGCCCAAAGCCTTACTCTTCAAGTTTCCTGGCACCAATGCCGATACCGAGACCGATCGCGCCTTGCGGTTGGCAGGGTTCGAAACCGACGTCCAGCCGATTGCGGTCATCGATCCGTTGCGCCTCGGGGATTACCGTCTTTTGGTGTTCTCGGGCGGTTTCAGTTATGGCGACTACGTGATGGCGGGACGCTTGGCTCAGTTGGAGATCGAGCGGCGGCTGGGGACCGCCATCCGGGACTTTCACCAAGCCGGAGGGCATCTGCTAGGGATTTGCAACGGGTTTCAGATTCTCTCCAAGATCGGGATCCTTCCGCCGGCGAGTCTGATCGCGAATGTCTCCGGAAGGTTCGTGTGCCGTTGGGTGCCGCTGCAGCGGATGGCCAGGGAGAACCCCTTCCTTTCTGGGTTGCCCGATGAATTTGAGCTTCCGGTGGCTCACGCGGAAGGAAGGCTGGTGACCCCTGCACCGGAGGATGCTGAGGGCTATCTTCGCGACGGGCTCGCGGCGCTGACGTATCGGGAGAACTTCAACGGGAGCATCGCCGCCATCGCGGGATTGCAGGACGCATCCGGACGAGCTTTGGGTCTGATGCCCCACCCGGAGCGGTTCATCGATCGGCATCAGCATTACGACCGCGATTGGTCGGCGGCCGACCACGGTTGGGGGCATTACCTTTTCCAGTCCATCTACCAACGCCTCGCGGAATCAGCATGAGCGCAAACAAGATCACTTACAAACAGGCCGGTGTGGACATCGGCGAGGCCGCCACGCTGGTCGGCGATATCGGCAAACTGCGGGCCCGAACGGAGAAGAGTCGGCAGTTGCACCAGGCGTTCGGCCTTTTCGCCGCGAGCTACGATCTCTCGTCCTACCGGAACCCGGTCATTGTCACAGGGTGCGACGGCGTTGGCACCAAGCTGGAGCTTCTTCTGCGGCACGATCTTCTGGAAATCGCCGGAATGGATTTGGTGGCGATGAATGTGAACGACATCCTCACCACCGGGGGCGACCCGCTCCTCTTTCTCGATTACGTAGCGATGTCCCACCTGGACCGAGCGCGGATCAGCCGGATCATCTCGGGAATGGTCGATTACCTGGAGGCTTGCGACTGCATTTTGGCTGGGGGAGAGACCGCGGAGATGCCCGGGATGGTCCCGGACGGTGCGATTGAGCTGTCCGGTTTTTGCATCGGGGCTGCGGAGAAAGAGGACTTGTTGGACCCCGGAAACATTCAGCCGGGCGATGTGCTGGTGGGCTATGCTTCCGACGGCTTCCACGCGAATGGTTGGAGTCTGGTGCGTCGGGTTCTGTCGGAGCACGCAGCGAACTTCACGGAGCCGGAAATTCTGGATCTGTTGGCCCCGACCCGTCTTTATCACGATGTGGTCCGTGGGTTCCGCACCTCAGGGATCCGGTCCAAGGCCATGGCCCACATCACTGGGGGCGGATTGCCGGAGAATCTGGAACGATTGCTCGGAGGCAAAGGTGCGGACCTCACCATTCCCCGTTGGGAATTGGGGGCAGTGCAGAAGGTGTTGGCGCACTGTGATCCGGAGGATTGCTTCAACACCTTCAACATGGGAATCGGCTGGGTAGGGATTGTCGACCCCTCCGATATCGATGCGGCCCTGACTCTCGGACCGGGTGGGCGCGTCCTGGGGACAGTGGACAGTGAGGCGGGCCACGTCAGGGTCAGGATCGGTTCCTGACCGCTCCCTATCTTGGAAGGTGGCCGGCGAGGGCCACGAGCAGGCGCTCCAACTGGCTGACCGCCGCCTTGCCGCGCTCCACGACATCCTCATGGTCGAGAATGTTGTCGGAGAGACCGGCCGCCCAGTTGGTGAGATATGAAAGACCGATCACCCGCATCCAGAGAGCCCGGGCCTGGATCGTTTCCAGAACCGTGGACATCCCCACCGCGTCCGCGCCAAGATGGGCCAGCATGCGCACCTCCGCCGGGGTTTCGTATTGGGGACCTGGCATGCCGGCATAGACGCCTTCGGAAACCACAATGCCCTGTTCCCGGGCCACCCGGAGCAACAGGGCGCGCAAAGTGGGATCGTAAGCTTCCCCCATGTCGCAGAAGCGTGAGGAACCGGTCAGGGGCGAGGCCCCGGTCAAATTGAGGTGGTCGGTGATGGCCATCCAACTCAAGGAAAAGTCTCGATTGATGGCGCCCGCGGCGTTGGTGAGGAGAACCGTCTCGACCCCGAGGCTGGCCATGGCGCGAATGTGAGCGGTGGAGCGGCGACCGGAATGGCCCTCGTAGAGATGGACCCGCCCTTGGGCGATGATGGTCTCCACCGAACCGATCTTCACCCGGACAAAGCGCCCCGCATGGCCCGGAACGGTGCTGGCGGCCATGCCCCCGACGTTGGAGTAGGGGACTTCATCGAGAACCTCAAAACTCTCCACCAGCGGCCCTAGGCCCGATCCGAGGACCAAGCCAAAGCGCGGTTTCCAACCCTCACAATGGGCGGCAAAACTGGCAAATTCGCGGTCAAGGTTCGGGCGCATGGGGCTGGACGAAAGGCTCAGAACTCAGCGGGGAGCGCGGACTACGCGGTCCACCTCGTGTTTCGTGAGGATGTTGCCGTTGCTGTCGCGCCCCTTGATGGCGATCTCGCGGAAGTCGAAATCGAATTCCAAGTTTCGTAGACGCGGCGCGGGTTTGAGGTAGACGCGGAGTTTGGCGGCGGAAGAAGAGGCCTCATCCTCATGCACGGAGAAATGATGGACGCGGCTTCCCTTGGTGCCCTTGGTGAGATCGTAGATCCGGTTCCGGGTGAAGCCAGTGACCTGAAAACGTTTGGCGTAAAGGGCCCCGTCCTTCCCGTCCCGGTAGATCATGTTGTAGACCACCGGTGAATCCTTTTGGAAGACCGCGCAGTGCACGTTGTTTTCCCCGATGAACACCTTCTCGGCGTTCGGCACCACCCGCATGGTGCCGTCCCGAGAAAAGGCGATGATGTCGTCCAGTCGCGAACAGGGACCGATTTCCTCGTCCTTTTTGAGGCCCCAGCCGACAAAGCCGTCGCGGCGATTCACGTAGAGCGTTTCGTTGGCCACCGCGACTTCTCGGGCGTTGACCCGATCGAAGTTGGTCAGGACGGTGCGGCGCTCCCGCCCGGGACCATACTTGGTCTCCAACCCCTCGAACCAAGCGATGGTGTAGGCGGTGAGATTCCGCAGGTTCCGGCGCACCTCTTTCATCTGGTCCTCGAGTCCCTTGATGAACTCCTCGGCCTTGAAGGAATCGTATTTGGAGATTCGCTTGATTCGAATTTCGGTGAGACGCTCCACATCCTCGTCCGTGACCTCGCGTTGCAGTCGGTGGAGGTGCGGTTTGAGACCAATCCAGATCTCTTTCATGACCGCCTCCCACGTGGTGCACTCTTCGATGCGTCGATAAATCCGGTTCTCGATGAAGATCCGTTCCAGCGACGAAAAGTGCCACTTGTCCTCCAACTCGCCCAGCTCAATCTCTAGCTCGAGCTTCAGAAGGTCACGGGTCTGGAAGGTGCACTTGCGGAGGATCTCGGACACTCCAAGAAACTTCGGTTTGTTCTCTTCAATCACACACGAGTTTGGAGCGATCGACACTTCGCAATCAGTGAACGCATACAGGCCCTGCAAAGTCTGCTCAGGGTCCGTCCCGGGCGGCAGGGTGATCCGAATATCGACCTCGTCAGCCGTCAGGTCATCGATCTTGGCGATCTTGATCTTCCCCTTGGTGTGCGCGTCGGTGATCGAGGCCTCGATTGATTCCGTCGTCGTTCCGAAGGGAATTTCGCGAATGGACAGCGTCTTGTTCTTGAGGATGTCGATCCGCGCTCGCACCCGGATGCGCCCTCCGCGAAGGCCATCGTTGTAATCTGTGGCATCGAGAAGCGCTCCCTGCTGGAAGTCTGGAAACAGGGTGAACGGTTCGTTCCGGAGGACGGCGATGGAGGCCCGAATCAATTCAATGAAGTTGTGAGGGAGAATCTTGCAGGCCAGACCGACCGCGATGCCCTCAACCCCCATGGCCAGGACCAAAGGAAACTTTACCGGAAGCGTGACCGGTTCCTTGTTCCGCCCGTCGTAGGAAGCCGCCCAGGCGGTGGTCTTCTTGTTGAACAACGTCTCCAACGCGAACTTGGAGACCTTGCATTCAATGTAACGGGGTGCCGCCGCGTTGTCCCCGGTGTAGATGTTGCCCCAATTGCCTTGGGTATCGATCAGGAGATTCTTCTGCCCGAGCTGGGTCATCGCCTCTCCGATGGAGGCATCACCGTGCGGGTGATATTGCATCGTGTGACCCACAATGTTGGCCACCTTGTGAAACCGTCCGTCGTCCTTTTCAAACAAGGAATGAAGGATCCGGCGCTGAACCGGTTTGAGCCCGTCCGCAATGTGGGGAACGGCGCGCTCCAGGATCACGTAGGATGCGTAATCGAGGAACCACTCGCCATACATGGCGTTCATGGGAGAACCTTGGTCCGGTGCGGTCGTTGCCATAAATCAGGGTGCCTCCAACTTCTCCTTAGGAAATGTTTAATGCAAAGAAAATTTGGTTTTCTGTCAGGATCCCTCAACCTGAACACAGCTTCAACTCACATTGCCGCGGCGAACCGATTGCGTCCTGCCTCCAATGACTGCAACATTTTCCGATGGACTGGTCCGGCCGGATTTTTCTTCTGCTTCTGAGTGGCGCCGTATGTCTCGGCGCGACCGGATGTGACAGGCTATGGGAGTTGAGTCAGAAACTCAAGGCCCCAGAGGCTCCGGTCACCGCGCCGACCGAGCCGCAACCAGCGTTGGAAGTGCCGAACCCGGTTCCGCCTCTGCCTCCTTCCCCAAAAGAGGGCACCCCACCGTTCAATCCAACGGCCCAAGTCTCCATCCTGGGCTATCACGACTTCTCATCCACTCGTCCCTCCTCGGACATGGTGATCCATCCGGACCGACTCCGGAGCCAGATGGAGGTGATCAAGCAAAGCAAGATCCCCGTGGTCCGGATGAGCGATTATCTCGCCTGGAAGAAGGGGCAAAAGCCGCTGCCTGATCCCTGCCTCGTGATCACTTGCGATGACGGGTGGGAAGGGGTCTACACCGAGGCCTATCCGGTTTTCAAGGCGTTTGGTTTCCCCTTTTCGATTTACCTCTATCAGAACTACCTCGGCGGTTCCGGCCGGTCCCTGAGTGTCGAAGAGATCCGGGAGATGATGGCGCATGGATGTGAGATCGGCAGTCATTCTGCCAGCCATGCGGACCTCACCAAAGCCCGTCCCGATGCCGAAAAGTGGCTTCAGTCCGAACTCACCGGTTCTCTCGAGTTTCTTCGGGCCACATTCGGCGTTGAGAACGTCTTGCCGGTATTTGCTTTCCCCTATGGTAAATACAATAACCGGATCCTCGAACTCTGCTCCGGCTCGGGTTACGAACTCGGCATCACCGTCGCCCCGAAAAAGGCCGCCTACGGCGAACCCAACCTCGAATTGGGGCGCTTCATCATCCACGGTGATGACGACACCAACTTCAACGCCGCCATGAGTTTTCGGGGAGCCTTCTCGCCCACGGGCGGGTCGGCGGGACTGAGTCTGTCCGGGTTGCCGGAGGTGACGCTCTGGCCGGAGGATCAGGGCATCGTGACGACACGGCTTCCGCGGATCGAGGCCGATCTTTCCAAAGTGGAGGGGATCGAGCCGTCTGGGATCACGATGCGAGTCAGCGGCTTTGGCGAAGTCCCCTGCGTGTTCGATGCCAGGAGTGGACGTCTGCACTTTCAGGTGACCGAGCCCCTCCGATCCGACCGGGTCCAGGTCCTGGTGCGGGTCCAGCGCAAGGGGCGAGAAAAACCGGATACGATCAAGTGGGCGTTTTCCGTGGACCTGCAGGATCTCTACCTGAACGAATCCTTGGAGGCCCAACCCCCGATGCCGACGAAACCGGCGGAATCGGGGAGTTGAGCGGGCGGAAAGCGGGAGTTCAGACCGAAGGGAACGGCACCCACTTCTCGGTGGAGTGGGAACTCCTCACCGTGGTCTCGATGAAGGCCATCCCGGCAATGCCGTCGCGAATGTCCGGGAAATCGTAGCCCTCGGCTGGGGCGGGGCGCCCCTCGATCCGGTCCGCGATGGCTCCTGCCGCGGCCAGATAGATGTTGGCGAACGCCTCGATGAATCCTTCCGGATGGGCAAACGGGGTTCGGGAATTGGCCTTGGCTTCAGGACCGAGATAGTCATTGCCACGGCGATAGATCCGCCTGGGCGCATTGGCGTATTTCACCAGAAGATCATTCGGTTCCTCCTGATGCCACTCGATGGAGGCCTTGGTACCGTAGGCGCGAATGGAGAGGGCGTTCTCATCGCCGTTGGAGATCTGGGAAGCGTAGATGATTCCCTTGGCTCCTCCCCGGAACCGCACCAGGATGTTGCCATCGTCATCGAGCTGTCGCCCCGGGATGAACGCGGTGAGTTCCGCGCACAGCGATTCAATCTCGACGCCGCAGATGTAGCGGATGAGGTTGTGTGCGTGGGTGCCGATGTCGCCGATGCAGTTCGAGACGCCAGAGATGGTCGGATCGGACCGCCAGTTGGCGATCTGTCCCTGACCGTCCCCCTCGACGTCGCCGACGGCATAGCCTTGGGGATACTCGGCCACGATCTTGAGTAGGCGGCCCAATTCGCCGGAGCGGACCATGCGGCGCGCCTCTTTGACCATCGGATATCCGGTGTAGTTGTGCGTCAAGGCAAAGACCAATCCGGTGCGGTTCACGATCGAACGCAGCTGCAGGGCCTGTTCCAGGTTGAAGGTGACCGGCTTGTCGCAGATCACGTGAATTCCGGCTTCGAGAAAGGTCTTGGCGACCTCAAAGTGCAGATTGTTGCGGACCACGATGCTCACGAAATCGATCCGTTGCCCGGCGGGCAAGGCCGCTTCGGCGCGAGCCATTTCCTGATAGCTCGAATAGACGCGGGAAGGGTCCAGGAAGAAATCCTCGCCGGAGAGGCGCGATTTTTCCGGGTCGGACGAAAAGGCCCCGGCCACAAGCTCGATCTTTCCGTCGAGATTGGCCGCCATCCGATGTACTTGGCCGATGAAGGCGCCGCGACCGCCGCCCACCATGCCCATGCGAAGTTTCCGTTTCATACTGGGTTTGCTTGAACTGGAGAGAGAGATTCAACAGGCCACCGGGGCCCCGGAGCGAGCGGAGAGATAGATGGCATCGATGATCTTCATCAAGGCGAGAGCCTGGGATGGAGTGTTTAGCGGTGCCTCCGTGCCGTTGATGGTGTGAATGAAATTCGCGGCGGAACGGATCCGGCCCATGTCCTCGCAAGCCGGAACGACGACGGATCGGTTCACCGAATTCCCGTTCTCCTGAACGTAGAGTTCACAGCTGTCGAGCGCGGTGGAGTCGAGACCGTCACGCCCGAAGAGCCGCTCCACTTTGCCCCCGGCGCGGGTTCCCTGAAAGACCACGCTGACTTCCTCGCGCTTGACCATCTCTGCCCAGGATACCTGAAGGCTGAGAACCTGCCCGGTCCGGAAGGTGACAAACCCGTGGGCCGCGGCCTCCACGTCGGTGGTGCCGTCGGCAATGTCCGGCAAACCCCAGGGCCCTTTGAAGGCTTTGTCGGTGATGAAATCACTGAACGTCTGGCCGAGGACGTGGGCCGGCTCCGGGTAACCCATGAAAAAGAGCGCCAGGTCGATCATGTGCAGCAAGTCAATCAGGGGACCGCCGCCCGCGAGTGCCTTGGTGGTGAACCATCCTCCAAAACCTGGAATCCCGGTGCGCCGGATCCATTTCGCCTGGGCAGAGTTGATGGTTCCCACCACGCCGCTCCGAATGTAATCCATCATTGCGTAGGATTCGGGCCGGGCCCGGTTGTTGAAGTTGAACATCAGCGTCTTCGAGGCGCTCTGGGCGGCCGCGATCATTTGCTGCACCTCCGCGGCGCTGATGGCCGGAGGTTTCTCACAGAACACGTGCTTGCCTGCTTGTAGAGACTGGATCGCGAGCGGCGCGTGAAACTTGTTGGGCACAATGATCGAAACCGCATCGATCCCGGGCGATGCCAACAGGCTGGCCACATCCCCGAACACATGGGGAATGCCTTGGCTGGCGGCGGTGCGCTGGGCTGCCGCCTCATTTACGTCCGCGATGGCGACGATCTCAGCGCCAGCGGATTTGAACCCGTCAATGTGATAGCGGACCATGCCGCCCGCTCCGATTACTCCTACCTTGATTGCCATGTCGTGGGGGTGGCCGCAGGCCACGTTTTGATGCCCTGTCCTCTAAAGTGGGACAAATCAGGTGGCAACTGGGAAATGCGCAGGAGGTGGGCCGGGAGGATGGCGGGTCACTCCTCGGTGGGCCAACCGCGGCGGACGACCCGCTCCGACGCTCCAGCCTCTTCAAAGCGGAACGCGATTTCTTCGGGAAGCGTGGCCCCCTCAGGACCGCAAAGACTCAAAGCGGTGGCCCAGGCATCCGAAAGCGCGCCCGAGTCTGCGATGACATTGACCATTCGCCGAACCGTCAGACCCAGACCGGTTTTGGGATCCAAAATGTGGGAGTAGCGGGTGCCATCGATTTCTGCGGACTGCATGGTGTCGCCGGAGGTTGACAGAGCCTGGTGACGCAGCCGAACCGCGTTCTCACGGCCATCCGGATCCGAAAGACTGGCGACCCCGACGCGCCAACCCGGTTCGCCCGGAGGAGCCTCGCCGGCGACGACGTCACCGCTGGCGGCCACGAGCGCGCGTTCCAGACCGTGTTCTTTCAGGATCCACAGGGCGGCATCGGCCGCATAGCCCTTGGCGATACCCCCGAGATCCAACCGCATTCCCTGCACCCGCAAAACAGCGGATCCGTCCGGAAAGAGTTCCACTTTGTCCCATCCCGTCACGGCCCGGGCCTCCGCAATCTGCTCGGGAGTCGGCAACACCGCGTCCCGACGGCTCTGACGCCACAGGCGTTTCAGAGGCCCCACCGTGACATCGAAGGCCCCCGCCGAGCGCCGGGTCACCTCACTGGCTTGCTCCAGAATCCTGCCGAGGTCCGGCGAAAGCTTCACCCGAGTTCCTGCGGGCTGGCGACACCAACGCATCAGCTCGCTCTCCGGCTTGTAATCCGTGAAGGCCTCGTCCAGATCGTGAACCCGGCGCCAAACAGCCTCAACAGCCGCCTGGGCGCTCTCGAAGTCTGCTGCATAAAACTCCACCCGGAACAAGGTGCCCATCGCCGGCTCCTCAAAGCGAAAGCGACGCAAGATGGGCTCGTCGGCCCGGGACGAAATCAGCGTCGCCAGAAGGACGACCCAGAATATTCCCGGAGCGGTCAGTTCTTTTTGGCGTCTTTGACTTCGTTCTCCTCGCCCCGCCCCGAATTCCAGATGGCATGCATCGTATCGGCGGACGGGACATTCAAGGGCCGGACAATCCGAAACCCGAGCCACTCGCCGTCCGTGTGATACCAGATGGACTTTGGAAGCTGGGGATCCTGAATCTTCCACTTCGGATTGGATTTGAAACGGATGGAGGATCTGAGCAGATCCATGTCATCATACCAGCTGCCACCGCGGGCCACGCGGGGATAGAGAAGTTTGCCGGGTTTCACATAGGGGTTGTCCACCAGTCCGGCAGCGGCCGCATACGGTTCATACCAGTCGAGGACCCACTCGATCACGTTCCCGTGCATGTCGTGAAGCCCCCACGGATTGGGCTTTTTGAGCCCCACTTTCTGGTATTTTTCACCGGCGTTGTCCCAATACCAGGCATAGTCCCCACCCTGAGCAGGGTCATCGCCCCAGCTGTAGGCGGTCGTGGTTCCGGCGCGGCAGGCGTATTCCCACTCCGCCTCGGTCGGCAACCGATAGAAATGGCCGGTCTGCGCACTGAGCCACTGGCAATACTTCAATGCCGCGTGCTCGGTCATGCTGATGGCCGGGAAACCCTTCGTGCCCATCCCGAAACTCATTTCCGTGTAGGGAGTGGTCGGTTTGGACGTGATGAACGCGGCATCGGCGTCCGCCGGAATCTTCTCCGGAGATCCATTCTTGCGACGGGCCACGTCCGTGATCATGAACGGCTCATACTCGTCCCAAGTGACTTCAAACTTGCCCATCCAAAACGGATCGACCTTCACCTTGCGCTGGGGTCCCTCGTCCTCCTTGCGACCGGATTCGGTGGCCGGACTGCCCATGAGAAACTCTCCGCCGGGAATCGGCACCATGGTGTAGCTGGCTCCGGTCAGCGGAACTTTGGCCTCGTAGAGCTTCATCTCGGAGGGCGACTTCTCCTTGTGCGTGGCGACGACCTTCTCCCGGATCGTCTTCACGAGGTCGAGGTTGTCCCCCGGTCCCTCCGGTTCCGGTCCCCCCAGCTTGAGCCCTTGAGGCCAAACCGCGCCTTGCTCGCTCCAAAGGCGAATCATTTTGACCTCATCGGCGGTGAACGGTCCGCCGCGGGCGAACAACGGCTGGATGTTGTTGGCGAAATCCATGCGGGGGCTCTCTTTCAAGACGACGCCGTCCGGCCAGGGGGCTCCTCCAAGAATCCATTCCTTGATCACGTCCGACTGCGCTTTCACCAAGGGCTTCTTCGGCGGCATGATCAGATCGTCGGTCGGCGGGAGGGTGGTGGTCCACCAAACAGACGACTTCTCCGGATCACCGGGGGTGATTCCGGGGTTGTCCTCGCCCCCGGCAAACGCCGCCTCCTTGGTGTCGAGCCGGACATCTCCCTCCTGCTTTTCCGGACCGTGACAGTGGACGCAGGCCCCTTCCAGAATGGGGCGCACATCCCGGTTGAAGTCGACCTTGGACTCGGCTGCCACCGCCGCAACGGAGAGCAGAACCAGTGAGGAAAAGAAGGAACGGATGAACATTGCAGAAAAAGACGGTCAGAATCCCGGCAAGAAAAAGAGGAGTAATTCAGCGCAAAACGAGTTGGTTTGCAAATGGTTTGCAGGGCTGCGCACGAGTCTGCGGAATTCCTCCGGAATCTCGCGCTCCGGGGACGTGGCCCCGGAGGGAACGGCGCGCAAGGTGCCATTGGACAGCACCCGACCCAAAATTTGCGTTTGTTTTCAAAAAATCCGAGAAAGAAATAGAAATTAATAAAATATTCCATAACTTTAGCGGTTGTTATTGGGGTCTTTCTCGATCAAAAAATACATTCGATTTTGCATCGCGTTGTGGCCTAGTTGGGTAGTCGGGGAACCTGTGTGCGAGTTGTGAGTTCTGAATCATGCCAACAGAGTGCCGTTTTCGTGATCCGGTGGGCCCGGTTCATGAGGCGGTTGGTCGTGCTGATGACCTTGACGATTCTCGTGGTGGTCGGCGCCGTTGACTTGGCAGGTCGGTTCACGGAATTCGACTGGTTCACGAAGCGCCGCCTGCAGCGTGAAGGCTATCAGGCGGACAACGACTCGGTTCATCGAGCCATTGAAAAAGGCGATACCCTGGCACTGACCAGGCTGAAAGCGGTGGATGTTCCGTTGGACCAACCGGACGCCACCGGGAAGACGCCGTTTCAGAAGGCGGTTCTTGCCGCGCGCCTCGATTTGGTTCATCACCTCACCGGGTTGGGCGTGGCGATCGACCTCGCTCCAACCGGCGGGAGGTCGTTGGAGGCCGCCACGCTGCAACAGGGCTCATTGGAGATGCTCGATTTCCTGCTGGGCCACGGCGGGAAACCGGACATGGAGATGGAACCGGGTGTGCCGGGGCTGGTCTGGTCGATCCGCGAGGGCAAGGACCAAGCTTTTGATCTCCTGATCAAACACGGTGCCTCGATTCGAACTGGGGGTCCAGAGGGAAGCCCGTTGGCGGGGGCTCTTTCTGCGGGGAACCTGGGAGCCGTTGGCAAACTCTTGAAGCTGGGGGCTGACGCCGGAGGCACCACGCCCGGAGGGAAGCCCTTGACGGTGGTCTGTCTGGAACAGGGAAGACCGGATTTGGTGAAACGCTTGGTGATGGCCGGGGCGACTCCCGAAGCGGAGGGGCCGGATGGGGAGACTCTCTTGGAGGCGGCCTTCCGGTTGCGGGCAAAGGAGATTTTTCAGCTTTGTCTCCTGAAGGGGGCCGACCTGGAGAAGGCGCGCAGCGGTCGGTTCGGCTTGTTGGAGGCGGCCTGTCAATCGAATGCGCTCGACTGGGTGGAGCTTCTGCTGAGGCATCGGGCCGATGGGGCGCAGCGCAGTGTGGCAAACGGGGAGGCACTGTGGTGGAACGAATTGCGCCAGGGACGACCGGCGGTGGCTGAGGTCCTGCTGGAAGCGGGCGCGGACATCGATGGGAGGAACAAGGATGGGTTGACCGCGATTGAACGGGCCATTGAGGATCGCGATTTTCGATTGACCCGCTATCTTTTCGGCCGGGGAGCCAAGGCACCGGGAAGCAGTCTCTGGGGGACGATGCAGGCGAAATCCTATGACGTGATGCGTCTTCTTGCGGCGCACGGGGATGACCTGAACAACCCAACGTCCACCGGGTTGACCTTGCTTGGGTTTGCGGTGACCCAAGGGGACGTGACGGCGGCGGCACTGCTTTTTGAATACGGAGCCCGCTACGACGCCAATGATCGGCCCGGAGGCCATCGCCTTCTGGAGTGGGCGATTGCGAATCGGCAGTCGGCCATGGCGGAGTTGCTCTTGGAGAACGGAGCCGATCCGAACGGTCGGTTGGGGCAGCCGGTCAGCAGCGAGTTCCTCGCGAAGTTCGCAGCGAATGGCAGCCTGACGTATCGGCTGAAGAACGAGAAAAACATCAGCCCGATCATGCTGGCCGCCGGCTCCAAACAGTTGGACTTGGCCAAGGCCCTAGTGCGGAGGGGGGCGCAGCGAAACCGTCCCACGAATGATCACACCTATCCCGTGACCTTCGCCATCAACTCGGGGGACATTCCCATGGCGCAGCTGATGCTGGGGCGCGAGCCGGAAGTGGAAGGCAAGCACGAACGGAAAATCGTCGTCTCCCTGGACGAACAGGTGGCGCGGTTTTACAAGGAAGGCGAACTCCTGTATTCGACCGGCTGTTCCACCGGGCGGTCCGGTTTTCGCACCCCGCGCGGCACGTTTGTCATCACCGACAAGAGCCGGTTGCGGCACTCAACTCTCTACGGTTCCGCGATGCCGTTTTTCATGCGGTTGAGCGGAAGTGCGGTGGGAATGCACCAGGGAAATTGTCCCGGATACCCAGCCTCCCACGGCTGCATTCGCTTGCCTTACACCTACGCCAAGAATTTCTTTGGCGTGGCTCAAGTGGGCGATGTCATCGTCGTGGAGTGATCAGAACTGGTCGGCCAGGGTGCGCAGGACGCTGGTGACGCGGGTGGTCGGGGAGAGACCAGAGGCCCCCGTAAGTTCCTGGAGATCGGCGAGTTGTTGGGTGACCCGCTGCAGACGAAAAGCGAGCAACCGCGCGATGTGGAGGTTGAGACTGGGGTTTGCCTGGAGGAAGGCTTCTGCGGGATCCGCGACAAAAAATTCCGAGTCCTCGATGGCCACGACCGAAGCGCTGTGGGAGGCGCGGAGAAGGGCGGAAATCTCGCCGAAGATGGCGCCCGGGGTGGTGGTGGCGGTCACCGATTGGCCGTGCTTCCGAACTTCGACGGCTCCTTTCTTGAGGATGTAGAGTCGTCCATCCTTGCGATCCTCGTGAATGATGGTGTCGCCGGGTTCATAGGACCAGACCGGCAGATCCCGGCAGAGATCGAGAATGGGCGGCATAAGGGAAGGTTCGCCGGGGCGGTTGCGAAATGCAAACCGCGGTGGGTGGAATGGTGCCTCCCCGATTTTTGACAAACGGAATCCTTCCATGAATGTGGAATGGGTTGGCGGTCTGTTCCGTCCAACGCTCAGCCCATCCCAGTTGAAGAGACCATGACGACGTTCCCCGATCCCGATCCCGAACCCCGCCGCTTTGATCCCGTGATGGCGGGATTGACGTCGGCCTTGTTTTTGTTGCTCGGCAGCACCGTGTATCTTGCGATTGGACTGCGCGATCGCGGCAATCAGTTGAGCGCGGCCCGGGGCGAGTTGGCGGTTTTGCAAACCCAGATCGAGGAAGCCAAAAAGCAGGCGGACCGGGACAAGAGCGCCCATGCGGCCGAGATCCAGCGCCTCAACGCGGATTGGCAAAGCCAGGTGAACGCGGTGCAAGAGGCGACCGATCAACGTCTCAACCAGGGAATGGCGGCCGTGGCCAAGGTGGTGGACGACGTGGTCAACAACAGCGAGGCGACGGTGGGCTATCTCCAGCAGTTGGAGGCGAAGGTGCGCAGCGGGCAGCAACTGCAACGCGCCGAAATCGACAAGCTCCGAGCCGTGGCGGGCGGACTGGCCTACCTGAACAAACAGTATGAGAAGCCGATCGAGGAGTTCAAAGAGCTCGATGCGTATGTCTCCAAGCAACTTCAGCTTCCGCCCACCACCAGCCCGGAAGAGAAGGGAAAGCTGCTGCGCCGTCTTTTCAACCCGGCCTACCGGGAGCAGCAAAAGGCCCAATTGGCGGAGTTCTACGAGGATCAGGGGCGGCGTGAGGCATTGACCTCGATGCAGACCAAGGTGGTCGAATCCTACGGCGAAGCCCAGCGGCAAATGGCCTCGATTCGAGTCGACCAAGAAAAATACCTCAAAAGCCTCGATGCCCTGGTCAATGGAAAGGCCGCCGACATTCAGGCCATGAACTCTTTCTTCCAGGTTTCGGCGAAGATTCTCGACATCCATCAGAAGATGATGACGGTCGAGGCACCGACTCCAGATCTGGTGCCACCGACCGTGCCCAAGCCCTAAGAGCCTGTTGAAATACTCCGCGACGCCGCGAAGGGCTTTGTTTTGGGACAATGAGCGGGATTTGCAGCTAGGCTTCGCGTGATTACAGAAAGCCCTTCCCTTCGGGCGCAAGTCCCTGAAGCGCGGGGCCGCGTTGCTCGTTGGTCACTGGGCTCGCCCAGCTCCCGCCTCTCGCCTTGCCCTGCACTCCAGGTCCGTTGCGCGCGATATCCCGGAGTATTTCAACAGGCTCCTAACTGGCCGCAGGTTCGGGATGCAGTTTGCTCAGAACCGCGCAAGAGTGCGCCCGATGCTGCAAGAGCCACTCCCAGAACCTGTCGACCTGAAGTCCGTTTGGCGCGTCGACAAATGGTTGCCCGAACTGCACCGGAACCGTGTGGGTCACGCGGAGCCCTGGCGAGGCTTCCGTGTAAACCTGCTCGGCGAGGCCATCCGCCGACGCAACGTGAACTGGCCTCGCATGGTCTGTCCGTTCCTCCGGGGACGGGACGTGCTCGATGTCGGCTGCGGGCGAAGCCTCTACTCGGTCGGATTCTGGTTCGCCGGCGTGAGAAGCTACACCGGAGTCGATCCAGTTCTGGACCCGGACTCGAGTCTGTTGAAGGATTCACGGCCGTTGCATGGTCGGTTCACGGAATCACCCTGGACACCGCGCCGACTGGAACAAATGCTGCCCGAAACTCGGTTCGTGCGAGGCTTGACATCGGACCTTCCACCCGGTTCAGACTTCGATGTTCTGGCGATGCACAATGTCACGGAGCATCTCATGAACATCGGGGAAAGTTTCGCGGAATTTGCAGCGCTGATCCGACCCGGGGGAAGGATTGTCTTTCGGCATCCGAATTACTATTGTTGGGGAGGGCATCACATGAAGCCGCGGACCCTGGGCGAGATGGTGCCCGGGGATCCGGAGCAGGCAAAATACATGGATTGGCATCATGTCGTCCCTCGGGCCGATTGGCCTGACAAAATCACCAAGAAACAGAATCGAATCCGAATCGGAGAGCTGCGGAGCTTGGTGGAGCGCCATTTTGAGTTGGAGCTTTGGCAGGAGACGCGATCGACCGTGGCCGAGGGGGCGGATCGCTTGACGCCGGACATCTTGAAGAGGTGCCCAGGTTTTGAAGCCGACGAACTGCTGACGCAGAGCGTCATCTGCGTGGGACGCCGCTCCTGAAGCGCAGAGAGATGGATCGGGCGGCGATGCCCTCAGAAATCCGCGGGCACGGCGTCGCGAACTCCGGTGAAAGCGGCCAACTCCGTGCTGGTCCCGGGATACTCGAACAGCTTCCCTTCATAATTGCGGACGATGATGCCCTCGTCGCCGCGCTGCACGATGGTTTCCGGGTGAATCGGAACTTTTCCACCACCGCCGGGAGCGTCGATGACGTAGGTGGGGATGGCATATCCGGTCGTGTGCCCGCGAAGTCCCTCGATGATCTCGAGACCGCGGGAAACAGGCACACGGAGATGGGAGGATCCGAGAATGAGATCCATCTGGTAAAGATAATAGGGGCGGACCCGGCACCGCAGGAGTTTTTGCACCAGGACCTTCATCACCTCCAAACGGTCGTTCACCCCGCGAAGCAGAACGCTTTGGTTCCCCAAAGGAATCCCCGCATCGGCGAGACGCTCCAAGGCTTGCTTCACCTCCGTGGTCAGCTCCCTGGGATGATTCGTGTGGATGCTGATGAAGAGAGGATGAAACTGGCGCAGCATGGCGCAGAGTTCGGGGGTGATGCGCTGCGGGAGAAAGATGGGGACACGAGTCCCAATCCGCACGAACTCGATGTGTGGAATGGACCGCAGACGGCGCAGAATCCGTTCGAGCTTCGCGTCAGAAAACAGCAAGGGATCGCCGCCGGACAGAAGCACATCGCGAACCTCGCCATGGGTTTCAAGGTAGCGGAAGGCAGCCTCGAACTCGGTTTCCAGATGTTGGTGTCCCGCGCCGCTGACCACCCGGCTTCTAGTGCAATAGCGGCAATAGGAGGCGCAGCGGTCGGTGACGAGGAAATTGACCCGGTCCGGGTAGCGATGGACCAGACCGGGAACCGGCATTTCGCCGTCCTCGCCACAAGGATCCGCCATTTCGCATTCCGCCTCGACCGTCTCCTCAATGCGGGGGACGACTTGCCGCCGGATCGGGCAGTCGGGATCGTCACGGTCGATCAAGTTGAGAAAATGGGGCGTGATCGCCATGGCCAACTTGTTTCCTGACAAGAGGATGCCGCTGCGCTCCTCGCGGGTGAGACGGAGGTGTCTCTCCAGGGAATCCAGACTGTTGACGCGGTTCTGGAGTTGCCACTGCCAGCAGTCCCACTTCAATCCGCTCTGGTCTTTCCAATAACCTGGTGCGTGGGATGAAAAATCCCGCTCGGCAGCGTCTCGATCAAAATGCATGGGGGAAACCTCGGTATCAGGATGCACCACCATCGCGAGTTTGACCATAGTCAATGCGACCCATGTGTCAACCGCCCACGGCGGCAGCGGGGGCAAGGACCTGATCCAGGTTTTCCACGATGAGGCGGGACCAGGACTCCAAAAATCCGCCCTGCGCTCTTTCATTGAGTTCGTCCCGGGTGAGGAAGGTCAAGTTGGTGATCCCATCCTCATTGGGGACGACATCTGGAGACTTGAGGGTGAACAGGTGAACGACTCCGAGATGGACCTGGCCGACCTCGGTGGTGTCGTCGTTGATCAATCCGATGATCGATTGTTGGTAGGGGGAGTTGATCTGGAGTTCCTCCGCGACTTCGCGCTCCACCCCGGTGAGGTAGAGATCCCATCCGAGACTGCCGCTGGCCCGGTAATCATCCTCATTCACATGGCCGCCGATGCCGATGGATCCTTTTGAAGCGAGTCGTTGCTCTCCGGCGTTTCCCCCGCGGACGTAGTGCAGGAACCGGTCACCGTGCTGAAACAAGGCATAAGGGATGATCTGCTTGTGGGAAGGATCGGTCTCCGCGTCGGCCCGGCAGAGAAACGAGTTGTTGGCGGGATCGAGAATGGCGGGGAGGTAGTGTCCGGACCCGGCTTGAAATCCGTGAAAGGCGCCCAGCGCATCGAACAGGGAGCGAGGGATCACAAGGACGTTCTCCAGAGAATGATTGCCCATGGCTACCCCCTAACATGCCCACCGTGGTTCGCAACTCAACCGTCCAGATATTTCTGCAGGTCTTCCCGCAGCTGGGTTCGGGCTCGGAACAGCAGACTTTTGACTGCGGGAAGCGAAAGACCGAGGATTTCCCCGATGTCTTCATAGGCCATCTCTTGGTAGCGACGCAGGACCACCGCCATCCGCTGTTTTTCCGGCAGTCTTTGAATCGCTGTGTCGACCGCAGTCTCCAACTCCGCAAGCAGGGCCGACTCATCCGGCTTCATTTCTCCGTCGGCCGCAACGCTGCCGGCCTGTTGTTCCTCCCGTTCATCCAGCGAGACTGCGGGCTTGCGTTGCCTCCTGCGGATCTCGTTGAACACCAGGTTCCTCGTGATCGTGAACAACCAAGTGGTGAACTTGGCTGAGGGTTGATAACGGACGGCGGAACGCCAGACGCGGACAAAGACCTGTTGCGCCACGTCCTCAGCCTCGGTGGCGTTCCCGAGCATTTTGGTGACGGTGCCCACCACTGCGTGCTGATGGATTTCGACGAGCTCCGCGAACGCCGCGTGGTCGCCTTGACCGATCCGGCGCATCAGGGCCAGGTCACGGTTGTCATCGCTTCCGGTGGGGGCGGCCGGGTTGCTGGGTTCCATCATACGGGGGATCGCACAGAAAACGTCTTCCCTCTAAACCAACTCGGAAGATTCTTCACGTTCCGGATCTTGAGAATTCCATCATCCGTAACTAGTCTGGGAGACGGATCGAGTGAAGGACTACGCCTTTTTGAAAACTGACTCCGGTCAGATGGTTTGCGGCTTCGGTCCGTTCACGGGGCAAGCCGTGCCGCCGGAGAGTGGACTGGCATTTTACCGGAATGATTTCGATCTGTCCGATCCCTTGCCCTGGAAGATTCCGTGCGAGTGGGGGATGTCGCCCAATCTGGGAGCGGTTCGGGCCAGTCTAAACGGGGCCAAGCCGCCTTCGATCCGGTGGCAGACGCCGGACCAAGCCGCGTTCGCCGGGGTCTATGGCGACATCATGCGCGAGATTGATTCGGGGGATATGACAAAGTCTGTCCCGGTTTTCACGGAACGGGGAGAATTGGAATCCGGATCGATCGATGCCCTGATCCCGCACCTTGATCATTTGCCGGCCTCTCTGTTCAGCTACGGGTGGCGCGAGGGGGGGAACGGATTGATCGGAGCGACGCCAGAGCTGCTGGTTTCGGTTCACGGGCGGCACCTCGAGACCATGGCGTTGGCGGGGACGACTTCGGTGGAGCAGGCGGAGGCCTTTGAGGCCGATCCCAAGGAGATCGCTGAGCACGAGTTCGTGGCCGAGTATCTGGTCAACAAACTTCAACCGCTCGGGGTGGTGCGGCGCGAGCGGCGCCAGCTCCTCAGACTGGGGAAGATTGCCCATTTCCTTTCGTCGATTCACGTCGATCTCCTGACCGAGCCCGACTTGAATTCCCTGATCGGCCTGATGCATCCGACCCCGGCCCTCGGTGCCTTGCCGCGAACCCCGTCCGTCCTCAACAAATTGCGCGGGTATCGGCGTCAGTTGGGCGCTCCGCGGCAGTTTGGGGCTCCGTTCGGAGCTTGGGTCAACGGGAGTTTTCATGCGGTGGTCGCGATCCGCCACGTCAGTTGGGCCGACACGCAAGTTTATCTCCCCGTCGGATGCGGGGTCATCGCTGCCAGCGTTCTGGAGAAAGAATGGCGCGAATTGGCCTTGAAGCGCAGCGCGGTGAAGGGCTTGCTCGGGCTGTGACCGACAGCGAACAACTTGCCCGCGCCGCAATCGGGTCCTGCACCCGGAGGGGCATCATCGAATTCGTGGTCTGTCCCGGATCACGTGACAGCCCATTGATCCTGGAGATTCTTCGTTCCGGACTGGTTGCGTATCCCTTTGTCGATGAACGGGCGGCGGCATTCTTTGCCCTGGGCAGGGCGGTGGCCACCAACCGCCCCGTGGCGGTCGTGACCACTTCCGGAACCGCGGTGGCGGAACTTTATCCTGCGGTGGTGGAGGCTCTCTACCAGCGGGTTCCCCTGCTTTGTCTCACCGCGGATCGTCCAGCCTCGTTCAGAGGGAGTGGCGCGCCACAGGTCATCGAGCAACGAGGCCTCTTCTGCCTCTACGCGCTGGAGAGCTGGGATGTGAGCGCTGGTCCCATCGATCTGAGCCGTTGGGAAGGGAATGGCCCGGCTCACCTCAATGTCTGTCTCAGCGATCCTCTGCTCAGCGACGGTTCCGGAGCCCCGGCCCCGGTTGAGCCGGAACCCATCGTTGGGCCCCGCGGGCGGAAGCGAAAGTCGGTCCCGGTGACCATGCCTCGCCCGGACCTGGTGATTCTTGGGGCGATTCCCCGCCAGGACCGGGAAAAGGTGCTGAACAAGCTGGTGAGTTGGCGTTGTCCGATTCTGGCGGACGCCATGAGCGGTTTGCGTGAGGCGCCTGGACTGCAGCCATGGATGATCCAGGGCGGGGATCGAGCCCTGCGCGATCATCCGATCCACACCGTTTTGCGGATCGGGGCGGTGCCGACCTTTCGCTTTTGGCGGGACCTGGAGACTTTGCCCCAGGTTTCGGTGTGGTCGGTGGAGTGTCACGGATTCCGCGGTCTGGGACGGGACTGCCTCTGTCTCCCAAGCCTTGAGTCCATCGCTTTCGCGCCGTGCGAGGGCGCACCGCAGATGCCTGAGGCTGAGATGGCGATGAGGGAGCGGCTGGAGCGTGCGTTGGCGGCGCATCCGGGTTCGGAGCCGGCGATGGTGCGCGCCTTGGCGGCGGCGATGCCCTCGGAGGTGAAGGTGTTTTTAGGCAACAGCCTCCCGGTGCGAGAGTGGAATCTGGCGGTCCCATACGAAGATCGTGGGCACTGGGTCTGGGCGAATCGGGGAGCCAACGGGATTGATGGGAACCTCTCCACCTTTTTCGGTTGGGGGGCGGATGCGGCGGAGAGCTGGGGCATTTTCGGGGATTTGACAACGCTCTACGATC
>QQNE01000066.1 GCA_003402735.1 Verrucomicrobiota bacterium
CGGCAACGTTCTTTCGTCTGAACCGGGCCGACTCCGGCTGCGGATGACAGAGGATTCTCGCAAAAACGGGGTGCATCAGGCACCGGATCGTGCTTTTCTAAAACCGTGACTTTGTGGGGGTCCTGACTTGCCGTGACTGCATCGCTGAGACGAAGAGTTTTGTGGGGATTGGTGAGTCTCCTGGTGATCTGGGGCGGTGCCGCCTCCGTGGACGCCCAGCAGAGACCGGGGTCCTCCATTTTCCGCAAACCATCCTCCGCAAACTCAAAAAAGGGACAGGGAGCTCGCGGCAACAAAAATGCGGAGAGGGAGTCGATGCCGGTCGCTCCCCGCCCCGTCCAGGAGGCACCCCCGGTGGTTCCGGTGACCGAGCCAACCCCCGAGCCTGCGCCGGCATCGGCTCCCGAAACCTCCACACCGACCGCCGGAGCCGCTGGCCAGAGCGGTGCGAAGCCGGGCGCCGATGCGATGGCACCCCCTGTCGGGGCGAACTCCGCCGTGAATGATCTGCTGGGTGGTTTGCTTCCTGCCGATGCGCCGCCCAACGTGGCGCCACCCGCCCCGGGCCCCGGATTTCCGGTTGGGTTCCTCACGGTGAAAGGGGCGCGCATTCTCAACCTCTCCATCCCGGCGCCGCGCGGGCAAATCGTGGATCGCAATGGCGTTCCCCTGGCCCAGAATGTCGTGGTTCACTATCTCGGGCTGAACTTCCCTTTCATGGACGAGGCATCGGAGGAGAAACGGATCGCCTACGCCCGGGAGCGACTGGAAAAGGCGAACGCCATCCTCGGAAAAACCTGGACCTTGACGGACAAGGAGATCCTCGATCATTACCGGGACCGGCGTTGGTTGCCGCTCGTCTTTGCCAATCTGCCGCTGCCGGAGGATGAGCGCAAAAAGGTCGAGGCGGCGGCATTTCCCGGGTTGGTGCTTCTGCCCACCTACCAGCGCATTTATCCGCAGCAACAGCTGGCCGGACACATCGTGGGGTATGTCGGCAAGCGCGCGCCTTGGCCGAAAGGCGAGGTCCCGGACGGGGAGGCGATGTGGCCGACCGCCCACGGCGTGCAGGGATTGGAAAAGTCCTTCGACAAGCAGCTCACCGGTGTGGATGGGCGGGTCCAGATCATTTTCAACGACCGGGGCGAGCGGGTGGAAGAGAAGGTCATCCGGCATCCGGTGCCCGGCATGAACGTGGTCACCACCCTGGACGTGGAGATGCAGCAGCTCGCGGAGCAGTTGACGGAGAAGCACGTCCGGCGCGGCGCTTTCGTGCTGATGGAGGTGCAGACCGGGGACATCCTGGCCATGTCATCCTATCCGCGATACGATCCCAATGAGTTCGTTCCGATGATTTCGGCAGAGCGGTTCAATGCCCTGAACAACGACCCCGAAAAACCGATGATCGGGCGCGCGTTCCAAGGAGTGTATCCTCCGGCCTCCACCTTCAAGGTCTTCTCAGCCTTGGGATTGTTGCACGCCGGCACCATCACCGAAGACAGCATTTATGATTGCCCAAACTCGTTTACCATCGGCGACCGGATCGCGCGCAACTGGAACGAGGAGAACGAGGGCGGGATGAATGTGATCGGAGCCTTGGCCCGCTCCTGCAACACTTGGTTCTTTGCCGGTTCCATGGTCACTGAGGCTCCCTACATCACCGAGATGGGGGTCGAGTTCGGGTTCGGCCGCAAAACCGGCATTCCCATCGAGGAAGCGGCCGGCCTGATGCCGACCGATGCCTGGTGGCAGAAGCAATTCGGCGCCAAGATCGGCAAGGGGGATCTTTGCAACATCAGCATCGGTCAGGGCAGCGTGGGAGCGACCCCCTTGCAGGTGGCCCAGGCCATGACGGCAGTGGCCAACCGCAGCGCCCTGGTCCCGGCACGGCTCGTGCTTCAGGTGCAGGATTACATGGAGAACATTCGCGACTCCTACGACGTCGTGCCCCGCGAACTGAAAGTGCCGGCGCGCAACATCGACATCGTCCAACGCGGCATGTTTGAGGTGGTGAACAGCGATCGCGGGACCGGCAAGAACGCCAGCCACGAGCGCATCCATGTCTCCGGCAAGACGGGCACCGGTCAGTGGAACCCCGCCAAATCCCAGAACATCGCCTGGTTCGCCGGGTTTGCCCCTTCCGAGTATCCCGTCTACGCGTTCGCCGCCGTTTACGAGGGGGAACCGGGCGAGAAGATCGGTGGGGGCAGCAAGGCGGCTCCCATCATCGGAGATTTCTTTGAGGCGTATCTCACGGAGCCCCGTCTTTTGGCCCTCAGGGAACTCTCCGACTCGATTCAGGTGCGGGAGCCGGGCTCGGTTTCGCCCACCGTGGATCCCAGCCTCCAGGCGATTTATCACGGAGCTCCCTCAGTCGATCCTCTCGCGGAATTGGAGCAAGCCAAGGCCGCCCAGGCCAAGAGACCGCCTCCCTTCTTCCGGCTCTTTGGCGGAGGCAAAAAACAACCTCCGGGCAGGTAACGGCAGAGCTCCCTTCGCGGTGATTCACCGCGTTCATCCCCTCGGTTGGAACCGCTCCAGGGCGGCATCGATCGTGTCGTGCAGCAGCCTCGCTTCGGCATCGGTCATCGATCGGCTCACCTCCACGTCCCAACGCACGCCCCCCTCGGCGGAAATGTGCACGCCGAGTTGACTGATCAAACCGGGCGGAAGCCTTTGCAGAACGAACTCGCGAATGGCTTCGGCGGTGCCGTGACCCGGGCCTGCGCCCAAAGAAGTCACCTGACCGCGTTCGATCTGCCTCAGGTAGTCGATGACGGCATCGCGGTCCGGCCCGGGCGCGGCTTTCATGAGTTCCAGGCTGCGTTCCAGATGAGCCACCGCATCCGGGATGCGTCCGTGGAGGGCATAGAAAATGCCCAGGGCGGCCCGAGCCTGGGCTTCCAATTCCCTGTGGTTGGTTTCCGAAGCCGTCAGGATGGCTCCAACCAACTTGTCCTCGGCACCCGGTTCGGAATGAAGCTCGATGGCGACGCTCCAAGCTTCGGAGTCATTGTGGGAAACCATCAAGGTTGTTTAAGTGAAATCCGCCTCGAAGGCAAGTCCGGAGCAGGAAGGGGAAAAGGGCAAAGGCGGAATGCGTTGGCGATTCCGCTACGAGGGACGAGCGTAGCGGAATTCTCCAGAATTCCGTTTCCGCATCCCTCACAACGATTCCCCGCACTGGACCTTTTGCACAAAGCGCGCATGGTTGGGGAACAATGGATTCGATGCTCGAAACGGATTTGCGACGGCTGGACGGTGAGCTGAGTCGGCTCCTGGGAGACGATGCGGGTTTCCTGGAGACGTTGCGCGGCTCCAACGACGTGCGGATTTTGGATTTGGCTTGCGGGGCCTGCGACGAGGCCGAAGTCTTGACCCGCCGGATCGCTCGTTTGCGGGGGGATGAACTTCCGGAGACTGCGGCGGGAATCCGTTTTACCGGAATGGACATCCGGGCTCGCGAGATTGGATGGGCTCGCGAGCGGTTCCGCGGGGAGGGCGCGGTGAGCTATGAATTCCTCGAAGGGGATGCCCGGCGCTTGGATGGTCACTCGCAGCTTCCTGAGCAGTTCGATCTCGTTTTCATGCGGCACCAGAACTTGTGGAACGGCAGGCGGGTCTGGGAAGAGATCTATCACAAGGCCCTCGAGAAATTGTCGCCCGGCGGTCGTCTTGTGATCACCTCCTACTTCGACCGGGAGCATGAACAGGCACTCGCCGCGATCCAGGCGCAGGGGGGCAAACTGCTGGTCACGCACCGCAACCCATTCTCCCGGGAGTTGGCCACTCCAGGAAAGTCGGTGGATCGGCACTTGGCGGTGTTGCAGAAGACATGATGATGGAAGGAAAGCGCCTCCTGGGCTGTTTGCTGATCGCGCTGCTGCTCGGCGGTTGTGAGCGTGGCGACTACGCGAACGAGGCGGCCCGCCGCGGAATCCTCCTGCTCGGCAATGGCTCGGATCCGAAGGCGTTGGACCCCCACTTGGTCGCGTCCGTCGGGGACAGCAATGTCATGCGGGCGTTGTTTGAGGGCTTGGTGGCCTATCATCCCGAGGACGACACCAAGCTCGAGCCCGGAGTGGCGGAACATTGGGAGTCGAATGCGGACCACACCGAATGGACCTTCCGGCTTCGCCGCAACGCGAGGTGGTCCAATGGGGATCCGGTCACGGCGCGGGATTTCCTGTATTCCTACCAGCGGATCCTGGAGCCGGGGTTGGCCTCGCCCTATGCCTCCATGTTGTATATTCTGAAGGGGGGCAAGGAATACAACGAGGGCACTCTCACCGATTTCTCAGGGGTGGGTGTGAGGGCGCCGGATGAGTTCACCCTGGTTTGCACGTTGGCCTTGCCGGCCGCTTATTTTCCCCAGGTGGTCAAGCATACCAGCTGGTTGCCGGTTCATCGCGGCACCATTGAGCGTTTTGGCAAAATGACAGACCGCTTCACCCGTTGGCAGAGGCCCGGGAATCATGTCTCCAACGGAGCCTTCCAGCTTCGGTCCTGGCGGATCCATCATTCCGTGGTGGTCGACAGAAATCCGTTCTATTGGGACGCGGAGAAAGTCAGGATTCGGGAGATCCGCTTTTTTCCCTATGACACCTACACAGAGGCCCGGGCATTTTTGGGAAACCGCCTGCATTACACCTACACTCTGCCAGCCGAACTGATTCACCAGAGCGATGGTGTGCGGGCGGATTGGTTGCACCTGGAGCCGTATTACGGCAGTTATTTCTACCGATTCAACGTGGAGCGCCCACCGTTCAACAATCCCAAGGTCCGCCGTGCCCTGGCGTTGGCGATCGATCGCCGGGCCATTGTCACCAGCGTGACCCGCGCCAACCAGGAACCGGCTTACGGATTCACCCCTCCGTCCGAGGGAGGTTATGTTCCTCCCAATCTTCTCAGGTTTGATCCGGACCAGGCGCGGGCTTTGCTGGTCGAGGCCGGTTACCCGGGCGGAAAGGATTTTCCCGGGTTTGCCTTGATCATCAACACCTCGGAGGCGCACCGAGCCATCGCGGAGGCGATGCAGGACATGTGGCGCCGTCATCTCGGAATCACCAGTGTGCGGATTGAGAACCGCGAGTGGGGCACCTTCCAAAGCCAGGTGATCAAACAAGACTACGACGCCGCCCGGGCCGGATGGATCGCCGATTATCTGGATCCGTCCACCTTTCTTGATCTCTGGCGCAAGGGCGACAGCAACAACAACACCGGGTGGAGCCATCCCGATTACGATCGGCTCCTCGCCGAGGCCGCCGTTCAGCCCACCGATGCGGCGCGCTTCGCCAAGCTCCGCGAAGCGGAGTCCATTCTCCTGACGGAGCTTCCGGTCCTGCCACTGTATTGGTATACACGCACCTACTGGCTGCGGCCCGAAGTGAAGAATTGGAAGCCGCTGCTCTTGGACAATCACAATTACAAATACATTCGTTTGGAACCGTGATGCCCCTCGTTCGTTTTGTGCTGGATCGTTTGCTGCAGAGCCTCGTGGTTCTGGTCGGCATCCTCACGCTCACCTTCATTCTCCTGCAACTGGCGCCAGGCAATCCGTTCGCCACCGAAAAGAACATCCCGGAACACATCGTGGCCAACATGCGCGAATATTACGGTTTGAACCGACCGCCCTTGGAGCAGTGGTTCCGCATGCTGGGGAATTATTTTCTCCGTTTCGACGGCGGGGAATCGTTCACCAAGGATGGGTTTACCGTGAATGAGATCATCCTTGAATCGCTCCCGGTTTCCCTTCTGGTGGGCGGGGCGGGCTTGCTCTTTGCCCTGGGCACCGGCGTTCCTCTCGGGGTGATGGCCGCCGCCCGGCGCAATCGGGGAGGGGATTACGTTGCCAGTTCCCTTGCGCTCATCGGGATCTGTCTCCCCACGTTTGTGGTGGCTCCCCTTGCCATCGCCTTCTTTGCCCTCGATCTCGGCTGGTTCGCCCCGGCGGGCTGGGAGGACCGGAGGGTGGACTGGATTCTCCCCTCGACCGTTCTCGGCCTCTTTTACATGGGCTATATCGCCCGGATTACCCGGGCCGGCATGTTGGAAGCGCTCAGTCAAGACTATGTCAGGACCGCGCTGGCCAAGGGACTGTCCGAAAGGCGGATTCTGATGGTGCACACCCTGCGGCACGGTTTGCTCCCCCTGGTCAGCTTTCTCGGCCCGGCCGTGGCCGGCATTCTCGCCGGATCGTTCGTCGTGGAGACGATTTTTGGATTGCCCGGCATGGGACTCCACACCGTGGTCGCGGCCCGGGATCGCGACATGCCGCTTCTCATGGGCTCGGTCATGACTTATGGAGCCATGGTTCTGGTCTCGAACTTCCTGTCCGACCTGGCCCAATATTGGATGAATCCCCGAATGCGCGGCGCGGAAGCCGATTGGTCATGAACCCCACAGCTCTTCCAGACCCGCCGCAGACGGCCGAGTCAGAGTCGGGATCCTCGCTCGGTCGCGATGCCTGGCTCCGCCTCAAGCGCAACCGCCTCGCGTATGCCTGTCTCTGGTCTCTGGGCGGGATCTTGGTGCTTTGTGCTGGGGGCGCGTTGCTCTCCCTCGCCGGTGTCTTGCCGGATCCGAACGCCACGCATCTCGATCACATTCTCGAGGCCCCGGGGGTTCGCTATCTGTTGGGGTCAGACGCGCTGGGCCGGGATGTTTTTACCCGGATTCTCTTCGGTGGGCTGGTCTCGATCGCAGTCGGGGTGGTCGCCACGCTCGTTTCGGTGCTGATTGGGGTCACTTACGGAGCGGTGGCGGGGTATGTGGGCGGTCGTTGCGACGCCGTGATGATGCGTTTCGTGGACATTCTCTACGCGATGCCGTTCGTGATTTTGGTCGTGGTGTTGATGGCCCTGTTTGGAATGAACCTCTTCTGGCTCTTCATCGCGATCGGCGCGGTGGAATGGCTGACCATGGCGCGGATTGTCCGGGCCCAGGTGATGGCATTGAAGCGGCAGGAGTTCATGGAGGCCGCCCGTTCCCTGGGGCTTGGACACGCCGCCATCCTGTTCCGGCACCTGATTCCAAACTGTTTTGGTCCAATCATCGTCTACACGACGCTGACCGTGCCCTCCGTGATGCGGTTGGAGGCGGTTCTCAGTTTTCTCGGCATGGGGGTCCAGCCTCCAAACAGCTCCTGGGGATGCCTGATCAAGGAGGGAGCGGATCGGATGACCACGAGCGCCGGACTCCTCGTGTTTCCGGCGGCGGCTTTTGCCATCACCCTCTTCTGTCTCAACTTTCTGGGCGATGGTTTGCGGGACGCGCTCGATCCCAAGGGTTCGAGGGACTGACGGCAATCCATTCATCGAACAGTTGCATCCCGGCCGCTTGCCTCCAATTTAGCGCTCTTATGCACGACAGTCGCGTTGATGAACTGGCCAGACAACTCGTCCGTTATTCCACCAAGGTCAAGAAGGGGGAAAATGTCCTCGTCGAGATCTTTGATGCGCCGGACAGCATCGCGATCGCTCTGATCCGAGCCATCCGCGCGGCGGGCGGCACTCCGTTCGTCAATCTGCACCGTTCCCGAGTCTCCCGCGAGTTGGCGATGAAAGCGACGGAGGAGCAATACGAAGTGGTCGGCCGTCAGACCTTGGCCCAGATGCAGGACATGCAGGTCTACATCGCGGTGCGGGGCAGTGAGAATATCAATGAGCAGGCGGATGTTCCTGAGAAGGCCAAGAAGTTGGTGGCCGCAAACATGCGCCCGACGATGAATCACCGGATCAATGAGACCCGCTGGGTGGTCTTGCGTTGGCCCACCCCCTCGATGGCGCAACAGGCCATGATGAGCACGGAGGCTTTCGAGGATTTCTATTTCCGCGTTTGTCTGCTCGATTACAAAGCGCTTTTGCCCGGGATGAAGGCCCTGAAAAAGGCGATCGACGAGGCGGAGGAGGTTCGCATCACCGGTCCCGGCACCGATCTGCGTTTCAGCCTCAAAGGCTTGCAGGGCATCGTTTGTGAAGGGCGGCGCAATATTCCCGATGGCGAGGTTTTTACCGCTCCGGTCCGGGATTCCGTGGAGGGCGTCATCAGTTTCAATGCGCCGACGGTCTACCAGGGCATCGCCTTTGATCAGATCAAGCTCCGGTTCGAAAAGGGCCGGATCGTGGAGGCCACTTCCAACCAGACCAAGAAGTTGAACGAGATCCTCGATTCCGACGAGGGCGCCCGCTACATCGGTGAATTTGCCATCGCCTTCAACAACGAGATCAGGGAGCCAATGCGGGATATCCTCTTCGATGAGAAGATCGGCGGCTCCTTCCACTTCACCCCCGGCCAAGCCTATGAAGGGGTGGCGGATAACGGGAATCGCAGCCAAGTCCACTGGGACATGGTCCTGATTCAGCGCAAGGAATGGGGGGGCGGAGAGATTTATTTCGACGGCAAACTGATCCGCAAGGACGGGTTGTTCGTGCCGAAGAGTCTCGAACTTCTCAACCCAGCTTGAGGTCCTCCTCCTACTGGTTATGTATGAACGTCTCCGTTTCGTTGTTGCCCTTCTCGTCATCGGCGGGGCCATCGCTCATTGCCAGGAAGCGGCGGGGCCTTCCGCACCGGCCGCCAAGCCGGTCATCGATCCGTATCCGTCCGTGGCCCAGGTCGAGGCGGCCATGCACAAAGCCGTCTCCTTCGCCCGCACCAGCCTCAGTTTTGCGGGCGGTTACGCCACCCGCTGGAGCCGGGACTTGAAGGAGTCGCGAACATCGGACACGTCCGGCACGGCGGTGATCAGCATTGAAGGACCGGGAACGCCGGTCATGGGGCAACAGTTCCTCCGCGGATGGGAGATCACCCGGGATCCTCTCTATTTGCAGGCGGCTCGCGAAGTGGCCGACGCTTTGCTCTGGACCCAATTGGCTTCGGGAGGTTGGGAGACGTTTCACGATTACTCCCTCCCGGCTGCCCGCAAGCAGCATTACCGGCGGGACATTGAGGCCGGCGACACCGACCGCGGTCAGCGACGCGCCCTCTCCACCCTGGACGACGACAAGACCCAGTTTGCCCTGCTTTTCCTGATCGATTTCGCCGCGTTGCCCGAGAACAAGACGGACACCGCGCTGCAGTCGGCGCTTCGGTTCGGTCTGGATTCCCTGCTGGCGGCGCAGGCACCCAACGGTGGTTGGTCGCAGGGCTTCAGTGGTCCGTTTGACCCGGCGGCTCCGGTGCAGAAACCTTCGCTCCCGGCGGATTGGCCCAAGGTCTGGCCCGACCTCGATTACACCGGCTATTACACCTTGAACGACGGGAATCTTCTCTCCGTGGCGCGCGTCTTGATTCGGGCTCACGAAGTCTCGGGTGAGGCCCGTTACCTGGCTGCCCTGCGCAAGCTCGGTGATTTTCTGGTGCTCGCCCAATGTCCCGAACCGCAAGCGGGGTGGGCGCAACAATACAATTTGCGGATGGAGCCTGCCTGGGCCCGAAAATTCGAGCCGCCCAGCATCAGCCCCTTGGAGTCGCTCATCACCTTGAACACCTTGGTCGAGATTTGGTTGGCCACCGGGGAGGAACGCTACCGCTCGCCCATTCCTTCCGCCCTGGCCTGGTTGGAAACATCCCGGCTCCCGGGCGGTTCTTATGCTCGCTTCATGGAGTTGCACACCAACAAGCCGCTCTATTTCGTCAAGGATACCTATGAACTGACTTACGACGATTCCAATCTCCCCACCCATTACGGCTTCAAGATCGACGAGCTGCAAGGGAATCTCGACGACTTCAAGGAGGCCTATCGACTGACCCGGGAGGAACGGCTGGCCAAGCTGAAACCACCGACCACGCCCAAGGCCTGGCTGTCGAAAGCCAAGGGCACCGCCAGGAAAGTGGTCATTGCCCTCGAGGGCCAGAACAAGGAGGGGTTCTGGACGGACGACAATGTCTACGAAGCACATTTGTTCGTGAAGCACTTCACCGCGATGGCGAATTACACCGAAGCGGCCAAGGCCGCCGGGCCTCTGTTCGAAACGCTCCGGGCCGCAAAGTGACCGTTCCGGCGGGTTGATCGGTCTGGATTAAGTGGACCGCGAGGTTTTCAGGTTGCGCGGGGCCTAACATGGTCATAAATCAGAAGGACCGGTCTCTCGCAATGTTGAACGCGCTCCTTATGAAACAGACTCGCATCGTCCTGCCAGGCGTGGTCGTCGCCTGTCTCGGCGTGGTGTCTTGCGGCACCACCTTTCCCAATTTTTCGGCGTGGGATGAGGATTTGCCACCGATTCATGAGTTTCCCCCGAGCAAGGCTCCTGTCGTCATTCATCGAGGGTCCATCGGGTTGGACACCGATTCCCGCTATGAGGCCCGCGCCCGGGAAGCCCGGCTCAATCCGGAGATGCTCTGGGGAGCCTATCATCTCTGCACCGGGGACGGGATTCATTCACAACTCAACACGTTCCTCAAAAGCATCGGCTATGCGAAGGATGGAGCTTACCGGACCGTGGTGGTCCTGGACCTGGAGTCCTGTGGGCCGAGACGTGGTGATATCACCATTCCCGACCTCGCGTCCCTGGCGCGGATGCTGCACGAGCGCACCGGAGTCTATCCGATTATCTATGTAAATCCTTATCAGGCCAATCGCCGCCTTCGTACGGAGGAACATTCTCGCCGGGACATTGCCACCCTCTCACAATGTCCATTGTGGACCTCCTCCTGGACCTATCATCCCCGCACCAAGAAGATCCCGGGCGTTCCGGCCTGGGACCCGTGGGACTTGTGGCAATATGCGGGCGATGCCGGAGAGGAGGGATTCCGCAGTTCCAATCCTCTCTACCGTTTCAAGTATCCTCGCGGCATCCGAGGAGTCGGTGACAAGCTCGAGATGAATTTTTATCCCGGGAGCGCCCAAGAACTCCGGACCTTTTTGGGACAGCACAGTGTGCCTGTGAAATTTTAATATGAGCCAGGGGTGCTCCTCTTGAGCGGGGGTGTTTTTTTTGAAGAATTTGTCACTCACTTTGGATTGATTTGGATTCTTTTTTGGATTCAGAGTCGTCGCATGATCGGGCGACGTTCAGAACGGAAAGTCTTGCGGCTGTGGGAGCGAGGGGGTAATCGCTTCCGTGATTGTTTCCCCCAGGGATATCGGATCAAGGCGTTGGGATCATTCTTGGTCAAGCCTCGCCAGGCCGATGAATTCCCCACCGAGATTCGCATCAACGAGACGGTGGTTTGGATCGGGTTTACGACCGGTTCCTTCGAGCAGGGGACCCTTTCGGCAACCCGGGAGTTCTGGAAGGCCGCGGGATTCAACCTGAAGACGGCGCTCGCCAACGGTTCCGGCGCGACCGCAGCCGCCCCCCAGGGTTGAATCAAACGTCGGGACGGTGACTCAGATCCACCCTCTCCACCGGTAGGAGAATTGGCCCAGGATCTCATGGAGCCAAAGATCCAGCTGATCCAGACTCGCCGTCGTGGGCGGACCCAACCAGCGCGAGGAGTGCCCCATGGTGGCCGAAGTTTGAAAATTGCAGGGAACCGGATGGATTTCCAGACCCATCTGTCGGAACGCGGCCACGGCCCGGGGCAGATGATAGGCGGAACTCACGAGGTGAATCCGCTTCCAGCCGCGGTCCCGAGCGAGTTGCCTCACCTTGAGCGCCTCTTCCCGGGTGTTGGCGCAGAGACCCAGGCTGAGGATCTCGCGGGCACTCCATCCGATGTCACGGAGCCGGTCGGCCACGGTTTCCGCTTCGGAGCGCCATTCGCCGTCCACCACGTAGCCGCCGCCTCCCAGAACGAGGGCGGGCGCTTTGCCATGGCGGGCCAGGAGCAGCGCGGTGGCGAGCCGGTCGGCCGCTCCCCGCAGGTGGAAGCCTGCCGGTTCCGATCGGCTCGGAGAGGCGCCGCCGCCAAGGCAGACGATGACATCCGCCGTCTCCAGCTCGGTGACGGAGACGACCGGAAAGGTGGTCTCCAGGGAGGCCAGCAGCCGGCCGGGGAGGGGCGTGCAGGAGGCCAGAGTGAGCAGCAACCACGAAGCCGAGGCGGGCAGGAGTTCCCTCATCCGCCGTCGCCGCGCCGAGATCACCACCCAGGTTCCGAGGCCCAACCAGGCGAGGCCCAACGGCTGCAGGAAAGCGAGGATCGTCTCCATGTCCTTGACGACACGGTTCTTCGCACGGAGGGCGTCCGCCCGCAACGAGGCAGACCTTCTTTTCAGTCGGTCCTCTCCGCCTCCGCAAAGACACTGAATTTGTCTGGACGGTTCAAGGTCCATCGTCTAAAGCCGTCGCATCATTGAGTTTGTGACTTCATCATCCTCACTTTCAACGTATTGTGAAGTGCGTCGCGCGCTTCGGGAGCGCCCCCGGAAATGGCTGATCACGGGAGGCGCCGGGTTTATTGGTTCGCACCTCCTGGCGGAGTTGCTCGGTTTGCGTCAGCGAGTGGTGATCCTGGAGAACTTTTCCACCGGGAGCCCGCGAAACCTGGAGGCGGTGCGCGCGGTGGTCGATCCCGAGGCCTGGGCCGGGCTTGAGGTCCGGGAAGGTGATCTGCGGGACCCGCAAGCCTGCGCCGCCGCTTGCGACGGGGTTGAACTCGTGCTGCACCAGGCCGCCATCGCTTCCGTCCCAGCTTCCCTGGACGACCCCGTGACCACCCATGACGTGAATGTCACGGGCACGCTCCACATCTTCCAAGCCGCCCGGCGCGCCGGAGCCCAGCGCGTCGTCTATGCCTCGAGCAGCGCCGTTTACGGCACCGATGAGGCTCCAGTCAAGCAAGAGGCGGTGACCGGACGGTTGCTTTCGCCTTACGCAGCTTCCAAGGCGATTGGCGAACTCTACGGGCAGACCTTCACCCAATGTTACGGACTCGAAACCGTCGGCCTCCGTTACTTCAACGTGTTCGGCCCGCGCCAAGATCCGGCCGGTCCCTATGCTGCCGTCATTCCCCTCTGGATCCAGGCCTCCCTGCGGGAAACACCACTCATGGTCAACGGGGACGGATCCAGCACTCGCGATTTCGTCTCCGTCCGCAATGTGGTCCAGGCCAATCTCCAGGCGGCCCTGGCCCCGGCCACCCTCGCAGCGGGAGAGGCGTTCAACATCGGCAGCGGTCAACAAATCGATCTCATGACCTTGATCCGGGAGATCACCCGCATTCTGGCTCTCCGCTTTCCCGGCTTGCGTCCCCCCGAGGCGATCCACCGGGAGCTGCGGGCCGGGGACATTCAGCACTCGTTGGCGGATGTTTCCAAGGCGCGCCTTTGCCTGGCTTTTGAGCCCCAGTTCGGCTTCGCTGAGGCCCTGGAAGAAACCTTGGCTTGGTTTGCCGCCGGGGCGGCCGGTCTGCAAGCCTGAGTGACTCCTGGAACATGCCCTCACCTCTGCGAATCCTCTATCACTTCCGGAGCCGTGGCACGGGAGCTGAGGCGGTCCATATCGCCGGCATCGCGGGCGCTTTCCAACGCATGGGGCATGAGGTGAGTTTTGAAAGCCCGACCGGAGTGGATCCGCTGGAGACGCGCGGCACGAGCCCGTTTCAGCGCAAATCTTCCGCAAACTGGCTCAATCGTTTGGTCGATCGTTGCCCAGGTTGGCTTTTCGAATGCCTGGAGATCACCTACAATTGGGTGGCGGCTTTCCGGGTTCGCAATTGGATCCGCAGGGGGGAGATCGATTTGCTCTACGAAAGGCACGCTTTTTTTCTCTGCAGTCCCGCTGTCATCGCCCATCGGCACAAGGTGCCGATGATTTTGGAAGTCAACGAACTCGTCGGCGACGAGCGGATCCGGGCACAGCCTCTCCTCTCCTGGGTGGCCCGTTGGACGGACGAGATCGCTTTCCGGAACGCATCCCTCATTGCCGTGGTTTCTCCGCATCTTCAGCGCAGGGTGGTGAGCCTGGGAATTCCAGCCGGAAAAGTGGTCGTGGTTCCCAACGCGGTGAATCCCGAAGACTACCCGTTGCGAACGGATGTTGCCGAAGCCAAACGTCTCCGCGGATTCCGCACAGACGATGTTCTTCTCGGGTTCGTCGGCTGGTTTGTGCCGTGGCACCAACTCGATCGGCTGCTGCAGTGCTTCGCGCAGGTGTCCGACGAGTTTCCCCAGGCCTCGATGGTCTTGGTTGGGGAGGGGGAACTGGAACCGCAACTGCGGGCTTTGTGTGCAGACCTGAATCTCACGGATCGCGTTCGATTTTTGGGGGCCATTCCGCACCGGGAGATTCCCGAGGTGCTGGCGGCGATGGATGTTTGTCTGGTCCCCCAGAGCAATCCCTATCGCTCCCCCATCAAGCTTTTTGAATACCTGGCCAGCGGCAAGGCCGTTGTCGCTCCCCGCACCGAGCCGATTGCCTCCGTTGTTGAGGAGGGCGAACATGCGCTCCTGTTTGATCCCGCCTCCGCAGACGAGTTGACGCAAGTCTTGCGGCGGGTGCTTTCGGATCCGCCTCTCCGCGAACGTTTGGGGAAGTCGGGCCGGGATCACGTTCTTCGTCACCACACCTGGCAGCACAATGCCGAATGCTTGCTGGAACATCTTTCCCGGATTGATCGATCATGAGCGACGACCTTCTTGATACCCGCAGTCCCGACCGCATCCGACACCACTACGAGGTGGAACGGGAGCTGGCCGCTCGTTTGAGGGCTTCGAATCGCGAGGAGCGAACCGTTCTCTTTCAGTCTCTCTACGATGAACTCTTTCGGCGAGTGCCCGATCATCCGAGGTTGACGCGACGGGAGAGCCCGGAGGAATTGCAGCGGAAGGTTGCGGCGGCGCTGCGGCTCTTGAAGCCTCACCTCGGGCCGGACAAGACCTTGGTGGAATTTGCCCCCGGGGATGGAGCCCTCGCCGATGCGGCGGCGGCCTATTGTCAGCGCGTCATCGGCATTGACATCTCAGATCAGAGGGCGAATCCGGCGCAATCGCCTTCAAATGTGGAGGTCATGGTCTACGATGGCTACCATTGCAGCCTGCCGGACGCCTGTGCGGATGTCGCCTTTAGCTGCATGTTCCTGGAGCATCTTCATCCGGACGATCTTCAACCGCACTTTCAGCTTGCGCTCCGGCTCCTCAAGCCCGGGGGCGTCTACGTGGCTTGGACCCCTCATCGGTTCGCGGGCCCGCACGATGTCTCGCGGCATTTTGGGGATTCGCTCGACTGCTTCCATTTTCAGGAATGGACCGTGGCGGGGCTAATCAAAGAAATGCGAAAGTCTGGGTTTGAACGTTTCTGGATCTACCGGGGAGGAAAGATGTGGAAGAATCCCGTGATGAACGGCTTGGAGCTTCTCGCGGAACGCATTTGGGGCTGCATGCCGGCTTTCCTGCGCAAACCAATCAGCGCTCGATGCTTCCGGGCCGTGATCGTGGCAGCGGAGAAGAAGGTGCGGGTGTAAGCGTCTGATGGAGACCATCGATCCCTCCGCGGCTTCATCGCCGAAGGTCAGGGATACGTCTTCACCAACTCATGAGGTGACCGCACCAGGCTCCGCATCTCCATCCACCCCAGATCAACCCCGCGGATCGTGGCACTTCCGGCCTTCGCCAAACGGAGACAAGACATCGGCATAAGCCGACGCAGCCGCGGCCCAGCTGAGATCGCCGGGAATCTCTGTTTGTGGCACTCGCTCCCCTCGCTCCAGGGTGGCGTTGAGTGCTGCAACGAAGTCGGGAACTTCGCCGGCGGGGACGAGGAGCCCTCGCGTCGGTCGATCGATCCGCTCCCGAATGCCGCCCACATCCGTCGATACCACTGGCAGGCCACAGGCCATCGCCTCCAGGACGACATTGGGAAATCCCTCATTCCAACTCGCGAGACACAAGACATCGGCGGCGTTCATGTGTTGCGATACGTCGGCCGGGGCTTGCCGCCCCAGGAAATGGATCGAGCCGTCGAGTCCGAGAGTTTCCGCTTGGTGGCGGAGTTGTCTCTCCATCGGTCCAGTGCCGATGATGTTGAGGATGGCGCCTCGCAATCCCCGGATAGCGCGGGCTTGGTTCAACTGATGCAGCGCGGCCACCAGCATCCCGGGGTTCTTCACGGGAAGCAGATTCCCCACGAAAAGCAGCACGGCATCGTCCGGAGCGATCCCCAGAGCAGCCCGAGCTGCAGACCGATCCCTTCTTTGGAAGATATCCAGATCCACCCCGTTGTAGACAGTCCGCAACTTCTCCGGCGGAGCCCCAGCTTCCCGAAGACGACGGCCGAGATCGCCACTTCGGCAAATGACGGCGGCGCTTCTGGAAATTGCCTTGAGGATCTTTCCCCGCCGCAGCGGACTGTTGAGATATTGATGGGTGTCCGTCCCTTGCGTGATCAAGACCAATGGAAGATCGGCCCTTTGACACAAAGATGCCATCGCGCAGCCGTCCGGAAAAAGCCATGAGGTCAACACCACATCCGGCGCGAATTCCGTCCTCAGCTTTGCGAAGCGGTGTGCGACCGCTCTCCGCAACAAAAAATCATTGGCCCAACCTCCGGCCCTTGGTATTTAAGGGAAGGGCAAGTAGCATGGGAGGAAGGCAAAGTCTTCTTCCTTCGCTTGCAGGGCGGTGGAAGTCTTCCACCTCGAAGTGCCAGGAAGCGCCGGGCGAGGGGAGAGAACTCGAATCTCGAAATCCTCCAACCGTCGCAAATGGTGCAACAAGACTTGGTTATCCAGTCCCCGAATCGGCTCGCGGGAATCCGGAAACAGGTTGGAGACAAAAAGCAGACGTAGGCTCAAAACGATTTTCCTGGATGGGATTCAGTGCCGCGTCGTTGCTTGGGAGCCAAATCTGGGGTTTTCATCGAACCCTTGGAGGTCGGAGTGTGCGGCCCAGACGGTTTGAGATTGAGACGAATCGTTCGTGGAGAATCTCCGGACAGAGGTCGCGAACAACGTTTCGCCGGGGATGGACTTTGCTGGCGATTTGGGGAAGAGACAGGATGCCTCGCGCAAACGCATTGAAGGTGTCGATGTAGCCAGAGCCTAAGTGCTCCTTCACGGCTGAGCGGCATTGTTCCCGGAGCGTTGCGATCACGGAATGAGGGCATGAGCCCAGCCAGGCTAGGCAGGATGCTGCTCCCTGGACATCTCCTCGCTGAAATAGCAGACGCTGATCCACTCGCGCGGTGTAGTCATCGCCGCCGCAACCGATCATCGGGAACACCGGGATGACTCCCATGCTCAGGGCCTCTAGCATGGATATTGGAAGTCCCTCGTAGTCGCTCAGGTAGGCGATTGCGTCCCAACCGAGCATCACTCTCCAGTATTCCTCCCCTTTGAGCATGCCGTGAAAACGAATCCGGGGGTCAGAACCGAGTTGTTCTTCAAGCCAGCTGCGCTCCTCACCGTCTCCCAGCAGTTCAAAGCGAAAGGGTAGCCCTAGCTTGTCGATGCGTCGGATGAGTTCGGGAAGAAGTTCCACCCGTTTTTGCCTCCGGGCGAGGCGTCCTGCATATCCGAAAACAAGCGGACGATCGTTCAGCGGGGCCTGAGGGACGCTCGTGTCGATTGGGGGATGGACCGGATAAGGAATGAGACCGATGCGGCGAGGATCCCATTGAGGCAGCACATCCCGCACGTGAGCCTCCAGTGGTCTGCTGACGCAAAGAATGCCGTCGAGCCATTTTGAAATTTCCGGTAGCTGTTTCATGCACGGACCGTCTCCGTGAATGACGAGCATGCGGTGTGAGGCGGCATCGACGTCGGAAAAATGGGGAACTCCCCAGAAACCATGGTAAACCGCGAGTCTGGGTTGCAATCTCCCCACAATTCTTCGAACCCTGAGCCTTGCAGCGAAGAGGCTGTCCAGAGCGGTCGGTCCGACAAAGTGCACCCGTTCGAATCGAGTCCGCGACGGTTCGGAGTAGACGATGAGTTCCGACTCCAGATCTCGCGACGGATCCTCCTGAAGCTGATGGCGCAAAACGGATTGCACGCCACCAAGCGACTGAAATGCCGAGAAGAAATGTAGCAATGGAACGGGCTCCATCTTACCGCTCCAACAGACCTGCGATGGTGTGTTCGTAGACGGCCCAAGGACGTCCGGCCAAGCGGGATTTCAGGAAATGCCACCAGGAAGCGAGCTGTTGGTCCGCGAGTGTGATCTCGCTTTCGGGCAACGGCTTCCCCTGCTCGCGCCCCCAGACCCGGCGAAAGCGTTTGTAATTGCGCAACGGTTGCCGCCAGATTCCGCTCACGCGAAAACCGCTCTGTGCAGCAAGGGTGTGAATGGATTTTTCGCTCCAGAAAGAAACGTGGTGAGGTGGATAGGAAAGGGGGTCACTGGTGAATCCCAACAGACTTTCGAAGCACGGCATGGCCAGAAAAATTCGTCGGCAGCCGGAACGCTCTGCATAGTGGCGGAGAAACTGAAGAGGATCAGCCACGTGCTCAAGCGTTTGAATCATGCAGATCAACTCAGGAAATCGAAAATCCGTCGGCAGTTCAGATTCAAGAAAGACCTGCAGACCCTCACGCTGCGCCTGTTGGACCGCCGCAACATTGATGTCAATGCCGGCCCCGGAGAGACCCGCCGCCGCAGCAAGTTTGAGAAAGGAACCGGATCCGCAACCGATGTCCACCAAGCCAGAAATGCCGAGTTTTTTCAACAGACGGATCGCGAAGTAGTGCGCCCATGAATTCTCGTAATACCAATCGTAGGTGTTGCCTAGGTGTTCGTAAAAATCATGCTCGGCGGGTATCGCGGGGGTGAACCAGCGGAGACCACTCTCGGCGCATTCCAGCTGATTGACGGGGTGAAGAAAATACTTGGTGATAAGTTCCGTGGGGAGTGGGTGACCGAGATACGTCCGGTAGCTGTCCGCAAGCTCGTCCGGCTGTCGGGTCTCGATGATTCGCCCTGTACGGCCCGTTAGGAGGCAATGTTCTGACATGATCACCGATTGTTGTCTTTGCCCTTGATCCACCATGCTTGGGCGACGCCGCAGCGCTCGATGAGGGGCTTGATTTTCTTTTTGATACAGAAATCGTAAAACGCCTCGCGGCAACCCTCCCAGTAGCCGAAGTCATCCAAGACGATCACCCCACCCTCAACGACCCGATCATAGAAGGTGTCTAGTGCGAGAGCGACACTGTCATACCAGTCCGCGTCGATGTGGAGAAGAGCGATCTTCTCTGGCAAAGGTTCTACAAAGGTATCCTGAAACCATCCTTTTCGGATGCAGATGCGGTTTTCAGGCACGTTGATTTTTGTCAGGATATCGTTGAGCTTTTCGATGGCGCCGACGCATCCCCCGGTCCACTGAGCCGCATCCGGACCGTCGATCGCCTTGGGCTCGGGCAAGCCTTCGAACGAATCATAAAGCCACATCGTTCGGGTGCCTGGTCCAAATCCGATGGCTGCGGCGGCGGCCGAGCCGCCGTGGAAGGTGCCGCATTCGACGTGGTCACCCGGGAGACCGCTCTGGGCGATGTGGCGCCCGAGTCGGTGAAGATTGTTCAAGGCATTGGACTCGCCCATCGTGTATGGGCGCACAATCTTGATGGCACCATGCAAAGGAGTTTTCCGCATTTCATTGGCGGCGGTTCGCACCCGGTGCTTTGCGAATCGTAAGATTTTGGCTGGGTCAATTTTCATCTGGGAAACTGGTGCATTATTTCAGGTCTACTTTCTCAATGCGCCAGTCACATTCCTCGAGATATGCGCAGCTGCCGGGTTGCCAGGGAAATTCACGATACTGCCCGAACATCGTTACCTCAAAAGGACAGGCTCCCTCCACGTGATCGAACTGTTCTCCTCCCGGGGGCTCGGAGAAATAGCAAGTTACCGAGTAGCCGCCCATGTAGAGCCTGAGTTTCGTAATCTCGCAGACCAGACGCACCCGGCCGGCTTCGCGGAGCATCGGTCTCTCGGAATCGAAGGTCCAGAGATGAACCTGACGCCGTTGGTCGGCACCGACAATGCTGAAGGAAAATGATGCCCCGCGGAGCGGACGCGGCGAGTGGAGCTCGAATTCAAATCGGATCGGCTTCCCGCAAATCTGGAACTGCCCACTCTCGGAAGTTTGCACCCGGATTTGCGTAATACTGGGGCGATCTTGGTTCGCAGGGGACATGTATTCCGCCTCCTTCCCCGCGCCGTGCGAAAGGTAGGCGGCGACGACCTCGGCGGTGGGACCGATGGCGGCGACTCTGCCGCGCTCAAGGAACACCGCCCGCGAGGTCAGCAGCGAGATCGAGTGCATGTCATGGCTCACGAAAAGAACGGTGCGGCCCTCCTTCGACACTTGTTCCATTTTGCCAAGGCACTTCTTTTGGAACTCCGCGTCCCCGACGGCAAGCACCTCGTCCACGATCAGGATCTCCGGTTCGAGATGTGCGGCAACCGCGAAGGCAAGGCGCACATACATTCCACTGGAGTAGCGCTTCACGGGGGTTTCGAGAAATTTTTCGACCTCCGCAAACGCGACAATCTCATCGAACCTCCGCCGAATCTCGGCGTGCGTCATCCCGAGAATGGCTCCGTTCAGGAAGATGTTTTCTCTTCCGGTCAACTCCGGGTGAAATCCTGTGCCGACTTCCAACAAACTCGCAACCCGACCGTTGATCGTGATCCGGCCCCGGGTGGGTTCCGTGATGCGGCTCAGGATCTTCAAAAGTGTCGACTTCCCCGCGCCGTTGCGACCGATGATTCCGATGCGATCCCCGTGATTCACCGTGAAACTGACGTCGTCCAACGCCCAGAATTCCTCAATTCTCGGGGTCGAGGCCCCTTTCCGAGTGAGCAGACCTTTCACCCGCTCGGCGATGACGTCACGGAGCGCGGTGTAAGAGTGCTGGCGCGAACGTTGATTCGCGGCGGTCAGCAGGTAGCGCTTGCCCAGACTTTCAATTTCTATCGCTGCTTCCGGCATCGGTCAGATCACATCGGCAAATTGTCGTTCCACATTCCGGAAATAGGCCAGACCTCCGGCGAGAAGAACGGTCGTGGTGGCGACCCCGAGACCGGTTGCGGTCCAATCAGGATGGGCGGTGGTTCCGAATACCGCCCACCGAAATCCATCGATCGCTCCAACCATCGGGTTGAGCGAGTAGAGAAGGCGATATTCTTCAGGGACAATCGAGCTGCTGAAACCGACGGGGGACAGGTAGAGACCGAACTGGACGAGGAAGGGCACGACGTAGCGGAAGTCGCGATACTTGACATTCAATGCACAGAACCAGAGTCCCGCCCCCATCGCTGCGCCGAAAGAGAGGAGCACCCAGAACGGAATGGTGAGCGCGCGCCAGCTCGGGAACTGGTGATACCACAGGCAGAGGGCCGCAAGGAGCAGGGCGGATATCAGGAAATCGACCAGGGCCACGATGCTGGTGCTGGTGGGCACAATCAGGCGAGGAAAATAGATTTTGCTGATGAGATTGGCATTTCCAATGAGGCTGTTGCTCGACTCGACCAACGCGCTCGCGAAGAGTTGCCAAGGGAGCATTGCGGAAAACACGAGCAGGGGATAGGGCACTCCGGCGGAGGGCATCTTCGCGAGTTTTCCAAACACCACCGTGAAAACCAACATCGTCAGCAAGGGGCGAAGGAGGGCCCACGCGATGCCGATGGCGGTTTGCTTGTAACGGACAAGGATATCCCGCCACGCGAGAAAGTAAAACAGCTCGCGATACTGCCACAGGTCGCGCCAGTAGCGGAGGTCGGCACGACCTGACTCGAGGATCAGCTTATGTCCGTGCTCACTCATTCTTTATCGTCCTGTTGACGGGTTCACAACAGAGAGCGCCGAGGGTTGCCTGGAGTCAGAACCTCGTGAAGATCCCAATCCGGGGGCGGGCAATGGATGGCTGCGGTGGACAAGATTCGTCGAAGGCGTTCAGAATTGATGGGGCAGAGTCTGCCCCCACCCGCCGCGAATGGAGCCTTTGTGGTTCACACCGTCAAGTTACAGGAGGCAGAATTTACCGTCTCCGTTCGCCGATTCGCCTTTGATTCCTCCATGGCGAATTCCCGGAATTTCCTTCTTGGGTCTTCGGGCTCGATCGATCTTGCGCTCCGTATGAGTTCGAAATTAAGCCAAGGTTTCGATGGGTCATCTGCGGGAACCGTTTGGTTGCTCCCTGCCGATCATGATTGGTATCTTTCATCGGTTGCCCAGGGCTTCTTTATAGAAGGAAGCCACTCTCTGTTGTGCATCGATGCCGAAGCAATCCGACTGGAAATCGGTGCGGGTGAATTCGTCTCGAATGCATGCTCTGAATGAATTTGAATTGGGTAGAAATGATGTCTTTTTGTGGATACAAAGAATCCCGGGAATGAGATTACCTTGATGAAGCCGATTCGGGAAGATTTTGTCTTGTCTTGTCGCTTCAGGAGTGCTGTTTTTTCGCTGTGGAGGATCGGAGATTGACAACCAAGGAGGTTGGCAATTGAAAAATTGCCACGCTTCTTTTGGCTCTTTGAGCAAGAAAGTTGCCCTTGAGGAAGCGCCCGCATAGTCGTTGGGCTTGGTGACAAACGCTTTTCAAATTCTGGTTCCGGTCGGATCGTTTCACGATTGGCGGAAGCGGTGGAATGTTTCTTTTTCCAAGCTCTTGCCGACCGGTATGGCGTCCGGGTTTGGCCGGGCTTAAGAATTCCCGATCGTTCGTCACCGCGCGTCGCTTTGAAGGCTTCGTGTGTCTTGCGGTCAAAGAGATGGCGTGGTTCCCCGAAACGATCCGTTCCGGCCAGGAACTTTTGGAGTGTGTTTGATCTGAGGAAGGCGAAGGAGCACCCAGCCGAGTTGAAATCTGCTGTTGTTGCCTGCTCCGTGGTTGCGGGTGGGCGCTTTAACCCTGTTTCAAGCGATGATCCGACCTGGATCCGTCCCTTCTCTCGGTGACCGCTTGATACAATTCCACGTAGCGACGCGCCATTTGTTGAAGTGAGAATTCATGGATCACCCGCTCGCGGGCGGTTGGGCCCACGGGGCGCCAGAGGCCGGAGGGCGCGGTCACGAACGATTCCAAGAACATTGCCATTTCCCGGGCATCTCCGAGGTCTCGCAAAAACCCGGTCACCTCTGGTTCGATGAGTTCCGCGCATCCGCAGGAGGCATGGGCGACCACCGGGGTGGCGCAAGCCATGGCTTCTAGAATGGCGTTCGAGAGTCCCTCATTGACCGAGGGGAGGACGAAGAGGTCGAACGCCTGATACCAGGGAGCGGGTTCCGCCTGGAAGCCGGCGAGCCGGATCCGGTCCTGGTATGGACTGTTCCGGACCCGTTCGCGCACCGAAGCGGCCTCCGGACCTCCGTCGCCGACCAGGACCAACCAGAGGGAAGGATGACGCGGGGCCAGCAGGTGGAAGGCCTCAACAAGGAGGCGTTGCCGCTTGAATGGGCCGAATCGCCCAACCATTCCGATCACGAACCCCTGCCCGGGCGCTGGAAGTCCGAGACGCTCCCGGAGTCCCGGGGGATCGTCGCAGGGGCGAAACCGTTCTGTGTCGACGCCATTGGGGATGGTCGCCAGTCGTCGGTGGCGCAATCCGTTGGCCTCGAGATTTGCGGTGAGCGACACCGAGACGGTGTGTATGGCGGCACACCTCCGATAGAGCATGCGTCGGAGGTTCAGGCGCTTCCACCCTTTCTCGCCGTCGTCGAGTTCCGCGTGTTCCCCGTGCACGATCGGAGGCAGTCCCGGCCAGAGGTCGGCCAGTCCGGTGTAGATCAAGGGGCCGAGATTGTGGGTGTGGATGACATCGGGCGCGATGCGGATGATTTCCTTCCGTAGGTTCACGGCCCAGCGCCAGGAAAATCCGGGAGATTTGCCCAGGGAAACGACTTGTGAGGGAGCCGGCAACCGATCGGCGAAAGCGCCCCGCCGATTCAGGGCGATCACATGGGTATCGACTCCACCGGGCGCCAAAAGATTGGCCAAATTGGCGATTCCATTTTCCATGCCCCCTGGCTCGAGCGAATCCACGATGTGGACAACGCGAAGAGAATTGGCTGGAGGGCTGTCC
>QQNE01000067.1 GCA_003402735.1 Verrucomicrobiota bacterium
CGGCCCTACGACGGCTTCAACGAGAAAGGGAACAACAACGAGCAGCCTCCGAAGCTTTGAAACAAGCCCTGTCGGAGAAGATCGAATCCGAAGAAACCGGGGTGGTCCGCGAGAAGGCAATCGAATCCGCCGCTCAAGTCACGCACCAGCAGCAGGAGCGAACGGTTTACGCCTCGGTGCGAGCCCCGTCCTGGACCGACCGGGAGCCGCTTGTTGAGGAACACCAGAAATCGACACGATCGTTCCAGATCATCGAGCCGCAGACTCCATCGTTCGTTCCTGAAACCAGAACCACGGTGGCGGAATGGTCGGACGTATCGACATCTCCTGCTTCAATTCCCGTAGCCGCGCCCCCCGTGCCCGTGGCACCGGAAACGACCCCAGCGGCGGAAACGCCCCCAAGAACCGAGGCTGCGAAACCGCCGACCGCTCCCGCGGAGGGAACAAAGCTTTTCGCGCCTCGGGACCCCGCGAAAACCGAGCCGACCAATCTCGGCTCCGCCCCCGTGGTCGATCGTCCGTTGACCGCCGAGGAAGAGAAGCAGAGCTTACAGCATAAGAAAGAGATCGCGGATGAGGCGGTGAAACTAGCCAAATCCGAACTGGAGCTGCAGAAAGCGGAGCGGAAGCTGAACAACGAAAAGCTCAAGCGGCTCAGGACGGAGCGCCGCCTGGAAGACGAACAGCTCCGCGCCCACCGCAGGGACGAATTCAACCTCGGAGCGTGGTTGGCCGGCGCCAGCATGGAAGATCTCCGGCATTGCTCGGCCACGGAACGGCAGAAGGTTTGCGCGACCGGTTACACCGTTCTGGTGCCGACCATTTTCTCGTTGCTCTCCGCTTCCTACGCCACGTCGACCCTGACCACGAATCCCTATGTCATCGGATTGGTGGCGGTGGCCTGGGCGGTGATCATTCTCCTGGTGGACCGGGCCATCATCGCGACGTATTCGCCGAACATGAGTTTCCTCGGCAAGACGGGAACCATCCTGATCCGCTTCGTGGTGGCCGGTCTCATGGGCATCACGGTCTCCCACCCGTTGACCCTCCTGATTTTCAAGGACACCATCAATGCCCGGATCGAAGAAGAGCGGGCCGTCGAGATCGCCACCAAACGGGAAAAGTTTGCGACCGACAAAAAAGACCTCGAAGCGAAAGTGGCCACGGCCCAGACCGAGGTGCAAAAACAGCAGGCGCTCTATCAGCAATCCCTCGATGCCAACATCGAAACTCCGACCACGGCGGTGGCGGCGGAGGTCGCGGCCGGCAGTTTGACCGATGCGGAACAGACGCTGCTGAATCAGCGGATCGAAACCGCCGCCAAGCCTTTCCAGAAGGAATTGGATGAGCTCGAGGAACTGATCAAGACAGGCCAAGCCCGCAGAGCCGTGCTGCAACAGGAAGTCGACGACTGGCAGAAACAATTCGAGGCGGAATTGGGCGGCACCCGGAGCGGCAAGGGCGGCGTCGGCCCCCGGTCCAACACGATCCTCAAAACACAACTCGAACCTCGCAAGGAGGAGCAGAATCGGCTCGGAACCGATCTCGCGGCCTGGACGGCGCGGCGCGGGGAGTTACGGAAATCGATCAGCGATTCCGCCGAGAGTTTGCGCAAGCAGATGGACGAGGTGGCCCGGGCCCGGGCGGAGAAGGCGCGGGACGAGAACACTCGCTTGGCCTCCCTGCAACAGCAGATCAACGAGAAAAAGTTGAACACCCTGATTTCAGAAGGCGACACCATCCGCAAGGGAATCCAGCGATCGATCGACTCCGCCCAAGCGGAACTCGACCGGGTGCGTCGGGAACTCGAGGAGCTGACCACGCAGGAGCTCAAGGTCATGAACGATCTCCGCACCAACCCGCGCCGGGACATGCTCTCGCAATCCATGGCGCTGCATCACCTGTTCGAACACCCGGAACTCGGCGGGGAAGTGGCCTGGATCGCTTACGTCGTGCTCGCGGCTCTGTTTTTGGCGATCGATACCATGCCGATCCTGGTGAAGTTCACCGCGAAGAAAGGCGAGTATGATCGGTTCCGCGACTTGAATTACGCCATGGCCGATATCCCGGCGGAGCAAAGAAAGGCCAGTGAACGGGGAGCCGAGGACTTGCAGCGAAGCGCCCTGGCCCTGAATTTGCAGGAACAGAAAAAGCGGTTCCACGAGTTGGAGGAGCAGGCGCGGCTGAGCGAGGAAAAGGCGCTGGAGGTGAAAGCCCGGGTTCTCGAGAAAGAGAAAATGGCGGCGGCCAAGGAAGCCGAGGCCATCCGGGCCAAGGCGGATCGGGACGCGGCTTTGACGCTGAAGAATCTGGAAATCGAGGAGCTGGAGCGGACCCGTCAACAGAAGGTGGCGGAAGAGGGGCGCAAAGCGGCCCAGCTGCAGCGGCAAACCAAACTGGAGGAACTGGAACTCGCGGTGAAAGAGGCCGAAGCCAACCAGGCGAAGACCAGGGCGCACCTCAGCGAATTGGAACTGAAGACGGCGAAGAACGATCCCCAGGGATTGCTCAAGCACCAGCTTCAGGAACAGCAAGTGGCGCGCGGCCGCGAACGGTTCGCCAGCCTTCAGGAAGCGGAAGGAACCGCGGTCGACCGGACGGACGATCCGAGCCTCCCGACCGGGGAATCAGTCCCCGCCTCTTCCGAGACCGAGGAAATCTGACCGCCGTCGGCTCAGGATACGATCTCTTTGGCCACCACGCCGCTGACATCCGTCAGCCGGAAATCCCGCCCGGCGTAACGGAAGGTCAATTTTTCGTGATCGAGACCGAGGAGGTGAAGGATCGTGGCATGCCAGTCATGCGTGTGCATCTTGTTCTCCACCGCGGCGTATCCATGCTCATCCGTGGCGCCGTGGGAAAACCCGCCCTTGACGCCGCCTCCGGCCATCCAGGTGGCATACCCTTTGTTGTTGTGATCCCTTCCATTGCCCTGACTGTGCGGAGTGCGTCCGAACTCGCCGGCCCAGATCACGAGCGTATCTTTGAGAAGACCACGCTGCTTCAAATCCGTCAGCAAACCGGCGATCGGCTGATCGATCTCCCGGCACCGGGCCGGCAGGTCTTCATCAATGTTGCGGTGGTGATCCCAGTTTCCGTGGGTCAACTCGACAAACCGGACGCCGGCTTCGATGAGCCGCCGGGCCGACAGACACTGGCGTCCGAAACTTCCCGTTTCGTTTCCATTCACGCCGTATAGTTCCAGCGTCTTGGCGGATTCGGCGGACAGATCCATCACCTCGGGCAGCTTGTCCTGCATCCGGAACGCCAGTTCAAAGGATTCGATCACGCCCTCGACTTCCGGTTGATGGACATCCCGTTGCAGCTTGTCCCGGTTGAGAGATTGCACGAGATCGAGTTGGATGCGCTGCAGATCGCGATCGAGCCTCGGGTTGGCCATGTTGGGAATCTTCGGTGCCGTCTCATTGGAGGCCATCCGACGGAAACGATTGTCGCTGCCGATCCGGGTGGCCTGATAAATGGTGGGAAGGAACGCGCTGCCAAAACTCTGGGCGCTCCCGGCGGGTGCGTTGAGAGCGACAAACCCGGGGAGATCGGCATTCTCCGTCCCCAAACCGTAGAGGGTCCAGGCTCCCAGGGAAGGCCTGACAAACTGCGAATTCCCGGTGTGCATCGCCACCTGGGCCTGCGGATGATTCGGAAAATCCGTGTGCATGCCCCGCAACAGACAGAGATCGTCCGCCTGCTTCGCCAACTCCGGGAACAGTTCGGAAATCTGCAACCCGCTCTGGCCGTGCGCCGAAAATTTCCAGGGCGATCCCATCAGCTTGGCTCCCCCGAACTTGCCGGGCTTGCCGTCGTCGGCGGAGAGCTTCGGTTTGTGGTCGAAGGTGTCGACATGCGAGGGCGCGCCCTGCATGGAAAGAAAAATCACGCGCTTGGCCCTGGCAGGGAGCGGTGGGGTTTTGGGGGCGAGAGGATTGCCCTCAGCAAGGGCTTGTTGATGGGCCAGGGCGGCGAAAGCCAGGTAACCAAAACCACTGGAGAGACCCTTCAGGGCCATCCGTCGGGAAGAGAAATGGGAATCGTTCATGACAGGGTGAGGATTCAATTCAAAAACCGGAATTCAGCCGAGGCGAACAAGCCCTGGCAAAAGGTGGTGAAGGCGAGGGTCCGGGCCTTTTCGAGATCCATCGTCTTCGCCGCCTCGGTGACAAAGCGTTGGAAGAAAGTTTGGCAACTGGCGATCTCCTGCTCCGTGGGGGGACGTCCGTAACAGATCAGGAACGAACGGTGAAAGCGATCCCGGACCGACTCCGCTTCCTGACCAAGGCGCGCAGCCATCAACTCCGCCTGACGCAACACGAACGGATTGTTCATGAGATAGAGGGCTTGACCGGGAACATTGGTAGAGTCTCTCACCCCGGTGACCATGTTGGGGTCCGCGCCGTCGAACAACGCGAGCGATTCCGGCAACTGATCCCGGATGACCGGCAGATAAACCGAACGGAAGGTTTCCGGGCGGTTCACGATGTCAGGGTTGAAACGCAACTGAAGCACCGCCTCGCCCGGACTCGCCACCAGCGACCCGCGCGGTCTCTGGAGATCCAGGCCACCGCTGGCCACCAACATGGCGTCGCGCAAGGCCTCAGCATCGAGTCGACGGGGCGTGGCCCGCCAGAGATGGACATTGTCAGGGTCTGCCGTGTAATTCGATGAATCGAACGTGCTCGCGAGGCGGTAGGTGCGGCTCAGGACCATCTCGCGGATCATCGCCTTCACGGACCAGCCATTCTCGACAAACCGCAGGGCGAGGTGATCCAGCAGTTCCGGGTGGGAGGGCCGCTGGCCGGTGTTCCCGAAATTGTCCGGGGAAGAGACGATGCCGCGACCGAAGAGCCCCTGCCAAATCCGGTTGGCCGCGACCCGGGCTGTCAGTGGATTCTCGGGGGAAGCCATCCACCGGGCCAGCTGCAGGCGTCCGCTGGTTCCGCTCGGGATGGCAGGGGCAGAAGGCTGGATCACCTGGGGAACGCCCCGAGGAACCTTCTGCGCCGGCTTCTCCAAATCTCCGCGGACCAAGACCGGGACATCGACGGGCAGGTTCCGATCCTGCACCCCCACCGCGAACGTCTTGGCCCGGCCCTGTTCATCGATTCCCTTCAAGGTGGAGCCGATCAGGTCGATCTGGCTCCGCAGCCGGATGATGTTGCCGAGATTGTTCGCCCCCTTCTCACCGGTCAGGCGTTGCCGGACTTCCGCCGCCCGTGCCTCAGCAAATTGCGTTTCCATGGCCGCGAGACGCTGCTTCATCCCGTCGACCTCCTGGGCCGAATAGCTCTTGATCGGAACCGCATCGGAGATGGGCAACAGAAGCGCCTCGGTCGCCCGCCGGTTTCCCACACTCGGCACCGTTCCGTAAAACGTCTCCGTGCTGAGAAAGATGCCGGCCAGGGCGTAGTAGTCGGCGGTGGGGATCGGATCGGTCTTGTGATCGTGACAACGAGCGCAGGCCACGGTCAACCCCTGAAAAGCCTGGAACGTGGTGTCGATCTGCTCATCCGCCACGTCCAACAGGAACTGACGGCCGTTCGGCTCGTTCAACCCCTTGGTGCCGATCGCGAGAAAACCGGTGGCGATCAGGTTCTCCTGAAAATCTTCATCGGTGCGGACCGGCAGCAGATCCCCGGCGACCTGCTCCAAAATGAACCGGTCAAATGGCTTGTTCTCATTGAAGGAATCGATCACGTAATCCCGGTATCGCCATGCGTGATTGAAGGGCACGTTCACCTCCTTGCCGGTCGAGTCCGCATAACGCGCCACGTCGAGCCAATGACGTCCCCAGCGCTCGCCGAAGGACTGACTGGCCAGCAGGGCATCGGTTTTCACGGCCAGGGCCCGCTCCGGATCGCTGTTCCAGGCATGCACAAACGCCCGGACCTCTTCCGGAGAAGGCGGCAACCCCGTCAAGTCGAAGTGCAAGCGACGGACCAAGGATTGCGGATCCGCGTCGCCCACCGGGTGGAGCCCCTTCGATTCCAGCGCGGCCAAGACGAACCGGTCGATGTCGTTCCGGGCCCAATCGGTCTCTTTGGACTGGGGAACCGAACCTTTCCGGGGAGGCTGGAACGACCAGAATTGGCGTCCGGCCTCGACATCGATCGCGCTCTTGACGGTGGTGGTCTCCTGCACCCGCGGGTCCGGAGCCCCCATGGCAATCCAGGTCCGGAAATCCGCGATGACGGCGTCCGGCATCTTGTTTTTCGGTGGCATCTGGGTGTCCCGCTCGGCCCAGGTGATGGCCTCGTAGAGCAGACTGGAGTCCGGCTGTCCCGGAACGATGGCCGGACCGGAATCGCCCCCGGCCAGCATGCCGTTGCGGGAATCGAGCGCCAAACCGCCGCGAATCTTTTCTCCGGAGGAATGACATTCATAACAGTATTGACTGAGCGCGGGCCGGATCTTTGATTCGAAAAAGGCCGTCTGCTCGGGAGAGGGCTCGGGCGAGTCGGCCGCGGAAAGCGAGAGCGGTGTCCCAACCCAGAGCAGGAAAAAGGGAACGAAAAAGGCGGAAGCGAGAACCAGTTTCATGGCGGTCTGTGGACTGAAGACGAATGGCTCCTCAGCCGGTTACGGGAAACCGATGAAAAAACCGCCGTCGAACCCCACGAGCGAAGCGAATCTTTTCTTTCAGAAATCCCGACCACGTGATACAAAGCAACATTGACATCCAATCGCGAGACGAGGTAGCGTCCGCATTCCGGTGGTCCGCACCGCCACGGGAAAAGGTCCACCTTGGCTCAGGCACGAACTCAGTCTTCCCCTTCAAACACTTTGTATTCCAACGAGGCATTCATCGTCGAACTGTTGCAGGAGAACGGCATCTTGACCGGTTCGACCATCTCCGCAGCCAGCCAGCACCGCCGCAACAACGAGTCCACCCTTGAGACGCTGCTCCGCATCGGGCAGGTCCAGGAAATGGACATCACCCATACGCTGGCCGTCGCCAGCAACATGGACGCGGTCGATCTCAATCAATACCCGATCGACCCTGCCGTCGTGAAATCGGTGAGCCCGTCGGTCTGCGTGCGCTACACCATGCTGCCCATTTCGTTCGACGGTCACCAACTCCGCGTGGCCGTGGCGGACCCGATGAACATGGAGACGCTGGACAGCCTCCAGCATGTTCTCCCCTACCCGGCAGACTTTGTCTGCGCGCCCCCTGCCCAGATCCGCAAATGCATCGCGGATCTCTTCGCCGGTCAACTGAGCCCTGAAGACGCCGCCAGGATCGGCGGCACGGCCGTCACCACCAAGGGATCCGAGGATGGCAAAGGGGCCAGCACCGAAGAATCGGCGATGGTGAATCTGGTCAACCAGATCCTCAGCGACGCCTTTCAGGCCCGGGCCAGCGACATCCACATCGAGCCATTGGAGAAGGAGGTCCGGCTCCGCTACCGCATCGACGGTGCGCTCCACCACATCGCCAGCCATCCACGCAAGCTGCTGCCATCGATCGTCAGCCGGATCAAGATCATGACCGGCAGCATGTCCATCGCCGAGAAGCGGATTCCGCAAGACGGTCGGATCCAGGCCAAGATCGGCAAGAAAGAACTCGATCTGCGGGTCAGCACGGTTCCGACCTCCCACGGGGAATCGATCGTCATGCGGATCCTGGACAAGAGTTCACTGGTGCTCGGCCTGCCGCAACTGGGATTCATGGCGGATGACAACGAGACCTTCGGCCGCCATCTCCGTCTTCCGGACGGCATCGTGCTGGTGACCGGTCCGACCGGTTCCGGGAAGACCACGACGCTTTACGCCTGCCTCAACGAAATCAACAAGCCGGACAAGAAGATCATCACGGTTGAAGATCCGGTGGAGTATCAGCTCAGCGGGATCAACCAAGTCGGCGTGAAAGCGGACATCGGGATGACCTTCCACTCCGCCCTGCGGGCCATTCTCCGCCAGGCGCCCAACATCATCATGATCGGAGAGATCCGGGACCTGGAGACGGCCACGATCGCGATCAACGCCTCACTAACCGGCCACCTTGTCTTCTCCACCCTCCACACCAACGATGCGCCCAGCGCCGTGGCCCGTCTCGAGGACATGGGCGTGAAGCGATTCCTCATCTCCTCCGCGGTCCGCGCCATCATGGCCCAGCGCCTCGTCCGTGGCCTCTGCAAGGAGTGCAAACGGCCGGGAGATCTGACCGATCTGGAAATCCGCCGGCTCGGCCTGGACGCGGGCCAGTTGCAAGCGGCCAACGTCATGGTCCCGCACGGCTGCCGCGAGTGCCGCAACACCGGTTTCCGCGGCCGGATCGGCCTGTTCGAAATTTTCAACATCGATGATGAAGTCGCCCGCCTCATCAACGCTGACCTGACCACCCCCCAACTCCGCAAACGGGCCCGCGAGCTCGGCATGCGCACCCTCCGTGAGGACGGAATCCGCAAGGTCCTCGCCGGAATCACCTCCGGCTCCGAGGTGATCCGCGTCACCATGCAGGACAACAACTGATCTTCACCCCACGCGACCGCTGATGAACGCCGACACCATCATCGACCTTCTGGTCAACCGCGAACTGCTTTCGACCGAGCAGGGCGAGTATTATCTCGCGGAGGCCCGGCAGACCGGGACCAGCATTGTCGATACCCTCGAGAGCCATCAATTGATCACCAAAGACGGTCTCTACAACCTCATCGCCGAGGACATCGGCGGAGTCTATTACGACCTGTCCGGTTTCGAGCCGTCCCCGCAAATCGTGGCCACCGTCCCGGCGGGAATTGCCCGGCTTCACCAAGCCCTGCCCATCCAGTTCGACGAGACATCGCTCTACATCGCCCTGGTCGATCCGCTCGATCCCAACACGGTCGAGGACTTGCGCTTCTCCCTGAACCAGGACATCCGGATCGTCGTCGCAGAACCCGCCCGCATCCTGGAACTCATCAACAAGAGTTACGCGGAGAAGGCGCCGGATGATTTTTCCGATGTCATGTCGGAACTCAACAGCTTGTCCGGTTCCAACGACGATCTGGAGGCCGAGGCGAATTCCGCCCCGATCATCCGATACGTCGATCTCGTCCTTTTCCAAGCCATTAAAGAGCGGGCCTCGGACATCCACTTCGAGCCGTTCGAGGATGACTTCAAGATCCGTTACCGGGTGGACGGTGCCCTCTACGAGATGGCCCCGCCTCCGCAGCACCTGCAGCTCTCCATCACCTCCCGGATCAAGGTGATGTCCAACCTCAACATCGCCGAGCGCCGGCTGCCGCAAGACGGCCGGATCATGAAAACCATCGGCGGTCAGCCGATCGACATGCGGGTCTCCACCCTCCCGACGCAGTTCGGCGAGTCGGTCGTGCTACGGGTGCTGGACCGAAGCTCGGTGAACCTGGACCTCAACAACCTCAACCTGCCGCCCTACATCGCGGAATACATTGAGGAGACCATCATCAAGCCCAACGGCATCTTTGTTTGCACCGGACCGACCGGAGCTGGCAAGACCACCACGCTTTACGCCTGCCTGCGCAAGATCAATACCATCGACACCAAGATCCTCACCGCTGAGGATCCGGTCGAATACGATATCGACGGCATCATTCAGGTGCCGGTGAACGAGGCGATCGGCCTCAACTTTGGCCGGGTTCTCCGCGCCTTCCTGCGGCAGGATCCGGATCGGATTCTGGTGGGCGAGATGCGGGACCTGGAGACCGCGCAAATTGCGATTCAAGCCTCCCTGACCGGGCACTTGGTGTTTTCCACCCTGCACACCAATGATGCCCCCGGCGCGGTGACCCGTCTCGTCGACATGGGTTGCGAGCCGTTCCTGGTGGCCGCCACCATGCAGGGCGTGCTGGCCCAGCGCCTCCTTCGGACCATCTGCCCAAACTGCAAGGTCCCCTATCCGCCCAACGACACCATCCTCTCCAAGCTCAAGCTGACCCGCAACGACGTGGGGAGCCAGAGATTCTACACCGGGGCCGGGTGTCCCACCTGCAACAACACCGGTTACAAAGGCCGCCAGGGACTCTTTGAATTGCTGGACATGAACGACACCCTCCGGGATCTCGTCACCCAACGGGTCGGCACCGTGGTGCTCAAACAAAAGGCCATCGAGATGGGCATGAAAACCCTCCGGGAAGATGGTCTGCGCTGCATTTTTGAAGGCATCACCACCATCGAAGAAGTCTTGAAATATACCTGACCGCGGAGGTCCTTCCCACCACCCATCCCGTCCTTTTCTCTATCCCTTTCCCACTTTTTCGCCATGCCCAATTTCGAGTATATCGCCCTCGACTCCCGTGGTCAGGAAACCACCGGAACCCTCACCGCCCCCAACGAAGCGGAGGCTTACCAGATGCTGCGCCGCGAGGGACTCTATCCCACCAAGGTCGGGGAGGCCGGCAAGGGCGGCGTCGGCGCGGCGGCCAAGCGCAAGGCCACCAAGTCCTCCAAGGGAGGGGGCAAGAAAAAGGGAGGCAAACCCGCCAAAGTCACCGGCAAAGTCGCTCCGAAGACCCTGATGCTCTTCACCCGACAGCTCGCCACCCTGGTCGATGCCGGGTTGCCACTGCTCAAGGGTCTCTCGGTGCTCAGTGAACAGGAAAAGAACAAGATCATGAGCAGCGCCATCCACACGATGGCGGACAGCGTGCAAACCGGGAGCACCTTTTCCGAAAGCCTCGGGCAACACCCCAAGATCTTCAACAAGCTCTACGTCAACATGGTCAAGGCCGGGGAACTCGGCGGCGTGCTCGAGGTCGTCCTCAACCGCCTCGCGGAATACCAGGAAAAGGCCCAGAAACTCAAGAACAAGGTCGTCGCCGCCATGGTTTACCCGATCATCGTCATGGTGATCGCCGTCGCCATCCTCATCTTCCTCTTGGCCTTCATCGTGCCGCAATTCCAGAAGATCTTCGACGAAATGCTCCGCGGCAAACCCCTGCCCGTCATTACCCAATTCGTCATCAACGCCAGCGACTTCGTCGGCAACAAATTCCCCTTCCTCATCATCGGCTTCGGAGTTCTCTTCGCCATCTGGAAGCTCATCCAAATGACCCCGGGCGGTCGCCGCTGGATCGATGGCGTGGCCCTCAAATTGCCGATCGTCGGCAGCGTCCAACAGAAGACATCGATCGCGCGGTTCTCCCGCACTCTGGGCACCCTAGTGAGCAGCGGCGTCCCCATCCTCCAGGCACTCAACATCACCCGCGACACCGCCGGGAACATCGTCGTGGCCGAGGCCATCGACAAAGTCCACGAGGCCGTGCGCGAGGGGGAAACCATCGTGACTCCCCTCGAAGCCAGCAAAATCTTCCCGCCCATGGTCATCAGCATGGTCCAGGTCGGCGAGGAGACCGGCCAGTTGCCCGACATGCTCATGAAGATTGCCGACGTCTATGATGACGAGGTGGATACCGCCGTCGCCGGTCTCACCGCCATGCTCGAACCGATCATGATCGTGGGCCTGGCCCTCATCGTCGGCACCATCGTGCTGGCCCTTTTCCTGCCCCTCGTCAGCATCATCACGGCGATGAACGAAGGCCTCAACTGATCCTCATTCCCAAATTCATCCGATGCATCTTCCTTCCCAAACCAACGTCCACCAAAGAAAACACGGCTGGACCATGGTCGAGCTCCTGTTCGTCATGGCCATCATGATCGGCCTCGCCGCCATCATGGCCGCGTCCATCGGCCCCGTCCAAGCCAACATGTCGAGACAACGCACCCGCGGCCTCATGAAGATGTTGGGAACCGGTCTGCAGCAGTTCCATGCCGAATACGGCTCTTACCCGAGGTGCGACAACCTCAATGATGGGGCCAACATCCTCTACCGCACCCTGTTCGGTGATTACAACGAGGACGGCAAACCGGACTGGAGCGCCACCGGCGGCAAGGATGACTCGGTAAAAACCTTCGTGGGAGATCTCAATCCGGGGACCGTCGACACCACAACTGGTTCGACCCAAAACGGCTTTGTCCGTCTGGTGCAGGGCAAATACATCCTTGTGGATTCCTGGGGAACCCCGCTCTACTACGTTTCCGGCACGAAGGCGAAACACAACGCCACTTACGACCTCTGGAGCCTGGGGAACGATCCTGATCCGTCGGACGCGAACGATTCGATGTGGATCAAGAACTGGTAATGCTGATCCAGGCATCGGCGGCGCTCAGACCGGAGCACCAAGGCGCAAAAAAACCGGATGATTCGACTCATCCGGTTTTCGCTTTGAGCAGAAGGTCTGGGGCCGAAAATCAGAAGGACTGGCGGCGCACGTAATTCGCTGAAGTGAACCCGGCGGAAGTCGGATACTCGGTGTAGCCGTGGACCGAATCGAATTTGTCCGAGGCGTAAGGGGCGCGGTAGCTCTCCTTATACATCGGGGTGCGGAAGTTCACCAGTTCGTAGAGTCCATAGCCGATGCGGGACCCGGCGCGGTCGAGCCCGTTCACGATGCCGTGGGACCAGGCGGCCACGTTGCCCTCCTCATCGAGGGTGCGCTGGAAGGTGGCGGTCACCTCGAGCGGCCCATAAAAAATGTTGGAGAGAGCCCGGCTCAATTTCCGGACCGGGGTGTATTTGTTTCCCGGAGGAGATTGAATGTCGGCCACCGCCAACGTTCCGATTCCTGCCACGAGGAGCACCGCAAGAGCCTTCTTCATGGGGAGGAGCCTAAGACAATCCGGAGACGATTGGCAACCTTTTATCCAAAAATTGCTTGGTCTTCCTTCGATACCGCCTACGCTTGAGGTCCGCATGGATGAGGAGCTCGCACGGCTGTTGGAATCAGCCAAGATTGACCGGGAGACGGCCACCAAGATCGACCGCCTGCCCCCCGGGGCATTTTGCACGCACAAAAGCTGGGGAGTGGGCAAGGTCGATTCCTGGGACCTGCTCGGAGACCGCCTGGTGATCCATTTCGAGGCCAAGCCGGGCCACGCGATGAAACTGCAGTTCGCGGCCACTGCCCTATCCCCGCTTCCAGCGGAACACATCCTGGCGCGCCGTTTTGAAGACCGCGCCTCCCTCAGCAAACTGGCGGAGGAGGATCCGGTTGAATTGGTCCGCCTCGTCTTGGCGAGCCATCAGAATGAAATGTCGCTCGATCAGTTCGACGCCGTGGTCAAGGGCACCATCGTCTCCGAAGGCAAATACAAATCCTGGTGGGACGGCGCGAAGAAGCGCCTGCGGGGGGATCGTCGATTCGTCATCCCTTCCAAACGCAACCAGCCAATGCAGTTGCGTCGCGATGATCAATGCCCCGCCGAGGACATGGTGCGCGAGGTCCTGCAAACCGCCGATCTCCGTTCCAAGGCCAAGGCGGTGGAGTCGATCCTGCGCAACGCCGACGCCTTTGAATCCCCCGAGCAGCAGTTGCAACAGGTGGTCAACGATCTGAGCGATTCCGCCCAGAAAGGAGCCAAACTGATGCTGTCTCAGGCCATCGAATTGCTGCTGGCCCGCGCCGATCTGGTGCAACGTTTCCCGGACCTCAGCGTGGACCCGGCCCACGCGCAACTCGCCGATCTGTTGCGCCTGGAGCGGGACGGACTGGGGGAAACGCTGCGCAGTCTGGGCGTGTCCCGACAGCGCCAAGCCCTCGAAGCATTCCCCGAAGCTTTCGGGGAGAGGTGGACCACTGTCATTTTCGGCATGCTCAACACCGCCGGCATTCGCGGAGTCGGCGAGCTCGCCAAGTTCGTCGTCGATCAAGGCCGGGGAGACGAACTCGATGATTTCCTTCGCGTCGGCCTCCAACAACGGGCTCACACTTCCGACCTGATCGCCTGGATCTGCAAGGAACGAAAGGGACGAGCCGCCAACGTAGTCGACCTCGAACTTGCCGCCGTCATCATGAACAGCCTCGAGCGGGACCACTTCGGCGATGAAACCCGCCGCACCAACCGCTTGGCCGAGACCCTTCAGGAGGATCCAGAGCTCATCCCCGATTTGATCGAGAACGCAGACCTGAACATGGTCCGCGGCTTCGCCCGTCGCCTCATGATGAGCCCGGCGTTCGACCAACTCAGCGTCAAATCCTTGCTGGCCCGGATCGTAAAGCGCCATCCCCAAATCCAGGATCTCATCACCGGAAATCAGGCCGAAGAGAGAGAGGAGAGCATCATCGTCTCCTGGGAAAGCCTCGAAGCCAAACAGAAGGAACTCGATCACTTGGTCAATGTTCTCCAACCCAAAAACCGGGAAGAGATCAAGATCGCCAGGGAATACGGCGACCTCCGCGAAAACTTCGAATACAAGGCGGCCAAACAACAGGAGGCGGTCCTCCGTCGGCAGCGCGAGGAAACAGAACGGGATCTCCACCGCGCTCGCGGAACCGATTTCTCTTCTCCGGACCTCTCCAAATGCTCGATCGGCACCTACGTCGACATCGAGGACGAATCCGGTCGCAAGGAGACGTTCTGCATCCTCGGGGCGTGGGACAGCGACCCGGACAAGGGAATCATCGCCTACACCACCGGCGCCGGCCAAGCCCTGGTCGGCAAAGCCATCGGCGAGACCGCAGAACTTCCCACCGAAGATGCGAGCAAGACCCGGCTCGTCACCATCAAAGCGATCCGCCCCTACCGCACCAGTTCCAACAGTTAGGAACTTGTTGCAATCCTCCGCGAAGGACTTAGCTTTGGCATTTTGAGAACGCGTGGTGAGCCGGGCGACCGGCTCATGCCCGTCTCCGCCCGGCCCCGAGGTTCCTTCACTTGACTGTGATCCGCAAGTTGCGGAACCATGTCTCGTCACCGTGCTCGGTCAGCATCAACTTTCCCTTGCCCGGGGCGAATCCCGTCTTGTTCTTGAACTTGCTCTTGGCGAGGCGCTCGGCCCACTCCGGAGAACGGGTATCCGCCTCCGCGGCAAGTTTGCCGTTCAGCCAGTGCTGAACCTTCCCGTCCTGCACCACGATTTTGCTCTGGTTCCACTCGCCCGCCGGTTTGTAGGCCTTGTCGGTGGCGGGTTCCTTGATGTCATACACCGCGGCGGTGGTGTGGGAACCTCCCCTGAGCCCATCGGCGTGAGCCAAATCGTCGATCATCTGGTATTCGATCCCGAGCCACTCCTTTCCGCCCACCTTGGTCACCCAATACTTGATGCCGTTGTTCCCGCCGCTCGAAATCTTCCACTCCCACTCCAGCTCAAAATTTTCGTATTCCCCCTTAGAAATCAGACTTCCCGGTCCCTTGCCCGTGAGATGAATGGTTCCGTCCGGGAGCTCGCTCCAACCCGGCAGCGGCGGTCCCCCGGCATTGGCACTGACAAAATCCGCCAAGCTCAACCGGACCGGTTCGGCCGCCGTCAGGCCCACAATCATCGTCAGAAAAAGAATACAGGTGCGCATGTGAGGGGTATGATTCCTCCACCAAACCCATTTCAGCCCAAGAAGCAAGCAGCGACAGCTCCCTTTCCCTTTGCGTTCGCCCACCCCTGACCGAAAATCCCCTCTCCATGCCAGACACACCCGCTATCCCCACCCTCGAACCCCGGGATTTCATCCGCGAGATTGTCCTTGAGGACCTCAAGTCGGGCAAACACGACCACGTCGTCACCAGGTTCCCCCCCGAACCGAACGGCTACCTACACATCGGCCACGCCAAGGCCTTTTGCCTCGATTTCGGTCTCGCCCTGGAGGTGCCGCACAGCCGCTGCCACCTGCGGATGGACGACACCAACCCCGTCAAGGAAGACGTCGAATATGTGGAATCGATCCAGGAAGATGTCCGCTGGATGGGCTTCGAATGGGGCCAGCACTTCTACTATGCCTCGGACTATTACGAGCAGCTCTACGGCTACGCGGTGGAGCTGATCGAGAAAGGTCTGGCCTATGTCGATGAACTCACCGCCGATCAAATGCGCGAATACCGCGGCAATCTCACCGAGCCCGGCAAGGAAAGCCCTTTCCGCAACCGCAGCGTCGCGGAAAACCTGACGCTCTTCGCCAGAATGCGCGCCGGTGAATTCGGGGAAGGTGAGGCCGTCCTCCGCGCCAAAATCGATATGGCCCACCCCAACCTGATCATGCGGGACCCGACCCTCTATCGCGTCCTCAAGGCCCATCACCACCGGACCGGGGATGATTGGTGCATCTACCCGATGTACGACTTCGCCCACCCGCTCTCGGATGCCATCGAAGGGATCACCCACTCTCTCTGTTCCCTGGAATTTGAGAACCATCGACCGCTTTACGATTGGTTTGTCAACCACTGCTCCGTTCCTGCCAAGCCACGCCAGATCGAGTTCGCCCGCCTCAACCTCACCTACACGGTGATGAGCAAACGCAAACTCCAACAACTCGTCGCAGAAAAACTGGTCGATGGCTGGGACGATCCCCGCATGCCCACCCTGTCCGGTCTGCGTCGCCGCGGATACACCCCGGCCGCGATCCGCAAGTTCATCGAGACCATCGGCCTGACCAAGTTCAATAGCCTCACGGATGTCGCTCTCCTCGAATACGCCATCCGCAATGATCTCAATGCCAGTGCCCCCAGAGTCATGGCCGTGCTCGATCCGGTCAAGGTGGTCATCACCTCCTATCCCGAACATCAGGTCGAGGAGATGGAAGCCCTCATCAATCCCGAAGATCCCTCACTCGGCACCCGGATCGTTCCCTTCTCCCGCGAACTCTACATCGAACGGGATGACTTCATGGAAAACGCCCCCAAGAACTACTTCCGCCTCACCGTCGGTCAGGAAGTCAGGCTTCGTTATGGCTATTGGATCAAGTGCCAGGAAGTCATCAAGGATCCCTCAGGTCAGATCGTGGAACTCCGCTGCACACACGATCCCGCCACCCGCGGCGGAGAAAATCCACCCGACGGCCGCAAGGTCAAGGGCACCATCCACTGGGTCTCCGCCGCCCACGCCATCCCCTCAGAAGTCCGTCTCTACGACCGACTCTTCAGCGTCGAACAGGTCGGCGACGACTTCACCTCGCTGCTCAATCCCGAGTCCCTCAAGATCATCCCAAACGCCCTGCTCGAACCCAGCCTTGCCATGGCGCAGCCGGGGGATCGCGTGCAGTTCGAACGCATCGGCTACTTTTGCGCCGATACCAAGCTGAGCAAACCGGGCAAACCTGTCTTCAACCGCACCGTCGCCTTGAAAGATCCCTGGGCGAAGGCAAAGGGCTGATCTCCCGCACGGCCCTCACGCCCCGTCACTCTCCAATCGCCAAGATCAAGCGCTTCAGCTCCCCGGCCGGCCATTGGCCCGGCGCATTCGCCGTCTGGAGATACCCGTAATTCAGAATCGATCCCGCCCGGGCCAGCACCAGTCGCGAAAGTTTTCCCACCGGGCCCATCCCCATCGCAGAAATCGGGATGGGACTCGTTTCCACCATCGCGGCCAGGACAAAGATGTCGCTGATGCGCTCCATCCGGACGGCCAGCTTGACCGCGTCCAAGCCGTGTGCCATCGCCGAGGCAATGCTCCCGCCCAAGACCGGATCCGGCGGCATCGCCTCGAAATCGTGGAAGGAACCAATCACCCGCACCCCAGCCGTTCGGGCTTCCCCCAAAAGCTCATCGGCTCCGGGAACAGTGCGCAACTCCACGTCCATCCATCCCGCCACCGGCAAAAACCGGCGCAGCATCGCAAATCGGGTGGGCTCCGGCAAATCTCCTTTGCCTCCCTCGGCGGGATGACGGGCCGTGATCAGAACTTTCCCGCGGAACGCCTCCGCAACCTCTTCAGCCGCCTCGAGATGCTCCCGCAGATCATCCAGCCGGAGCTCCAGCCAATCGACTTGCCCCACGGTGTCGGGATGGCTGCGCAGGAACGACAGATCCTGCGGCGTGGTCACGGTGGCGACGACTTGGGCCTTCATTTCGCCAGTTCCTTGAGCAAGGCCCGGTTCAACTGAATCCCCGCCTCAAAATTCGCCACCGGGAAATTCTCGTCCGGCGCGTGCGCCATGCAATCCGGCAAAGCCAACCCCAGCATCAGCGTGTCCACCCCGAGAATGTCCTTGAAACTGCGGATGATCGGGATGCTGCCGCCCTCACGAATCAACATCGGCTCCGCACCGAACGTGCTGCGCAACGCATTCTGCGCCGCTCGCCCATGCGGTGAAAACGGATCCATCAGGTAATGCATCCCGGTGTGTCCCGGATCGATCTCCAACCGCACCGACGGCGGGCAATGCTTGCGCAGGTGCTCCGCCACCAGTTGGAGAATCTCCTCCGGATCCTGATCCGGCACCAAGCGGCAGGAGATCTTCACCATCGCCTCCTTGCCGATCACCGTTTTCGAGCCCTCGCCCTGATAACCGCTGCCGATGCCGTTGATCTCCACCGTCGGGCGCGCCCAACGACGCTCGTAGGAATCGAATCCCACCTCCCCAAACAGGGCCGGCACCCCGGTCTGTTCCAACAACGCGGCATCGCCATCCGGAAGCCTTTTCCAGGTGGCACTCTCCCAATCCTGTAGCGGCCGAACCCGGTCGCAAAAGCCATCGACCAGAATTTTGCCAGAGGTCGCGTCGCGCAAACTGGCCACGAGCTGACACGCCACCATCGCCGGGTTTGCCACCCCGCCCCCATAAATCCCGGAATGCAGGTCGAAAGCTGGGCCGCGCACAACGAACTCGAGGCAGGCGATTCCCCGCAATCCGTAGGTCAAAGTCGGCACCCCCGGCCCGATCATCCCGGTGTCAGAGACCGCCACCACGTCGCAAGCCAAAGCCTCCCGCTGCGCGCCCAGAAACGGCGCCAAATGCTTGCTCCCGATCTCCTCCTCTCCCTCGATCAGGAAGATCACATTCACCGGCAAATCGCCCTCCTCGGCCAGGCTCTGCTCCACCCCCAGGAGATGCGCCAGGTTCTGCCCCTTGTTGTCCGTCGCCCCCCGGGCATAAATCACCCCGTCGCGGATCACCGGCTCAAACGGAGGCGAAGTCCAAAGATTGACCGGATCCACCGGCTGCACGTCATAATGCCCGTAAATCAAGACCGTGGGCCGCCCCTCCTTCCGCGCGGAACGGGCCACCACCACCGGATGCCCCGGCGTTTCGTGCAGTTCCGGGGATAACCCCATCCCAGCGAATTTCCCCATCAGAAAGTTCGCGCAATCCCTCACCTGCCCCGCATAGGCCCGGTCGGTGGAAATCGAGGCAAACCGGAGATAAGCAAACAGCTGGTCAAGACGATCCTGGGCAGTCATGCCCTGACTGAACGGGGGAAGCAGAGAAAAATCAAGGGCATCAACGGGTTTTTACTTAAGATAGATTGACATTCTAGCAAACCTACCTAAACTGACCCAGTCTTTGGAGTAGTAGCGCAGTGGCATGCACCGCCTCGTCCGAGCCCGAGTGGGTTTCGGGCGGGGCGGTTGCCGTTTCAGCTCAGATCACTTCGCGCCATCCCGATAGCTGGCGAACGCTTCGGCGATCCTCCCCGCCTTTTCATCCCCGCGGTGAAAGATGACTCGGTAGCGGAACACCAGGGATTTGCCTTTCTCCAAACGAAAGTCACCGGGCTTGGCATTTGGGTCGAACGCCTTCAGCCCAAAACAGTTTGCCGCAAAGAGTCCGTAAGTGCGGACGTGCCAGGGAGTCGGAAAACGGAAACTGGAGGGATGATTCAAGATCGCGATTCCCAGATGTTCGCCCCCCACCTTGCCATGGTAATCCACCCAGGCGGCGGGCTTGCCCCACGCCTCCGCATCCTTCAGACCTTCACTGGTGATGATGTGACCGGGCTCCGCCGCCTTGTCCACCTTCTGCTCCACGTCCATGCTCGTGGGCACCCGGACGCCAAAAACCCCCTCCTTGCTATCCCCAAATTGGACATCCCCTTCGGTCGCCCTCAGCTCGATGTCGAAGTCGATCACCCGGGCGTCTGCGGTGCCCTGGAAGGTGATGGTTCGCTGGTCTTCGAGCACCTTTTTGCCGTCTGCCGCCATCCAATCCGTCAAACTCACGATCCGGCCCTCGTGAGCGCCCCCCTGCAGCACCGAAAACTCGCGGTGCTTCTGCATCCCGATTCCCGGCTTGTCCTTTGCGGGATCGCCGCCGGTGAGGCTAGCCGGTTCGGCCCAAAAATTCACTTCATTGACCCGGTCGAACGAAAACCATAGGGACCGATGATGTGGGTGATCCGCGGTCTCGCCTGCGGTTTTCACCATCGGATAATCACGGGTCATCTTCGTTCCGCTTGGCCCGAAAATGGGCCACAAAATCGGTTTGGTGCCCGAATGCGTCACATACTCGGTGAACAACTGGCCATCGATTTTCACTACGGCCCCGGCCGCGCTCTTTTCCACGGTGACTTCCGCGAAAACCGGGCAAACGGCCAAGGCCAGGACGAGGAGGGGGATTGCAAATTTCATCGTTGGGGCATTCCAGCAGGCTTCGCTCCCGCACGCAACGATTCGTGCCGAAATTCCCCAGAATTCCGCAACCATCGCGAAGAACGACGACCGCTTTACTGCCCTTGACCGCGCGAAAAGCCCGGTTGGCCGTCGAAGTTGTAGAGCAACTCCATCTTCACAAACTCAAGCCCGGCTCCGAGAACCCGGTTCAGAAGCTGCGGGATCACGCTGTGCGGAACCGATCCGGTGCTCCCGTCCGGCAGCTTGAAGCGGCACCGATAGACATCGACGCAGAAGGTCTCCGCAATGCCCTTGGGCCAGACAGCCATGCCGCGGTTGGAGAGCATTTCCAACTTCATTCCGTCCGACGCCAACGGCTCCAACTTGGCCCCAAGCTCATTCGGACGACCCAGGAATTCAATGAAGACGTCCGCCCCCACGAGCTCCTTCTTCTCGCTCCGCCGTTCGTAAACCGGCACCTTGAACCCACCGCCCTCAGGCTTGTGATAGACCGCGGCCTTCAGCGTCTCGGGCTTCTGACCCAGGCGGGCCACCACTGCATTGGCGAACTCTTTCGTTCCCACTTTCTGGCGGGACACGCCCTCCTGGAAAATGTCATAGGTGTGCACCCCATCCTCGATGGTCTTGAGCCACGCATTGTGCGCCCGCTCCGCCACCTCCGTCTGGCCGATGTGCACCAGCATCTGGATCGCGCCCAGAAACAGACCGGATGGATTCGCCAGGTTCTGGCCCGCCCGCCGCGGCGCGGAACCGTGGATCGCCTCGAACATCGCGCAGGAGGAGCCCACATTCGCGGACCCTGCCAGACCAACCGATCCAGCGATCTGAGCCGCCACGTCGGAGAGGATGTCCCCGTAGAGGTTCGGCATCACCACCACGTCGAAGACTTCCGGGGTGTCGGCCAATTTGGCGGCCCCGATGTCGACGATCCAATGCTCCTTCTCCAGGTCAGGATATTCCACGCCGATCTCGTCGAACACCTTGTGGAACAAACCATCCGTCAGCTTCATGATGTTGTCCTTGGTGAAGCAGGTGACCTTCTTGCGACCGTTGGCGCGAGCGTAGTCAAAGGCATACCGCACGATCTTTTCCGTCCCGGGACGGGTGATCAGCTTGAGGCACTGGTAGACGTCCACCGTCTGACGGTGCTCGATCCCCGCGTAGAGGTCCTCCTCATTTTCCCGCACGATCACCACGTCCATCTTCGGATGTTTGGTGTCGATGAACGGATGGTAGGACACACAGGGCCGAATGTTCGCATACAAGCCCAACGCTTTCCGCGTGGTGACGTTCAAACTCTTGAACCCTCCTCCTTGCGGCGTGGTGATCGGCGCTTTCAGAAACACCTTGGTGCTGCGCAGGGAATCCCAAGCCGATGGCTCGATCCCTGCCATGTTGCCCCGAAGATAAACCTGTTCCCCGATCTCGATGGTCTCAATGGCCAGTTGCGCTCCCGCCTCTTGAAGGATGTGGAGCGTCGCCGCCATGATTTCGGGCCCGATGCCGTCGCCGTGCGCGACTGTGATTGGAGTGGCGTTCATAAGTTCGTGATGCGGATAAATAACACTGGAGATGTCCGGGATCTGGACAAAGCGAACCGCGATACTAGCCGCAGTGGGCGCTTGATCAAGCGGGGATTCCCGTCAACCTGCCATTAATCCCGTGATCGTTCCGTCTGCCCCCACCTGAATCTGCTCGGCGGCCGGACGGCGCGGCAAGGCCGGCATCCGCAGAATGTTCCCAGTCAGGGCCACCACAAACCCCGCCCCGATCGCAAATTCCAAATCCCGCACCACGATCCGGAAGCCCCGGGGCCGCCCCAACCGCTCGGGATCATCCGAAAGCGAGTTCTGCGTCTTGGCCATGCACACCGGCAAACTCGACCAACCCATGGCCGCCGCCAAGTCCAGCTTGCGACGCGCATTTGCCGTGAAATCCACCCCGTCCGCTCCGTAAACCCGCTTCGCGATGGTCTCGATCTTCTCCGCAAGCGTTGCCTCCAGCGGGTAAAGCATCGGCAGCACCGGACTCGGAACCGCTGCCTTCTCCAAAACCGCCTCCGCCAACTCCGCTCCGCCGGGACCGCCATCCGCAAAACCGCGCGACACCAGACAAGCGACGCCCCGGGCCTCGCAATACCGCCGCACGATGGCGATTTCCTCGTCGGTGTCCGTCGGAAAATGGTTGAGAGCGACCACGACCGGCCGTTCAAACAGGGCCGCCGCGTCGAGATGAGCCGCCAAATTTTCCAGGCCGCGCTCCACCGCTCCCGGATCCGGGACCGACAGGCTCTCCAAAGCCACCCCTCCGTGCATCTTCAGGGCGCGCAACGTGGCCACGAGAACGATCGCGGCCGGAGCCAAGCCCGAAGACCGGCATTTGATGTGGTGGAATTTCTCCCCGCCCAGGTCAAACGCAAAACCCGCCTCAGTGACCACGTAATCGGCCCCGGCCAGAGCCGCCCGCGTCGCCAACACCGAATTGCATCCGTGCGCGATGTTGGCGAACGGGCCGCCATGGATCACCGCCGGCACCCCTTCGAGCGATTGCACCAGGTTGGGCATCAGGGCGTCTCGCAAAATCGCCAGCAACGCCCCGGTAATGTTCAGCTCCTTGGCCCAAACCGGTTCGCCTTTCGCGCTGAACCCGAGCAGGATGCGGTCGAGCCGAGCACGGAGATCCTCGATCCCCTCGGCCAGGCACAGAATCGCCATCACCTCACTGGCCGCCGTGATATCGAAGCCGGAACGCCGACTGCTTCCCCGCCCATCCTCAGGCCCCAGCCGAATGCTGCGCAACGCCCGGTCATTGCAATCTAGCACCCGCTTCCAAAGCACATGGTCCGGGTCCAGGTCCGTCTCCTTGAAATGAAGCCGGTTGTCGAGCACCGCCGCGATCAGGTTGTGCGCCGCCGTGATCGCGTGAAAATCCCCGTTGAAGTGCAGGTTGATCTTCTCCACCGGAACCACCGAGGCTTTCCCTC
>QQNE01000068.1 GCA_003402735.1 Verrucomicrobiota bacterium
AAGGACCGAAACGAGAGCGAGGTGCTTGATCACAAAAGTTAATTATCTCCGATGATCAATATATTCAAACTATTTTTCTCGCGCCCGCGGTTTTCCACCAGACTTCACCCCGAGCGAAATCATGAGATTTTTCCTGATACTATGTACAAATTTTGCGAATAAGTATTTTCGGCTAGACCTGCGGATTGATTGAATGTAAATTCCATATTAAGGATCAAAATTCATGAGTCCGTCGTTCCTCTCCCCTCCCGCCACTGAACCAATCTCGGATGGATCATCTGATTTGAACCGCAATCAGGAGATCGATTTGTCGGCTCTTTGGCGCGTCATCTGGAAACACAAGTCGCTTGTCGGCCTCGTTCTCTTGGGCATGATCGGCCTCGCCCTGATCTTCCTCAAGGTCGCCACGCCTCGTTACCAAGCCATTGCGACGCTCGAAGCCCGCCCCTTTTCGCCTGAGGTCGAGAAGCAGGACCTTTTCGGCAAGGTGATCACGGACGGCTCCGTCAACGTGTTGACCGAGGAGGACATCACCACGACGGCTGCGAAGCTCATGCGTCATGAGTTTCTCTCCAAGGTGGCGGCCGACAAGGATCTGCAGAAGGCGCTGCAACCCGGTCTGGCCGAAGCCGCTCGGAGTCTACCTCCCGGGAAGGCACTTCCCCTGGAGGACGCGATCATCGAATTGCTCAAGGATTCCGTCACCGTGGAACCGGTGAAGAAGACCCGGTTGATCGACGTCGTGGCGGTGCATGAAGAACCGGCCGTGGCCGCCCTGATGGCCGATACCTTCGTGAACGTGGTGATCACGGATGGGATCTCCAGCCGGGCAGCCTTCGCCGGCAAGAAGATCGAGGACCTGGAGGGTGACTTTCGCGATGTGAACAACCGCATGATCGAGTCCCAACGCCGGATCGCTCTCTATACCCGCCCGGAGGAATTGCGCACCGCCCTTACGGAATCCCGCAACGAGCTGAAAACGTTGGCCGGACGCTACAAGGAGAAGCATCCCAAAATGATCGAGGCCATGGAAGTGGTCGGGAGACAGGAAGAGGCCCTGGCCCAGGAATTCGAAAAAATCCGCACGAACCCGATTGAGAGCGCTTACTGGCTCGACGCCTTGAGCAGCAGCAAATCGAGCGAGGTTCCGCCGAGCCAAATCGAAAATCTCCTGGCCGCCCGTTACCTTTTCCTCAGTTCAGAACTCGAAGGGATGCGCAGCTTGCACACCAGTCTCAGCGTCCGGCTCAACGAAGTGCGCATCGCCAACAATGATACCGAACTCGATCTTCGTCTCTTTCAGAGAGCGGTGATTCCTCGTCTGGACCAGGAAGTTTTCCCCAACAAGCCGCTGGTCATCGCCGGAGCCATCGTGCTCGGGCTCTGCTTCGGATCCATCGCCGCCCTGTTGCTCGCCTTCTTCCGCCCCAGGCTGGAAAGCGCATCGGATTGGCAAGCCAGCACTTCGCTGCCGCTGCTGGGAATGATCAATGAATTCCCCTCTCCGGAGACAACCCCCTACGAAATGGTGGATGCCACCAAGGGCTTCAACCCACTGATGGAACAGATCCGGAACCTGCGCATCCGGCTCGGCTGCCCGAACGCGGGGCCCTCCGGCTCGCTGCTCATCACCAGCGCGCTCCCCCAGGAAGGCAAGACTTCCGTGGCCTCCGCGCTGGCCCTCTCCATGGTCCGGGGCAATCCGGGAAGCGTGGTGCTCGTCGATCTCGATCTGCAACGCCCCTCCGTGCATCGAGACCTGCGCCTTGCCAACGACCTTGGCGTTTCGGACATCCTCCTCGGCAAGTCCACGATCGAGGACGCGCTGATCAAAACGGACGGACTCATGGTCCTCACCGCCGGCAGCTCCGCTTTCCAGGCCCACGACCGCCTCAGCAGCGCCGCCCTGGCTTCGTTGATCAGCAACCTCAAGAAACAATTCCCCAGGGTCATCATCGACAGCGCTCCCGTTTTGCCGGCGGCCGACACTCTCTTGATTGGCGCCCTGTGCGATGAGGTTCTCCTCCTGGCCAACACCCGCTCCACTCCGGTGCCCTCTTTCCGGCAAGCCGAACAAGAATTGATCGCGGCCGGGGCCAGAATCCGCGGAGGCATCCTGAACCAACTGCCCATGCGCAACCACAAGACGTCCCCCCAATACAAATACCTGGTCAAGGCCTACGACCAACTGTCCCGGCGCTTGATTCCCCAGCCATCCCGCTGATGGGCCCGCAAAGTCCTCTCGCCCGGGAGCCTGTTGAAATTCTCTGCGACGCCGCGATGGACTTTGTCTTGAGAACACGATGAGGCGTTGGCGTTTGGCCGCGCACGATCTCCGAAAGACCTTCCCTTCTGGGCCGGGCCGCTGGGTTTCTGACAACTGGACCGAATCCCGGTTTGCGTCTGGTTTCTTCCTGGTTTTCCATGATCGGACCCGGTCCTCGGACCGGGCCGCAGAGGAACCATGCAGAAGCTGGAAAAGATTTACGTGGCGGGACACCGCGGGATGGTGGGCAGCGCCCTGGTGCGCGCCCTGCAACGCCAAGGGGGCCAGGGCCATCGGGAAATTCTCACCGCGACCCACGCCGAACTCGATCTGACCCGTCAAGCTGACGTGGAGGAATTCCTGTTCCACCACCGCCCCAACGTGATCGTGCTCGCCGCGGCCAAGGTCGGCGGCATCCACGCCAACGCCACCTACCCCGCGGACTTTCTCTACGACAATCTTCTCATCGCCGCCAACGTCATCCACGCGGCAAACTTGGTGGGAACCGGTCGACTGCTGTTCCTCGGGAGTTCCTGCATTTACCCCAAATTCGCTCCTCAGCCCATTCCCGAGGACAGCCTTCTCACCGGCGCGCTGGAGCCGACCAACGAGGCTTATGCCCTGGCCAAGATCGCCGGACTGAAATTGTGTGAGCACTATCGGACCCAGTATGGGCGCCTCTTCCACTCGGCCATGCCGTGCAACCTCTACGGGCCGGGCGACAACTACCACCCCGAAAACTCCCACGTCATCCCCGCTTTGATCCGCCGCTTCCACGCAGCCAGGGAAGCCCGCCTCCCGCAGGTAGTGGTCTGGGGTTCAGGCACCCCTCTCAGAGAATTCCTCCACGTGGACGACCTCGCCTCCGGTTGCCTCCATCTCCTTGGATTGGAAAATCCGCCCTCCCTGGTGAACGTGGGATCGGGGAGCGAAGTTTCCATCTCCGATCTGGCCCGGATGGTGGCTGATGCCGTCGGCTATCCCGGCGAGATCGTCTTTGATCCGTCCAAACCCGACGGCACCCCGCGAAAGATTCTCGATTCCTCCCGTCTGAGATCTCTCGGGTGGACTCCCACCATCGATCTCCGCACCGGGCTCGCCTCCGTCTACCCCGACTTCCTCCGGATCGAATCCCTCCAGGCCTGCGCCGTCTGAACGGCCCCCTCAGCGTCTCCGTTCCGTTGCGCGGACCTTGCCCCGGGGCTCACTTGCCGATCCCGTAGGCGCGGAAGCCAATCTCCCGCAACTTGTCCAGGTTCAGGATGTTTCGGCCATCGAAAAGGAAGGCCGGCTTCGGCATGGTTTCGAAAATGGAGGCGTAGTCCAAGCCCCGGAACTCGTCCCACTCGGTCACCACCGCAATCGCGTGCGCGCCGGCACAAGCCTCCATCGCACTCCGGGCCACCGTCAACCGCGGGCTGCGCGGCTCCTTGCCGAAGAGATCCGCCACGATCTGCTCTTCACCGACCTTGGGATCGTAGACGACCACGTTGGCGTGCTCCGACAACAGGTCACGGCAGACCTGGATGGCCGCCGACTCCCGGGTGTCGTTGGTGTCTTTCTTGAAGGCAAAGCCAAGCACCGCAATCCGTTTGTCCGCCACGGTATTGTAGAGAGTCTTCACCAGGGTGCTGGCAAAGCGCCCTTTTTGCCAATCGTTCATCCGGATCACGCTCTCCCAATATTCGGCCACCTCCGGCAAGCCAAAGTGCTCACAGAGATAGACCAGGTTCAGCACGTCTTTCTGGAAGCAGGATCCCCCAAACCCAACCGATGCCTTGAGAAATTTTGGCCCGATCCGGCTGTCGCGCCCAATCGCATGGGCCACCTCGTCCACGTCCGCACCGGTCGCCTCGCACAGGGCCGAGATCGCGTTGATCGAGGAAATCCGTTGCGCCAAAAACGCATTCGCCACCAGCTTGGACAGCTCGGAAGACCAGAGATTCGTCGTGATGATCCGCTCCCGCGGCACCCAACGGGCGTAGATGCCGGCCAGCGTCTCGATCGCCGCCGCCCCTTCAGGAGTCCGCTCCCCACCAATCAGCACGCGGTCTGGGTTGAGCAGGTCCGCCACCGCCGTGCCCTCCGCCAAAAACTCCGGGTTGGAGAGAACCTGACACTTCGCCGCGGACGGGTGCGCCTCGAGGATCTCCTGAATCGTCGTCGCGGTCCGGACCGGCACCGTGGACTTCTCGACAATGATCTTCGGCGTGGTCGCCACTTCCGCGATGGTCCGGGCCACCGACTCCACGTAGCGCAAATCCGCAGCCCGTCCGGCTCCGATCCCATTCATCTTCGTCGGCGTGTTCACCGAGACAAAGATGATGTCCGCCTCGCGAATCGCTCCGGTCACGTCCGTCGAGAAAAACAGGTTCCGCCCTCTCGCCTCCCGCACCAATTCATCGAGGCCGGGCTCGTAAACCGGGAGGACGTCGGAATTCCACGCCGCGATCCTCTTCTCGTTCAGATCGACCACCGTGACCCGAACATCCGGGGCCTTGCAGGCGATCATGGCCATGGTGGGCCCGCCGACATAACCGGCTCCGATGCAACAGATTTTGCTCATGATTGGGTAAAGTTCAGATCTGCGTCTTGAAGTAGGCGATGGTGCGGCGCAACCCCTCTTCCAGGGGAATCGATGGCGTCCAACCGCCCAGGAACTGTTTGGCCACGCTGATGTCTGGTCGGCGCTGCTTCGGGTCATCCCCCGGCAACGGACGATGCGTGATCTTGGAACGACTCCCGGTCAAACGGATGGTCAGTTCAGCCAACTCCAGCATGGTGAATTCATCCGGGTTTCCAATGTTCACCGGACCGATCGTTCCGGTCTGATTCATGGTCCGCGTCATGGCCTCCAACAGATCATCCACAAAGCAAAACGACCGGGTCTGGGTGCCGTCCCCGTAAATCGTGATGTCGTCGCCCCGCAACGCCTGAACGATGAAGTTCGACACCACCCGGCCGTCATTCGGATGCATCCGCGGACCGTAGGTATTGAAAATCCGGACGATCCGGACATCGACCCCGTTCTGGCGGTGATAGTCCATGAACAGAGTCTCCGCCACCCGCTTGCCCTCGTCGTAACAGGAGCGAATCCCGATCGGGTTGACGTTCCCCCAATAACTCTCGGGCTGCGGATGCACCGCCGGATCCCCATAGACTTCCGAAGTGCTCGCCTGCAAAATCCGGGCCCGGATCCGCTTCGCCAGCCCCAGCGAGTTGATCGCCCCCATCACCGAGGTCTTGACGGTCTTGATCGCGTTGTATTGGTAGTGCGGAGGCGATGCCGGACAAGCCAGGTTGTAAATCTGGTCCACCTCGCACTTGAAGGGATCGATCACATCGTGGCGCACCAACTCAAAGTCCGGTCGGCCCAGCAGATGCCCGATGTTTTCCTTCCGGCCCGTGAAAAAATTGTCCAGGCAGATGACCTCGTGCCCCTCACCCAACAACCGGTCACAGAGGTGGGAACCAAGGAATCCGGCACCGCCGGTGATGAGAATGCGCATGGGTGTGATGTCTTGTTTTGTTGATCGTCAATTTTTGGCGAAATTCAACCGATTTGAGCTTCTTTCGCCTCCCGGTTGAACTCGAGCTCCTTCGCCCCAGCCTCGCAAATCCGCCCTCAATAGGCCCTCTCAGACGGCGCGATGGCCTCTTTCACGGTCATGAAGATGATTCCGATGTCCAGCAAGAGCGACCACTGCCGGATGTAGGCGATGTCCCAACGGACCCGGTTCCGGACGTCGCGCGGATGAATCGCCTCGCCCCGACATCCCTTGACCTGGGCCAGTCCCGTGATCCCGGGCTTGGCGAACCGCCGGACCGGATAATTCGCGCTGACGCTCGTGAAAATCTCGTCGTGACTCGGCAAGTGCGGCCGCGGTCCCACCACGCTCATGTCGCCCACCAGCACATTGTAAAACTGGGGCAACTCGTCCAGGCTGAACTTCCTCAAAAAGGCTCCGCCCTTGAACACCCGGGGATCATGTTTCTTGGCCTGCACCGATTCGTCGCGGGGCGCGGCGGTCATGGTCCGGAATTTGACGATCGGGAAGCAACGGCCGCCTCGTCCTGACCGGCGCTGCACGAAAAACAGCGGCCCCGGCGAATGCAAGCGGTGGATGACCGACACCATCAAGGCCACCGGAGGCAGCACGAAGAGGAGCGCCACCAAGGCAATCCCAATATCCAGCACCCGTTTCATCAACTGGTTCACCGGGTTCTCCAACGGTTCCGGCATCGTGAACACCAAGTCCGTGGACCCGAGGCAATGGGGCACCAGGCGGCGACCGTAACGCGAGGTCAGATCCTCATACAGCATGAACCGGATGGAGCGATGGTCGCAGAACTGGGAGAGGGCGAGGATGATGTCGTCGTGCCAATGCGCGTTCACCACGATGACGCCCTCCACTTCCTGCTCGGCACAGATGGCGTCGAGATCACCGATCGTCCCCAGTTTGCGGACGTCGCAATCCTCGGAATCACCGTGGGCGAAATCGACATACCCAGCCACCCGGATCCCCTGAAACTCTCCCTTGCGGACCCGGGTCCGGAAACGACGCGCATCCCGTGCATTGGCGATGAGCACCACGGGCGCGGCATCCTCCCTCTTGGTGGAGTAGAACCAACGGCTCAAGATGGCCGGCATCTGCGCATTGGACCAGAAGATCCAGGCGCCATAGATCACGAACCACGTGATCAGCAGGGGACGCGAAAGATCCGGCTCTCCGGAGAGGAACAGGGCCCCCAGCACCGCGAGCAGAGGGAACGTGAACTGCTTCTGACTCAGAGATAACTTGCGGCGGTCCGTTAGTGTGAAGAGATTGCCCTGGCTACGGGAACGGGTGATATATTCAAACAGGACGGCCGCACAAAAGATCCCCGCATATCTTCCATAGATCATCCAATCCACCGTGTCGATGGGATGTAGAACCTGAAAGCAAATGAAGACGATCCCCATGAGGAGCAGGGTGACACCACCCTGGATCATCACATGAAACCGCAGCAGACCGTTGGGACGTTCAATAAACATGGCTCTGTTTGTTTGGATTTCGATTTGGGTTTTTTTATAACTCACCGGGGCAGGATGCTCACCACACCTCGTTCCTCCACCCCATCATCAAAGTAGCCTCCGAGCAGATTCTGCTCTTGGAAATACACCGCACGGATCGTCATTTGCCTTCCCTGCCCATTGGTCACGTTCCAGATGAGGAAACCGGTGGCCGCATCGAACACGCCCGGGGCATCCGAAAGAGCCCACGTGACTGCGTTTCCTCCGACCGTCGCTCCGGTTTCGACATCGGTCGATCCACCCAACAGATCCACCAACACCTCCGCCTTCTTGAGCTGGCCCTGCAATGCACCCAAGGTGTAACGGGACCCGATGGCCTGCACCGTGATGGTTGCGCCCAGATCACCCAAGCTCCACTGCAAGGCCCCGTTGCACTCACTCACTCCCGGATTGGAGGTCCAGGTGAGGGTCCCTTTCAAAGTATCCACGGCGCCCTCGCCCTGACTGGCGGCATCGATGACCAGTTGACGGTTGGTCACTTTCACGGCCTGGGAGAACCGCGTTCCATCGCCCGTTGTGATCTCGAGATGTCCGGTGAGTTTTGCGCCCAGGGTGAGGAACCCATACCCGTTGCCGATGCCAGAACCGCCCTCAGGCGCGGGAATCAGGATGGTATAACGACTCGCCCCAGTGCTGGTTGCCGACACCGGGAACAGGTCGGCGTTGTCGCCCATTCCATCCCCATCAGTGTCCACACTCTCCGTCGGGTCCGCCGGAAAGGCGTCCTGACTGTCTTTCACACCGTCCCCATCCGCGTCCCCAGAACCGGCCGAACCCTGGGCGAGCGCCGGCATGGGCACCACCGGCGGAAGATGCTTGGAAAGGGTCAACCCGCTGAGCTTGGCCCGGCCCACCACCGAAGTGAACTGGATGGAAATGACGCCGAGCGCACTTGGCTTGAGCGTGAAGGCCCGCGTCACCGCCTTGTTGAGACCGCCGCCAGCCACCACGATGTCGAAGTTGTCAAGCTTGAGCCCACCATTGACACTCACATCAAAGACCCGCTTGCCGACGCCCGTGGAGACCACCTCGGCGAAGTAGAGTTCGATCTTGTGATAGACCGCCGGATCCAGACCGCTGATGGTATAACCGAAGTTGCCGTTCCGGTCCGTGCGGAAGATCGAAGCAGGCACCCCGACCGGCGCGCCCGTCACACTCGCCGAGGAGGAAAACGTGGCCCCACCACTGAAGTTGACATCCGCCAGGAAACTCCCGCTGGAACCGCCACCCGCGTTGATCGAACGAACCACTTGCAGAGGCCCAAGCACCACATTGTCCCCCACCCCGTTGCCATCGGCGTCGGCCCACTCCGCCGGATCTCCGGGGAAGGCATCGCCGTTGTCTCCATAACCGTCCCCATCGGCGTCGCTCCACTCCGATGGATTGGCCGGGAATGCGTCCGGACCGTTGTTCACGCCGTCCCCGTCACTGTCGAAGGCGGTGACCGCAACCTGCCTGAAGATGCCGATCCCATCCAACTTGGCCTCTCCCGTGACCGAGACAAACCGGATCGTCGCCCGACCCGTGGAATCAGCCCGGAAGATCAACCCCTTCACCATCGCCTTATTGATCCCGCCGGCCGCGGCGAAGATATCGAAGTCGTTGAGACGGAGGCTGTTGTTGATCAGCACATCAAAGCGGCGCTGACCCGCCCGGGTCCAGGTGTCTTCGGACAGGTAGAGATCGGCCTTGTGATAACCGTAAGGCACCAGACCCGTGATCACATAGCTGAAGCCACCAGTCCTTGAAGTGCGGTGAATGTTGACAGGCACTCCGGGAATCCCTTTCACCGCGAACGTTTTCACCGTCTTCACAGAGCCCCCGGAAAACCCGGAGTCGCCCTTGAACCCGCCGGTCGCACTTCCCCCGGCGTTGGTCAGACGGATGGGAAGAACTCCCCCCAAAACCACGTTGTCACCAGCGCCGTCCCCATTGGAATCCTTCCAATCCAACGGATCATAGGGATAGAGATCTGCATTGTCCCCGAAGCCATCGCCATCGCCGTCCTTCCAATCGTTCGGATCACTGGGAAACAAATCCTGTTCGTTGGACACACCATCTCCATCACTGTCGGAAATGGTCACGGCAGACTGCTGATAGAGCGCCAGACCTTGCAACCTGGCCTCCGCCACCACCGAGGCAAACCGGATGACAGCCTTGCCCGTGGCATCCGTCTTGAAGATCAGCGCTTTGGTGACGGATTTGCCGCGCCCTCCGGCCGCGACAAAGATATCAAAATCATTCAAGCGCAGTTGCTCGTTGATGAAGACATCAAAGCGGCGCTTCCCGGCCCGATCCATGGACGTTTCCGCAAAGAGCAGATTCACCCGGTGATAGGCGGATGGCAGCAACCCGGTGAAGACATAGCTGAAGTTTCCGTTGCGCGAGGTTCGGTAAACCGCCGAAGGCACCCCGGCGGAAACACTCTTGATGCTCGACGCAGCGGTGGAAATCACCTTGCCGCCCGAGAAATTCGAATCCTGAATGTAGGAGGAAACCGCCGGTCCACCCGCATTGATGGCCCGAATCAATCGAACCGCGCCCAGGATCACATTGTCGCCAACGCCGTCGCGATTGGCGTCCGCCCATTCACTTGGATCGGCCGGGAAGAGATCGGACGCATCGGGCACTCCGTCTCCGTCCGTGTCGGCCAAGGTGACCGCCAGGTGCTTGGAGAGGGTGATCGCGTTCACCTTGGCGACACCGGTCACCCCGGTGAATTGAATGGCGATCTTGCCGGAGGCATCGGGCTTGAGCGCAACCGCTTTGACATAAGCCTTGTTCGCCCCACCGGCGGCCACAAAGAGATCCACGTCGTCCAGGATCAACTTTCCATTGATGGCCACATCAAACTTCCGCTTCCCGGCCTCGGTCCAGAGCGTCTCCGCAAAGTGAAGCTCCACGCGGTGATATGACCCCGGAGTCAGACCCGTAAAGGTATACCCAAAGTTCCCTTGCCGCTCGCTCTGATAGACTTTCACGGGAACCCCAACCGGCGCTCCGGTCACCACGGCGCTGTTGGCCAGGACGCTGCCCCCACTGAAAAGCCGGTCGGCCGCGAGCGTCCCGACAGCGGCTCCGCCCGCGTTCAACGCCAGGACATTGAGCTTGGGTCCCAGGACCGTATTGTTGCCCACGCCATCCCCGTCACTGTCACCCGACTCCAGCGGGTCGTCGGGAAAGGCGTCCAACGCATCCAACACGCCGTCGCCATCAGAATCCACTCCTGAAACCCCGCCCAAACTGTTGATCCAAGTGTTGAGGAGACTCATGTATTTGAAATCCACGGAGCGGGTGCCGACCGGCGGCATCTGGATGAGGGGATTGCGGCTGCTGTCACGGAAGGCGAACACCGAATTCGCCGGATCACCCGATTTGATCAATTTCGGATTCACCAACCCGAGATTGTCCGCCTGCGGCGCGGCGTCGATCAATTGAGCGAGCTCCAGGGGCGTGGTCATTCTGGCGTCGAATGTCGCACGACCCGCCACTCCACCCGGCATGTGGCAATGCGAGCAATTCATGTCAATATAAGACCGCACCCGATGCTCCACCGTCGCGCTGGTGTCGCCAAGACCTTTCGCCGCCATGAAACCCGCCACCTGGGACGATGTCAGGTCTTGCTGGAACAATCCCTTTGAATTCAAATACAACAGTTGATTCTGAGCGGGCAGATCAATGTAGTTGTAGGTCCAATTGAGCGAGCGTGTCTTGACCCCAAGCACCCGGCCGGCAGCGGCCTGATGACAATCCATGCAAGCCGCTTGGCCGGGGAAATCCCAGACTTGGTTCACGGTGGTTCCCTGCGCGGAAACCACTGAAAACGATGCGGAGCCTCCTTCATTCGCCAGATAAGCCTCGGTTCCATCCTGGTTCCAACGGTAGGTGAAAGCGAAATAGCCATCCTCACCATGCACCAGGAAGCGCGTCTCCAATCGATAGACGCTGGACGGGTTGGAGGCGCTCGCCGGCAATTCAAAATGCTTCACAAACACCGAACCCACCGGGAAGGTCCAAGGATCGTTCTCCGAAAACCCGATCTTTTCTTCCGCCGTGTCGCGGACCCCATCATTGGGAATGACAATCCAACGCTGCTTCGATGCATTGTCACTCCACAAGGGCGAGGCGGGAGCAACCGGAATCATGCCCGCCACGGGAGCCAACGTCGCCAGGTTGGTGAAGGCCCCCGTATCGGAAAGCCGCAACGGCGGCGGAGGATTGGGCAGCCCGACACTCTGCAGTTTGCCGATCTCGCCGGTGTTGTAGTAAATGATATAAACCGACTCCTGATTCGAACTGGCATCGACACCCGCCACGCCGCCATCCCCATCATACAACACCGTGCTGGTCTTGACCGGACCCGAGGGATCCAGGGCCCAAATCTTGCCGGAGGTAAAATCGGCAAAGATCATCTTGCCTTGGAGAGCGGCAAGGGTCGTCCCACGGTAGAACTCACCGTCGGCAATCGCGTTCCCATTCCCGTTGAGGTGATCGTAATGCCAGTAATCGGTCTGCCCGAGAAACGCCCCGGCAGGGGGTTGAACTCCGGTCTCATAGGTTTTGGCGACCGGGCCCTCCCAATAGGGCCAGCCGAAATCCTTGCCGGCCGTCAGGAGATTGATCTCCTCATACTTCGGGTCCTGGTTTGAGCCCGCGTCGAACAAGTAAATGTCATCATTCTGGGGATCCTTCGTGAGGTTCCACGGATTCCGAACCCCCTTGGCATAATTCTCCTTCAACACCTTGTTGTAGCCCGGGCCGTTGTCGTCGGCATCGAAGCCTCCATCCTTGTCCTCGTCATTGTAAGGATTTGTCTTCGGGATATAATAACCGATTCCGGAAAAGCTGTTGGCTCCTGCATAGCGTCCAGACGTGAGGCTCTTCTCCGTCTGAATCCCGTTGACCAGTCCGCCTTGCAAGGTGCGGGTGGCAGGAAAGCTCTTCACCGGGTCCATGTTCACATCGATCCGGATCACCGAACATTGAAACAGAGCGCCCAAGGTCAATGCCTCGGTGTATTCCTCATCCGTCCACTCAAGGTCCCCGATCGCCAGAACCAGGAATCCATCCTTGTCAAAACAGATGCCGCCCCCGGTGTGATCGAACGGAGCCTGATCCTTCTGTTGGATCATGATCAACTCGGTGGAATTGTCGATCTTGTCCGTGACCGGATTGCGGGTGAAGCGCGACAGCCGATTGTACATCACCCCGCCCTGGATCGTCTGATACCAGGCATAGACAGAATCCTTGTTTGGCGAGCCGGGCAGATTGAAGTCCGGGTGAAACGCCAGGCTGCTGAGACCGCCGTTGCCCTGGGTCGACACCACCCCCGAAAGATCCATGAACACTTTCACCTCGCCCATGGTCACGGCGGGATTTTCCGGACACACACTCACGATCCCACCCCGCTGCCGGAGGATCATCTGCACTGGACTGGTGCGGGGCACGTAGTCGATGTCCATCAACTCGTTGAAATTGCCCGCCAGGTTGGGGAAGGCCGGAACCACGGCCCATCCGTCCGCACCAGAAAGCTGCGAGGGGTTCACTTGGGGCAGCACCCCATTCAAAAACGCCCCCACCGCTCCGTCCTTGCCCTTGCCCGGCTGAAGGGCCGCCCGCGCTTGGGTGACCCCGGAAAAGAGCGGCCGCAGCTCGATGGCGCTCAGCTTGGCGTTGTCCAACACGGAGGCGAACTCGACCAACACCTTCCCGTCCTCATCCGCTTTCGTGGCCAACTTTTCCACAATGGCGGTGTTCGCCCCCGCCTTGGCAAAAATATCGTAGCTCTCCAGCGCCTTCACGCCGTTGATGGTGACGTCGAAGAGACGCTTGCCCGGAGCTGTCCAGAAAATCTCTGCGAAGTGCAGGCGCACTTCAAAGGAGGCTCCGACCGCCAGACCCGAGAACGTGTAGGAGAAATTGCCCCACCGCTCCGTCTTGTAAACCGCTGCAGGAGCCTCCACCGCTCCGGAGATGGTCGCCGCCGCATTTTGGTAGACGAATCCGTTGAAGAATTTGGCGTCTGCAGAAAACCCGCCGGTCGCAGGCCCGCCCGCATTGATCGCCACGGTCTGCCCGAAAGCCGCACCACCCAAGAGAAAGGTCGCAAAAGCGAGCCACCGAAAATGGAATGAAGGGGTCGTGGAGAACATTGTTGATCGGGGATGGGAATGATCCGGCGCGGAATCCGCCGAGGTGCAAATTTTCCAAAAGATGACTCTCAATCCATAATTTGCAAGAGCTTGTTGGAATTTTCATAATTTGATTTTCGACTTTCTGCTTTTTTCGCAATTTTGTTTTCCGGGTGTTCACATCGGGCCAGCGATGCCGTTCTCCCTGACATGGCGATCACTTGACGTACGGGAACGACCACGGCATGAGTGCCACCCCATGAAATCCACTGGTGGTCATTCCCCTTGCAGATCGGGCCGCAGGATGCCCCGGACCCAACCCGGCCCGGGCCTCCTGCTCGCGGTTCTTTTGCTGGCCTGCTGGCCCCGCCTCGGTTGCGCCGACATCGGAGAACACAAGGGAACCAAGATCTTCTTGTGGCCCGGAAAAACCCCGACCGACCTGGAGAACCGCAAGAAGGCGTTGGGCGAGCAGATCAGCCAATACTCCAAATTGGCTGGGCACATGAAAAACGCGCCCCGCAGTCCCTCCGACCCGTTCTGGGCCGAGCGAAAAAAATTGATCGCCTCGATTTGGCCGTGCGATTGCAACGGGGTCCGCAAAACGCTGATCGACACCCTCTTCAAACAGAGCATGGACGGCTTCTACCAGTATGGAAACTGCGGAGAGGGAGCCATCGTGACCATCTGTCTGGCCAAGCATTACGGGTTCCAGAAGGCGGACATTCTGCACTGCCAGAACCGCTACAAATCGTCCGATCCCACGAAAGCCCCCCGGCTTAAGCACCAGTTCGGGGTGTTGCGCATCGGGGACTCCTGGTATCTGCTGGATCGGTGGAACCGGTTTCAGGGGGGCTTGAAGCTGGAACCGATCATCCGGGACGGAAAGCACGCCCGCGCCCAATGGGACACGACCCGCAAGCTCTACCGGCTCACCACTCCGAGCGGCGGGAATTTCTTCGCGGGAGCGCGGGTCAGCGAGGAGATCGAGGCCAAGGAACCCACTTACTGGTGATGGAGAGCCCGATCGGGGTCTCTCCCCTCCCCGTGACCCGGCCGCCCCTGCTGGCGTTGGCCCCGATGCAGGAGGTGACCGATCTCGCCTTCATGCGCGTCCTCCACACGCACGGAGATCCCGATCTCTACTTCACCGAATATTTCCGGGTCCACGCCCATTCCCGGTTGGACCGTGACATCCTCCGGTCCATCACCGAAAATCCGACGGGGAAACCGGTGGTGGCGCAGATGATCGGCGAAGACATCGACCGCCTCGTGACGACCGCGACCGAGCTGCAACGGCATCCGGTGGCCGGCATCGATCTCAACCTGGGATGCCCCGCCCCGTGCGTCTGCAGCAAACACTCCGGCGGGGGCTTGTTGCGGAACCCGGCCAAAGTGGACGCAATCCTCGAGGCGCTCCGCTCCTGCATTCAGGTGGCTTTCACCGTAAAAACCAGAATCGGATACGAGCGCCCCGAAGAGTTTGACCAACTGCTGGACGTCTTCGCGCGGCACCGGATCGATCTCCTCTCCGTGCACGGCCGGACCGTGGCGGAGCGCTACCAATCCAGCATCCACTACGATCAGATCCGGCTCGCGGTCGAACGGCTCCCCTGCCCGGTGCTGGCCAACGGGAACGTGGTCTCGCTCCGCACCGCCCTGCTCACCCTGAAAAAAACCGGGGCCGCCGGGCTCATGATTGGTCGGGGCGCGATCCGTCACCCGTGGATCTTCGCCCACCTTCGTCATTACTTTGCCACGGGGACGGTCCTCCCACCACCAGACTCCGGGGAGCTCCGCCGCTACATCGAGCAGCTCTATCGCGAGACCCGCAACGAGGACGCCACTGCCCTGCAGCACATCACCCGGATGAAGCGTTATCTCAATTTCATTGCGCCCGGGCTCGGTCAAAATGAACGCTTCCTCCACGAGATGAAACGGGTGCGCGAGGAGGCGGAGTTTTTCGCGATCTGCGACCGTCACCTCGAGAAGGGCGGGGCCATTCCGGCCGAACCGCCGGCGGAATCTGTCTTTGCCGGTCTCGCGGGGCTGGATTCAGAATGATCTCTCTGGCAGAGTGGATCGATGAAGATCCCGATCCACCTGGCCTCGGTGCTGTTTCTGGTTCCGGGCTTCCTTCCGGCCCAGGAACCCGCCCGCCGCGAAATCTCCACCAACTTTGCTCCGGCCGAAGTCATCAAGTCGACCGTTCAAGCCGCCCTGTCCCCAGAGGGCCGCTTCGTCATTCTGCCCGAGAAAGGCTCCGTCCTGGTGATCGACCAACCGGAGCGCATCGAGGCTGCGGAACGCGCCATCCAGGCTTTGCACCTCCCGGATCCAGTGCTGGAACTGCACGTCGGCGTGCGCACCGGAGGGATCGTGCCAGCCGTGGCTCCGCCGGCGCAGGATCCCTTCAGCGGCGGACGCGACTTTCCCGTCCCGTTGGAATTCGCGCCTCCCCGAGTCATCCTGCAACCGAATGGTCAATACCTCGTGATCCCGGCCACTCCCACCCGGTTCGGTCGGCGCAGCGTGGGAACCACCCTGGAATCAAACGCCGTGGCCAACCAGGACGGCAGTGTGCAAGTGAATCTCCGCTTTGAGGATGTCCAATTCGCCGGATTCGTTCCCTACGGATCCCCGGTGCTTCCCTTCGGCACGGCTTCCCTGGTGCCTTTGCAGGGACGAATTCCCCGCCCCCTGGCCATGGGAGATCTCCTCAGAAACACGGTTCCAGAGCTGCCGATCTTCGAAACCACCCGCATCTCCACCTCCATCGTCGTCGCCCCCTCCAGAACCTCCGGGACGGTCCAACTCGATCTGATGCCTCAGGTCACCATCTCCGGAGAGAACGGGGTGCCGGACCGAAGCCATGCCTTCAGGGAATACCGGACCAAGCTCGCCCTGGAGAACGGGGAGGTCGCCACCGTGCGCGGCTTCCGCAATGCCCCCGAGGCCTTCAACGAAGCCTTCTTCGGCGATGAAAAACACCCCACCGGAAAAACCGAACTCGTCCTCAAGGGACGAATCGTCCCGGCCTCGAAAAGTCCCGTCGCTCCGCAACCTTAACTCCCATGTTCCAACGCGAGGACGAACTGGTCGAGCAACGCATCGTCCATTTCCACAAGATGGCTCCGCTCCGGGAACCGCCCCTCTTTCACGTCGGCGATGTATTCTGAAAACGCCGCGATCCGTTCCCGCTGCAACCGGCGGTTTTCCTCCAGAAAATTGCGGTAAGCCTTGGCATGACGCGGCAAGCGCTCTTCGTAGTCGCCCAGGATGTCATCGGAAAAGAGGAACTGGGTGTCACAGCCACTGCCTGAACCGAGCGACATCAAAATCATGCTGGTGCGGGCGCAGAGGAAGCTCGCCAAATTGTGCGGCACCACCTCCAACTCGGCGGCATAGGCGCCGGCGCTCTCCAACGTTTTCATTTTGCGATAGAGTTCCTGCGCTTCTTCGACGGTTTTGCCGATGGCGCGATACCCGGTCCAGGTGACATGGCGGGGAACCATGCCCAGGTGCCCCACCACCGGAATGCCCTCCCGAGCCATCGCCTCGATGATCATCGGGCTGGCGGAGCAGTAGACGGAACTGGCCCCGACCTCGAGCGCGCGGAACGCCACCCGAATGGCTTCCTCGGCCGAGGCCAGACCGTGCGGCGTGGCCCCGGACAAAAAACTGTTCGGCGCCGCCGCCACCAGCAAGGGCAACCGCGCCTGCGACTCGGGGGTGTCGAAACTGCAGCTCATGAGGTCCACCCCGGCCGCCTCTGCCGCCGCCGCTTCCTCGGGCGACTTCACGTGAATGTGGGTCAGGCAACGTTTGCCCTTGAGTTGTCGGAGATCGTGGACGGTGTATTTCTTGCGTGGACGGAGCATGGATCTGCCCGCAGCATTGCGGAGCCGGAGCCGGGAGGCAAGCTCTCTCCGTTCAAGGTTTGCGGGTCCGGCGCGAAGCCGTTTTTGCGTTGCGCTGGCGGCGGCGCCGGGTCAAGAACTCCCAGAGCGCTTCCTCGAGTGGCCGGTCCGTGGTGAGCGACACCCACTCGATCCGGTTTTCCTGGGCCGCCTGGCGCACCGCTTGTTCGTGTTCGGCGAACCGTTGCCGGTAGCGCTCCCCCGCCGCGATGGGATTCACGAAGAGTTCACGACCGCTCTCCACATCCAGAAAATGCCCGGCCCGGTCGAAGGCAAAGGTCACTTCGACCGGGTCCAACACCCGGAAAAGAACCACGTCGTGGCCGGCGGCCCGGAGGGACTTCAGCCCAGACACGATCTCCCCGGCCGGAACCAGAAAATCCGAAACCACCACCACGAGGCCACGTTTCCGGCACAAGACCGGGATCTGGCGCAACATCCGTTCCAGACCGGTCCCGGTTCCGCAGGCCTCCCGCTGCAGCATGGCCAGGAATCGGCGCAAATGACCCGGCCGGGAACGGGGTGGCAACTGCTCCGCAATCCGTTCATGAAACGTGGTCAACCCGATCGCGTCGCCCTGTCTCGAAAGAAAATAACCCAGGCTCGCTGCCAGCGTGTTCGCATAATCCACCTTGCGCACCGCCCCGGAGCCGAACGTCATGGAGCGGCTCTGGTCCACAAAAAAATGGGCACGCAGACTGGTCTCGTCTTCATATTTCTTGATGAAATGACGATCGCTCCGCGCCAGGACCTTCCAGTCCAGATAACGCGGATCATCCCCTTGGGCGTATTGGCGGTATTCGCTGAATTCGACAGAAAAACCGTGGAAAGGACTGCGGTGCAGCCCTCGCCAAAATCCCTCGACCACCGCCCGGGCCCGCAGCTCGAGGGACCGGATCCGCATGAGAGCCGCGGGATCGAGGAAGCGGGGTGCGCCTGGAACCTTGGAATCGTTCACCGGGAGAGCAGATGATCGATCACCTGGGCCACGGTCACGCCCTCAGCTTCCGCGCGGAAGTTCACCAGGATGCGATGGCGCAGCACCGGCAGAGCCAACGCCCTTACATCTGCCTCGGCGACGTGGGCCCGCCCCTCCAGCAAGGCCCGGGCTTTCCCGGCCAGGATCAGATTCTGCGCCGCGCGGGTCCCGGCTCCCCACTCCACCCACTCGTTGACATACGGAGGCGATCCCTCCCGGTTCGGGCGCGAGGCGGCCACGAGCCGGACGGCAAAACGAGCCACCTCCTCGGAAACCGGGACGCGCCGCACCAACCGATGAAAATTCAACACATCGGTCCCGTTGAACAGACGGCGCGGGGCTTCCCCCGGCACCCCCGTGGTCTTGCGCACCACCGCGACCTCCTCGTCCTCGCTCAGGTAATCGATGGTGACGTTGAACATGAACCGATCGAGCTGCGCCTCAGGCAACGGATAGGTGCCCTCCATCTCAATCGGATTTTGCGTTGCCAGCACGAAAAACGGTTCCTCCAACCGCAACGACCGCCCGGCCACAGAAACCTGATGCTCCTGCATCGCCTCGAGCAGCGCACTCTGCGTTTTGGGCGGCGTCCGGTTGATCTCATCCGCCAGGATCAGGTTGGCAAAAATCGGCCCTTTCTGAAATTCCATGGAACGCTCTCCCCCCGCCGACTCCCGCAAAATCTCGGTCCCGGTGATATCCGAAGGCATCAGGTCGGGCGTGAACTGGATCCGATGAAACGAGAGATCAAAGACATCGGCCAGGGTGCGGATGAGCAGCGTCTTGGCCAAGCCGGGCGCACCGGTGAGCAGGCAATGCCCGCCGCTGAGGAGCGCGATGAGCAACTGACCGATGACCTCTTTCTGCCCCACGACGACCTTGGCCAATTCGGTCTCGATCTGCTCTCTCGCCTGGGCCAGCCGCCCGGCGGTCTCTTTTTCCAATTCGTAATCCATATCCGTTGCGCGGTTGTCAGTGGGTGAGGGCATAAAAAACAATGTTGATGCCCATCGGAAACGATTTCTTCTCGGAGAATTCGCGGAAATACCACTCGTTCTCCCCTTCCCGCTCCCAGCCATCGCCGAGATCCGTGTTGTGGCAAATGATCATCATCATGCGGCCCTCGTCATCGAACACTCCGCGAAAATGCGGCGTTTCGGCCCCGACCTTGTACCATTCATAGGTCACGCCGAGCCCGGAATCCCGCGCCTCCAACGCGGTGCCGATCGCCGGGATCTGCGGTTTCTCCTTCAGGTCGAACACGCAGTGAAACACCTCGTGAGAGAGAGGCAATTCCTCGGGTTCACGATCCGGAAACATCATCTTGAAAGCCCGGTAGAAACCTTCCCATTCCTCGTCGCCCCAAAAGTCATCCACCATGAGAAAACCGCCGTTGAGCAGGTAATCTCGAAGCACGGCGGCTTGTTCCTCGGTGAGGTCGATGTGGCCCGGCTCCACCATGTAGAGAAATGGGTAGGGTTTGATCTGCTCGGCCTCGATCTCCACCACCACCGGATCCGGATGGACCCGCAACGAGGTGAGCTGTTGGAGGCGCCAGGAAAAATTCAGCTCCGCTTCAGGATAGTCCGTCTGCCATTTCCCAAAGCGCCGCCCCGACCGCTCACTCCACGAATCATAGTGAATCCGGGCAAAGCGAAAGGTGTCGTGCGGCGTCTCCTTGCTCCCCTCCCAATCCGGAAAATCGCCATAGCCCCGGACATGCAACCGGGGGTTTTCACGTTCCCCGGCCAAAATCGTTCCGCACCCCAACAACGAGGCGATCCAAACCCGCATGCTCATGAAGATTTCCTCGCTTTCAGTTCCACCAGCAACCGGTGCGCCTCCAGGTAACGCGGCGCCTCCAGCAACGCCTCCAGAACGTGGCGCCTCGCCCCTTCCACATCGCTGGGCGCCAGCACTTGCCCCAACCGATAATGAATCTCCGCCGCGTTGTCCGGCTTGAGCAGGAGCAGTTTCTGGAACGACTCCACCGCCATGGCATTCTCCCCGGCCGCCTGGGCCGCGCACCCCAGAGCGTAATGCGCCGGTTGGAGAAACGGATTGATCGCCAGTTGCTGACGGGCGGCCACCCGCATCCCCTCCGTATTTCCCGCCTTCTGATCCAGTTCGATGAGGCGCAGACAAGCCGCGGAAGCCGCCGCACTCTGCCGCGTCCAGGCCCGCAAGGCGTTCGCTTCGGCCCCATCATCCCCGAGAGCCCGAGCCGCCCGCGCCGCCAACTCGTGACCGTTGTGATCGCCGGTGTAACCGGGAAAGAGAAGAATCTGCGCTTCCGCGGAGCGCAACGCCTCCTTCCAGCGCGATTCCCCGAGCAACTCGAGGGTCTGAGACTGCCGCAGCCAATAGTTCTTGGGATGCGCTGCCAAGGGATCGGCACTGGCCGGAAGATCCTCGGGCCGGGTCCAATCGACCCCGCCTCCGTAAGCTTGCGCCTGGGCACGGGCATGGGTCTGAAACTTCGTTTCCAGCGATTCGATCGGCTCGTAAACGGCGGCGAGAGCCTCGTTGATCCCCTCTCCTTTGGCCAAGTTCCCGAGCAGGCTCCGAAACCGAGCCTCCCCGAAAGTCGCGACCAGAAAATCGACCACCATGGACGATTGAAAGTAGGCGAACATGAGATCCTCCGGCTTTTCCGCGCCACGAAATGCACTGCTCAAGTCCGCGATCGGCGTCAATCCGTCGATTCGAAGAATGCGCTCGCGCCACTGGGGCGTCATGGGCTGCCCCCAAGCCGGGTCCCGCAGCCTCTCCTCGTGCACGGAAATTCCCTCGCTCAACCAGCGCGGCATCCGGTTGCGGGTGGCGGTCAGGGTGACCACATGACAAAATTCATGCCACAGCGTGGCCTCCCAATTCGTGGTGCCGCTGGCGTGGGATCCCGGACTGTTCACCGTGATCACGGTCCCAAAACAGACGCCCAGATAGCCGCCCCCTCCCAACTCTCCGAAGGTTCGGATCGCAAAATCCTGCTGCTCCGCAAAGATCTCAACCAACGTCGGGCGGCTCAAATCGACGGCATATTTGTTGAGAAACCGGGTTCTCCCCTCTTCCAGAAGACTCTCAACCCGATCCCCGTAAATCTTCATCTCGTCCGGCCGCATCCTCAGGGTGAAGTGCGGCGTCCGCCTCGTTTCGTAGGCCGCCAACTGGTCCTTGAGCTTGAGGTAATTGAACGCGAGCACGTTGTAGGGATCGGCCCGGGCAACCTCCGCCGAGAGAGCCCAGGCCTCTTCTTCACCCCCCAACCGCAGCAAATCCGCTGCCAGTTGGACTCGGGCCGCAAGATAACCGGGATCCCACGCCAACGCTTTGCGCTGCTCCGCCGCCCCCTCCGCAAACCGATAATGACGGGACAGACCGCGGCCCACCACATGCGGCACCTCCGGATTGCGTGCCCACAATTCCAGAGCTTTCTCCACCGCTTGCCCGGCCAGATCCTCGTCGTTGTCCCGCAAGAGCGCGACGAGCGCCCGCATCGCCCAGGCCACCGGATGAGCGGCGTTCCGTTCCACCACCCGCTGCAACAACGGCTCCGCCTCCGCATACCGCTCGGAATCGAGCATCTGTTCCACCTGCAACAAAAGCGCTCCGGCATGCGCCGGATTGACTTCCAGCACCCGTTGCGCGTTGGCCACCGCCTCTTCCCGGTCGCCCGGCCAAAAAGCCCGGGCCAACCCGAACCGCAGATTCGGATCCCGCGGTGACAATTGCAGCCCGCCCCGGAATTCTTGGGCGGCCCGGGCGTAGTCGGACTTCGCGAGGGCCAGCTCTCCCGCCGCCAGAAAGGGTTCCACCGACTTGGGATCCTTCGATTTGGCCGCTCCGTAAAACTGCTTGAGAATGCGCTCAGGATCCGCGCCCAGGGCGGCGGCGATCCGCCCCAGAGCCACCAACTCCGCGGCACCGCGGCTCTTGAGCGGGAGGCTCTGGGCCTGAGCGTTGGCCAACCGCAACACGTTGCCGGCCTCGTCCGGCTGCCCCATGGCGACATGCAGACGATGCGCCTCCGCCAGGAACACCACCTCGTTCCCATACAACTTCACCAATCCCGGCAGTTCCTCCCGGACCTGGTCCCAACGCCCCAGCGCCTCCAGGCCGCGCAAGCGCAAGATTTGCCACTTCCAGGGAGAGGCCGAGCGGGTCAGGGCCTGGCCGGCCGCCTCCACGATCATGTCGTAGTGACCCTCATCCAGCACCAGGGTGAGCCGCGGCAAATAATGTTCGTCGAACTGACGCTGCGACTGCATGCTGGTCTCGAAATGCTGGGCGTGACCCGCGAGCGCCAGGACCAAAGCCGACACCAGGCAAGCCATGAAACCGAGAAAACGAATCCGGAAAGGCATCGATCGGGAAGATGGCGAATCGCGGCACAAAAGTCAGCAGAAAACGCCCTTGATTTCTCCGCGGCTCAAGGCAACCTAGCGATCCCGTTTTCCGCCAACTGAAAAACCAACCGCGAAGGGGTCTCTCCGGGGACCGGATGGAGTGCAGGCGGACCTTCGCAAATTCATCGGCCCCTTGATTCAAAGTGGCCACACAAGAACATGTCCCAGGAACTTCTCGTCGAACTCGTCGAAGCCGGCGTTCACTTCGGTCACCAGAGCCGCAAGTGGAACCCAAAGATGAAGCCTTTCATCCTTGAGGAACGCAGCAGCATTCACATCATCAATCTCGAGGCCACCGTTGGCCAGATCGATCGCGCCGCGGATTATCTCGCCGATCTCTTTGAGGGC
>QQNE01000069.1 GCA_003402735.1 Verrucomicrobiota bacterium
ATCCCCGTGACTCACCACGAGTTCAAACGGCTGGCTGAATCCGAGATCGACCGCCTTGGGCATGAGCGGAATGGCCAAGGCACCCTCGACATTCGAGATGAACTTGAAGCCGAGTCCCGTCGGTCCCCCGATGATGTCCCGGGAATGCGGGCGATGTCCGTCCTCGAGCCGCACAAACATGAAACCCAGGGTGGGATCCCCGGGACCATTGAAGGGCAGCGCCACCGCCGAGAAATAGCTCTCAATATGCTCCGTTTCCCCTGCGATTTTCTCCATCTGCCGCACCATGCGGTCGGTGTAATCCGGGGTGGAACCTTCCGGGGTGATGGCCATGGCGACGAATCGCCCCTTGTCTTCTTCCGGCAGGAATTCCTTCTCCAGATTCTGGAAGAAATAATAGGACAGCCCCAGGGAACCGAGGGCGAGCATCACCACCCAAAAGCGGTGGTTCAGCGACCAGGTGAGGATTTGTTCGTAACGCCGCGCCAGACGATCCAATTGCGCCTCAAAGAACCGGAACAGCCAGAACGGTTCCCGGGTCGACGTTTGCCTGGTCAGCAACCGGGCCGCGGCCATCGGCGTCAAAGTCAGGGCCACGAACGCCGAGCAGACCACCGACGCAGCCAGGGCCACGGCAAACTCCACGAGCAAACGCCCGGTGATCCCTCCCACAAACGCCAGCGGCAGGAAAACCGCCACGAGCGACAGCGTGATGGTGATCACCGCGAAGCCGATCTCTCGCATCGTCTTGATGCTGGCATCAAAGGGGCTGTCCCCCTCCTCGATGTGGCGGTAAATGTTCTCCAACACCACGATGGCATCATCCACCACGATGCCGATCGCCAACACCAACGCCAGCAGCGTGATAATGTTGATCGAAAACCCGAGCGAATAGAGCACCCCAAAGGTGGCAATCACCGAAACCGGAATGGCCAGGCTCGGAATGAAGGTGGATCGAACGTCGCGCAGGAAAATGAAAATGGTCAGGACCACGAGCACGAAGGCCATCCCAAGGGTTTCGAACACTTCGAACACGGCCTTCTCGACATAGATCGATTCGTCATAGGGAAAATCGAACTCGATGCCTGGGGGCAGACTCGTCGCGATCTCTTCCATGCGGCGCTTGACGCCCTTGGCAACATCGAGCGTGTTGGCCCGGCTCTGACGCACAATCCCGAGCCCGATGGCCGGTTTGCCGTTGAACCTGGCCACCGAACGTTCATTCTCCACCCCTTCGGCGGCCCGGCCCACATCCCTCAACTGCACCACGGAAGTCCCCGACTGACGGATGACCAGTCGCTCGAAATCCTCCACCGTCCGGAGCTGGCCCCGCGTCTGAATCGTCAACTCGCGATCGGTGCTCTGGATCCGGCCGCTCGGGAGCTCCACATTCTGCTCACGCAGCGCCCGTTCCACGTCCAGCACCGTGACCCCCAGCGCCGCCATCTTCAGCGGCTCCAGCCAAATCCGCATCGCAAACTTCTTTTCCCCTCCCAGAATCACCGAACTCACTCCGGGCACGGTCTGGAGGCGATCCTTCACGAGACGGTCGGCAATCCCGGTCAATTCCTCGGTGCTGAATCGTTCGCTGAAAAACGAGAGCCAGATGATCGGTTGAGCGCTGGCCTCCTGCTTGGCCACGACCGGTTCCTCGATGTCTGGAGGCAGTTCTCCACGGACCCGGGCAACCCGGTCCCTGACATCTTGGGCCGCCACATTCTGGTCGGTGCCGGCGATGAACTCGACGGTGATGGCGCTGGCATCCTCACGGCTTTCACTGACGAGTTGCTTGAGGTTCTCCGCGCTGCTGATGGCATCCTCCAACCGTTCGGTGACTTCGGTCTCCACGATTTCGGCACTGGCCCCGGGGTAGACCGTGAGCACATTCACGATGGTGGGGTCCACATCCGGCAACTCCCGAACCGGAAGACGCAACAGGCCGAGGATCCCGTAAACCACGAGAGCGGCGCTCATCATGATCGTCAGGACCGGTCGCCGGACGCAGAGTTCGAAGAAGGAGTTCAACGGAGATGCGGTTTGAACATGGAACTCAAGAACCGGCGGGAGCGGAGGATGGAGGCGGGGTCGGTCGGATTCCGTAACGTTCGGATTCCGGCGCGATCAAGACCGTCGTGCCGGGCGCCATTTTCTGGTATCCCTCGACGACCACTCGTTCCCCTTCCGCAAGACCTTCCGTCACTTCCGCCTTTTCCTGGCCCCTCAGCCCGGTGCCGACCTTGCGAAACTCCGCCTTGCCTTGCGCGTTCATCACCACGACCGAAGCCTGGTCCCCCTGAAAGCTAAGCGCCGCTTCGGGCACGGTCAGGACGTTCTGCCGAAGCCGGAAAATGAGGTTCAGGGTTCCATACATCCCGGGTTTGAGAAGTCCATCCTCGTTCGGCAGCCGCGCCTTCACCAGGGCCGTCCGGTTGCGATCGTCCAGGCGCGGGGCGATGTAATCGACGCTCCCCGCAAACTTTCTTCCAGGAAAGGCGACCGACTCCAGCTCGACCTTCTGCTGTGGGGCGATCTGGCTCACGTAGCGCTCCGGCACGTTGAACTCCACCTCGAGCGGGCTGGTCTGCACCAGCCAAACCAGCTTTTGGCCGCGCGAGACGATCTGGCCCGGACTCAACGCATGCTCCGAGATCACCCCGTCAAAAGGGGCCATGATCACGGCGTCGTCCACCTGTTCCTGGGTCATCCGGACCGCGGCATCGGCGCTGCGCTGTTGAAAGAGCAACCGATCCGCCTCCTGCTCGGTGATCGTCTTTTTCCCGAGCAATTCCTGTCCCCGCTGCCACTCGGCGGTGGCGAGCTCGAGACGGGCTTTGGCCTCATCCAAGCCCGCCTTGAACCTGACATTATCCAAAACAATGAGGACCTGCCCTTTCCGAACCCGATCCCCCTCGGCGAACTTTAACTCGACGATTTGGGAATCGACCTCGCTCACCAGCTCGACTTCTTCAGCGGCCCTCAGGCTCCCGACCAAACGGATGCTCTCTTCCAGAGCCCCCTTCACCACCGGGGCCACGACCGCCTGCACCGGAAAATCCATGCCGCCACGCGCGGGGGGAACCGGTTTCCCGCAGGAGGAAACGGAAACCAACAAGGCCACCAACACCGGGAACCAGGAGATAGAATCGGATCGCGCAGCCATGAACAGAATGCGCCTGGGACCAGAGGAAAGGCGCCCCCTTGATTACGATGGAAACCTGATTCCCGCCACCGACAATTCAGCCTTCTGGATTCAGGCCGTGACGGTCTCGGCCGCCGCGGCAGCCGCATAATCCCGGTTGAGACGGCCGATGAAATCGACGCTGATCTCCTTCGGACAAACGGCCTCACACTCGTATTGGTTGGTGCAACCGCCGAAGCCCTCGGCATCCATCTGTTGGACCATGCGGATGGTCCGCTCATCCTTCTCCGGTTGGCCCTGCGGCAGGATGTTGAGGTGGCTCACCTTGGCGGCCACAAAGAGCATCGCCGAGGCATTCTTGCAGGCGGCGACACAGGCGCCACAGCCGATGCAGGTCGCGGCGCGGAATGCGTGATCCGCATCGTCCTTGGCCACAAGAATGGAGTTTGCCTCCACCGCGGAACCGGTGCGCACCGAAATAAAGCCGCCGCTCTGCTGGATGCGGTCGAAGGCGGACCGGTCGACGACGAGATCTTTGACGACCGGAAAGGCCCGGGCCCGGAAGGGCTCGATGTAGATGGTGTCGCCGTTGCGGAAACTCCGCATGTGAAGCTGGCAAGACGTCGTGGCTTTTTCAGGACCATGCGGCACGCCGTTGATCACGAGCGAACAGGAACCGCAGATTCCCTCCCGGCAATCGTGATCGAAAGCGATCGGCTCCTCCCCGTTGGAGATGAGTCCCTCGTTGACGATGTCCAGCATCTCCAGAAACGACGCGGAGGTGGGGATCCCCTCCGCCGGATACGTGACCAGGCGGCCCTGGGACTGCCGATCGCTTTGGCGCCAGACTTTGAGCGTGAGGTTGAGCTTGGATTCCATGGCTCTCGATGGGTCGAATTATTTGTAACTGCGGACGGAAAGTTTGACGTTTTCGAAATTCAGCGGCTCCTGATGCAACTTGGGGGCCACGTTTTCGCCGGTATGTTCCCAAGCGGCGACGTAGGCAAACTGCTCATCATTCCGCAACGCCTCGCCATCCGGAGTCTGGTATTCAGTGCGGAAATGTCCGCCGCAGGATTCCTCGCGAGACAGCGCGTCCAGACACATCGTCTCTCCAAATTCAATGAAGTCGGCCACGCGCCCTGCCTTCTCGAGCTCGGGATTGACTTGGTCCGCCCCGCCCGGGATGCGGACGTTGCTCCAGAACTCGGCCCGGATTTCCGGAAGACGTTTCAAGGCTTCCTGCAGACCTTCCCGGTCCCGGGCCATGCCGCACTTGTTCCAAATGAGCAAGCCGAGCTCCCGGTGGAAACTGTCCACGGAACGCTTGCCATTGACCTTGAGGAATCGGTTGATCCTCTCCCGGACGTCGTTTTCAGCGGCCGCGAAGGCCTCGTGGTTCTCCTTGACCTGACCGGGTGGCTGAGGCGCGAGATAGTTCGGCAACGTGGACGGAATGACAAAGTAGCCATCCGCCAACCCCTGCATCAAGGCGGACGCCCCGAGACGGTTCGCCCCGTGATCCGAGAAATTGGCCTCCCCGAGCACGTGCAATCCGGGGATCGATGACATCAGATTGTAGTCCACCCAGAGCCCACCCATCGTGTAGTGCACCGCCGGGTAGATCCGCATCGGTGTCCTGTAGGGATTCTCCCCGGTGATTCGGGAATACATGTCGAACAAATTGCCGTAACGCGCCCGGATCGTGTCCTCACCGAAATCGCGGATCGACTCGGCAAAGTCGAGGTAAACCCCTTCCCGATGGCTGCCCACCACCGGCCCGACGCCACGCCCGTCGTCACAGGCCTCCTTGGCCGCCCGGGACGAGATGTCGCGCGGAGCCAGGTTCCCAAAGCTGGGATACTTGCGCTCCAGGAAGTAGTCGCGAGCCTCCTCGGGGATCGAATCCGGATCCTTGTCGCAATCCGCCGCGTTCTTGGGAACCCAGACCCGCCCATCATTCCGGAGCGACTCGGACATCAAGGTCAACTTTGATTGGTAGTCGCCGCTGCGCGGGATGCAGGTCGGGTGAATCTGCGTGTAACACGGATTGGCGAACCACGCGCCGCGCTTGTGGGCCCGCCAAGTGGCTGTCACGTTGCAGCCCATGGCGTTCGTGGAGAGGAAAAAGACATTTCCATAACCGCCGGTGCAAAGGAGCACCGCATCTCCGGCATGGCGCTCGATCTTTCCGGTCGAGAGATTGCGGGTGATGATGCCTTTGGCATGCCCGTCAACCAGCACGAGGTCGAGCATCTCCGTCCGCGGATACATCTTCACCGCTCCGGCAGCGATCTGCTTGTTCAGAGCCGAATAGGCTCCCAAAAGGAGTTGCTGGCCGGTCTGTCCGGCGGCATAAAACGTCCGGGAAACCTGCGCTCCGCCAAACGAGCGGTTGTCCAACAGACCGCCATACTCCCGAGCAAAGGGCACCCCCTGCGCCACGCATTGGTCGATGATGTTGACGCTCACCTCAGCAAGGCGGTAGACATTCGCCTCACGGGACCGGTAGTCGCCACCTTTGATCGTGTCGTAAAACAGCCGATACACGCTGTCGCCATCGTTCTGATAATTCTTGGCCGCATTGATTCCGCCTTGGGCAGCAATCGAGTGGGCGCGGCGCGGGCTGTCCTGGTAACAGAAACACTTCACCTTGTAACCCAACTCCGAAAGGGTCGCGGCGGCGGAGGAACCGGCCAAACCAGAACCGACCACCAAGACGGTGTAGCGCCGCTTGTTCTTCGGGTTGATCAGGGCGGACTTGAACTTGTGTTGCGTCCACTTGTCCTGGAGTGGACCGGAGGGGACCTTGGAGTCGGGAAACGAGCTCATGTCAGGAAACCGGGCTTGGCTGAATTCAATGGGCAATGGGCTTGATGAAACCGCCCAGGACGCTGAGGGGAATGGAGACATTCCCCACGAAAATGACAAGGGCATAGAGGCCCCCGAGCAGCTTCAACAGCCCGCTGGTGCGAGCGCTCCGCAGTCCGAGGGTTTGAAACACACTGGCGAATCCGTGGCTCAAATGGGTGCAGAGCAGAGCCATGGACAGGATGTAAAAGGCGCTGATGGGAACACTCGAGAAGCCCTTGACCACTTTGGAATAGACATCGGGAACCTTGTGCCCGTGCAGGTCAAACACCAGGGCATCGTAGCTCGGATCGGCCACGTGCACCGTAAAATGGAGAATGTGGTAGACCACGAACGAAAGAATGACCAACCCGCTCAAGATCATGGTGCGAGAGGCGATCGAGGCCTGCACCGTCGCGGGTTTGGCGTAAGCATGCGGTCGAGCCGCCCGGTTGTCCCGTGCCAGTGAGATCGTGAGCGCCACATGCACCACGAACGCAGCGAGAAGTCCGAGCCGGGCGATCCAAACGAGACTCCCGTGCAGCGCGGTGTGCAATTCGTGAGCGTAGGAGTTCAACTCTTCGGGGCCTCTGTAGATCAGGAGGTTGCCAGCCAGATGCCCCGCTAGGAAGAGCAACAGGGCCAATCCGGTGAGGGCGACCAGCAACTTCTTGCCTACGGAAGAGCCGAACGATGAGAAAACGACTTGGGCGAGGGACTTCATGGACGTGCGGTTCCTTACCCATTACGACCTGGAATTGCAAGAAGGAGCGCCATTGGGTCGGCTTTTCTTCTGAAGAACCTCAAATCCCCTTCCCCTTCACCCGCAATCCTTCCAGCGACACATCGAACACCGACCGCGGAACCGGCACATCTCGCTGCACTCCGGAGAAACTAGTCCGCATCTCGGACCCATCCTTCAAGTCCAGCACAAAAGCCTGGGTGGTATTAGATTCGGCATCGATTTCAAAACGGACCGCCCGCACCCCACGAGCGCTCCCTGGGTCCAGGGGCTCCAACTCCACCCGCAGCGCCTTGCCGTCCCGTTCGATCGACAAGACCCGAAACTGCCGCTGAAAGCTGTTCCAATCCCTCGGAAAACTCATCTGCAGATAGGCGGTCAGCCGGTTGGTCTCGCTCTCCCCGGCATTGACCTCGGCTTTCCCCTTCTCCACATCGATCATGGTGAATATTTCCGCACTCTGGATCGCCACGCTCCGGACCGGTTCACCGATGTCCCAGCGGAACTGATTCGGGGCCCGATACCAGAAACGCCCGGGCGCCACCAGGGTCTTCCGCAGAACCTTGAGTTTGCGCTCCTGAGTGAAAGCCCCCGTGAGACTCTTCAGCTCGCCCTGAGCCTCAATCCAGGGTTTCAAAGCGCTGGCATCGACCGCAAACGCGCTCGGGACCAGGGTTGACGCGAAGATCAGAGTGATGGAAAGAAGCCGCCGACAGTGCATGAGGAAGTTTAAGTTCATCTGGGACCCCGCAGACTGGCAAGGAATTCATGGCAAAAATGGAGAGCAAAGAAAAACGCGGGCCCCGCGTTTCCCCAAGCATCGTGGTTTTCTGGTTGGTTGTCGCAAGCCTCGTCCTCCTCGGTGGAAGCCGCATCCGGCTCGATGTGAATCCCCTCCGCATCCTTCCCCAGTCGCTGCCTGAAGTCCAGGGCCTAAGTGCCTTCCTGGAACGGTTCTCCCGACCTGACGAACTGATCCTCGCAATCGACGGCCCCGACCCGGCGACCGTCAAAACTGCGGCGGACTCGCTTGCCCGGCGGCTGCGGGAACGGACCGAATTGGCCGGAGCCGTGATCGATCAGCCACCCGGTGAGGGGGATCCTCAGAGCATGTCCCAACTGATGGCCCACCTGCTCGCCAACCAGCCTCCGGCGCAGATGCAAGCGCTCGCCGCCGATCTCGCCCCAGGCCGGTCCGGGGCGCGAATCCAGGCGACGATCGAGCGGATGACCTTTGATCTCTCCCCGGCGGTCGCCCTCCTCGGCGCCTATGATCCGCTGCGTCTCGTCGAGGCCGCCTTCGGTTCGGCGGGTGGGACGGGCGGAGACGGGCTCCTCGGCGGCGTCAAATTCGGGTCCGAAGATGGCAAGCTGCAACTGATTTACCTCTGGGCCCCGCGTCCGCTGGCCCGCCAGGACTACCGGGAGCTGATCCGGTGGACATCAGCGGTCCGGTCGGATGTTCAAGAATGGCGACAGCAGAACGACGTCCCACCGTCGGTCCGTGTTCGTCTCACCGGTGAACCCGCCATTATGGCGGAAGTCTCCGCAAGCATGCAGAGCGACCTGATGGGCTCGGGTCTGTCCGCCTCGCTCCTGGTCTCCCTCATTTTTTGGGCGGTCTACCGCCGCATCACCCCTCTCCTCGCCATCCTTGCAATGCTCACGCTGGTCACCCTGATGACCTTCGGCTTCAGTGGACTCATCGTCGGAGATCTCAACGCGATGAACGTCGGGTTCGGCGCCATTCTGATCGGGCTTACCGTCGATTACGCCATCCTCATCTACCAGCAGAGTCTCGTGACACCGGGCGATCCCCGGGCCATCCGCAAGGGGGTCTTCACCGGCATCGCCGGGGCCGCCCTGACCACCGCCGCCTGTTTCGCGGCCCTCCACGCGGGCAGTCAACCGAGCTTGGCCGCCCTGGGCTCGATCGTGGTCATCGGCACCGTTCTTGCCGCTGGGCTCATGCTCTGGATGTTCGTTCCCTGGAGTTCCCGCATCTCCGCTTCGTCCGCCGGTCCAGTCCCTCCTCCGGCTTGGCTCTTCCTCAGCCCGACTCTGGCCCCGGTCATGGCCATCCTCGTGGCACTGGCCATTCCGCTCGCCATCACCGCCCTGGCGTGGAAAGGGTGGCCGACCCTGGATGCCAGCGACCGGGCCACCCGTCCGCGCGTCAGCGAGGGTTACGACGCCCTTGATGACTTGCAGCGCGCCCTCACCGGCAGCAACTCCAGCGCCAGCCTCGTGGTGACCGCACCCACATCGGTCCAACTGCGCGAAAAACTCGAGGCCTTGCGCGCCCCCCTCCAAGCCGCGGTGACCGACGGCCGAATCCGCTCCTTCTTCCTGCCTGCACCATTCGTTCCAGTGGAGCGTTACCGTTTCGAGAATGCCGAAGACGTTATCCCGCAAATCGTCCAGGGCCGCGACCGCTTCAAGGGGGAATTAAACGAGGCTGGTTTCGAGCCAACCGCCTCAATGCTTCTCGATCAGATCCTCGAACGACTCTCGGTGCTCGGGGAGGATCCTTCCCAGGCCCCGGCGATGTCCGATGGGGCGAAGTGGTTGCTCCAGCGCCTGATCCGGTTGGAACCGGATGGCAGCGCCTGGGCGTCGGTTCCGATTGAACCCCAGGACGGCGCGGACTTGACGCCGCTCCTCTCCTCCCAAGTTTATCTCGCCGATTGGCACGCCACCACCCGGGCCATCCGGGACCGACTCCCCGCCGAATTCGGCCGGATCTTCTCGATTCTGCTCGCCCTGTCCACCGCCATTCTCTTGTGGACCTTTCGGCGGGTTGAGGAGATGCTCTGGACCGGGCTCAGCCTTGTCTTGTCATCGATCATTACCCTCGGCGTCATGAGCTTGGCCGGTTGGACCTGGAACTTTGTCAACTCAGCCGCAATCCTCATCTGCCTCGGTGCCGGGGCGGACTACAGCATTCACATGCTTCTGGCCATGAGAAAAGGCCAGGCTGTTTCAGAGGCCCTTGCGGATACCGGACGCGCCATTCTAGTCTGCGCCCTTACCACGGTGGCCGGGTTCGGGTCCCTGACCTTCGCCAGCAATCTAGGATTGGCCAGCCTCGGACAAGTCTGCGCACTGGCCCTGGGGGCAAATTGTCTGGTGGCCACGTATGTTCTCCCGTATCTGTGGCGGTTTGTCCATGCCCGCGAACTCTCTCCCTCATGACTGACTCCATCTTCAGCCCGGTTGAAGCCGTCATTGCCGACATCGCCGCCGGTCGCATGGTCATCATCACCGACGACGAGGATCGCGAAAACGAGGGGGACCTTGTCGCCGCCGCCTCCCTGGTCACCGCCGAGACGGTGAATTTCATGGCAACCCACGGGCGCGGCCTGATCTGCGCGCCGATTTCCGAAGAACGAGCCCGACTCCTCTCGCTCGGCCCGATGGTCGCACGAAACACCGAAGCCTTCGGCACTCACTTTACGGTCTCCGTCGATGCCGCCACCGGGATCACCACCGGGATCAGCGCCCAAGACCGGGCCCGAACGATCCAGCTTCTCGCGGATCCCGCCACCCAGGCTTCCGATCTCGTCCAGCCCGGCCACATTTTCCCGCTCCAAAGCAAGGCAGGCGGAGTTCTGCGGCGCGCCGGGCACACCGAAGCGGCGGTCGATCTGGCTCGCCTGGCCGGGCTCGAACCGGCGGGCGTGATCTGCGAAATCCTGAGCGCTGACGGAACCATGGCAAGACTCCCCGAACTCATCGAAGTCGCCCGGCATCACCAACTCAAGATCTGCACCATCGCCGCCTTGATCGAATGGCGGCAGACCCGTGAGCGGCTCATCGAGTTCGAGGAAGAACATCCCGTGCATACCCCGGCCGGACCATTTCGGGTCCGCATCTACCGCAGCACGGTCAACGGAAGTTATCACTTCGCCCTGGTTCTCGGTACCGTGGATTCCAATCGCCCCACCCTTGTGCGCGTCCACCGGGAGGATTTGCTCGAGGATCTGTTCGGTCCATCGTCCCCCGGTCCCACTCAATCCAGCCTCCAAACCGCGCTCCACCAGATCAGCCGACACGGAACCGGCGTCCTCATCTACATGCAACGGGATTCCCCCGCCGCCTCCGTCTGTGAGCATCTTGCCGGCAAGCGCAAGGCTCCCATGGATTTGCGCGACTATGGCATCGGAGCCCAAATCCTCCACGACCTCGGCGTTCGCGATCTCCGGCTGATCTCCAACCACCCCCGGAAAGTGGTCGGACTTGAAGGGCATGGCTTGCGGATCGTGGAAGTGGTGGACCTGAGCTGAAAGATGTCGAAAGGATTGCGCCGGTTCGGCCGTGGACTTTCCGTGGTTCGGACCATCCATTGCCTTTTCAACCTGGCTTTCGTCTGCGCTTCCTGGCCGGTGCTTCTCCTGGCCGAGAGCCCGCCATCTTCCTCCGGCCCAATCTCCTTTGAGAAGGACGCCCGTCCGATTCTCAAGGCCCAATGCTTTCACTGCCACGGGGAGGATGGGGAAACCCGCGGGGGACTCGATGTCCGCCTGAGTCGGCTTTTGCGCAAAGGGGGCAAGTCCGGACCCGCCATCGTGCCGGGTGACCCCTCCGCCAGTCATCTCCTCGAGCTGATTCAGAGTGGGGAGATGCCCAAGGAGAAGCCTCGGCTCCCGGAGCGAGACATCGAAACCATCCGGCGATGGATCGCCGCGGGAGCCCCCACGGCACGCCCCGAGCCGGAAACACTCGGCCCCGAACCGATGTTCACGGACGAGGAGCGATCCTGGTGGTCGCTCCAACCCGTCCGGCACCACCAGCCGCCCACCATTCCCGGAGAGTCTCACCCGGTGGATGCCTTCCTCGCAGCCAAGCTCCGCGAAAACGGGCTCGCCTTTTCCGGCTCTGCCACGCCTGAAGTGTTGATCCGTCGCGCCACGTTCGATCTCACGGGACTTCCACCCTCCCCAAAGGAAATCGCGGAGTTCACCGCCGCCCATGCCAAACACCCTGAAGAAGCCTGGAGCCAGTTGCTCGACAGGCTTCTCGCCGCTCCGTCCTACGGCGAAACCTGGGCACGGCACTGGCTCGACGTGGCCGGGTATGCCGATTCCGATGGCTTCAACGAAGCCGATACCGAGCGGAAGCACGCGTTTCGCTACCGCGACTACGTGATTCAGGCTCTGAACGATGACATGCCCTTTGATGCGTTCATCCGAGAGCAGCTCGCCGGAGACGAAATCGCCACCCTGGAGCACCTTCACGCGGATTCACCCACCGCAGCGGATCGCGCACGTTACGCCAAGCTGCTGGCCGCCACCGGTTTTCTGCGGATGGGCCCGGACGGAACGGCCACCAAGAACGATCTCCTCACTCGCAACGCCTGCGTCAGCGCCACCGTGAAAATTGTGGGCACCGCCCTGTTTGGCCTGACGGTCGGGTGCGCGGAGTGTCACGATCACCGTTATGACCCGATCACCCAGGCAGATTACTACCGTTTGCGCGCGGTCTTTGAACCGGGTTTTGACCTGAACTCGTGGCGCGTCCCCAACGGAAGGCTCGTCTCTTTGCTCACGGCGGAGGAGAAGGCAAAGGCGGCCAAGATCGAGGCAGAGGCCAAGCAACTCGACAACGTCCGAATCGTCAAACAATCCGAGTTCATCGAGGAAGTCCTCGGCAAAGAACTGGAAAAGCGGGACCCGCAGATCCGTAGCGCGCTGCGCGCGGCCTACCAGACACCTGCCGCCAAGCGCTCCCCGGATCAGTTGGCTCTGCTCAAGGCTCATCCGACCATCGACAAACTCAGCGCCGGCTCCCTCTACCTCTACGACACCACCTACGGAACCAAGCACGCCGATACCCTCAAGAAGATGATGGACGAAGCGGCTGCCGTCCGCGCCCGGAAACCCACGGAGGAGTTCATTCACGCCTTCACCGAGCTGGCCCGTCCGTCCCAGGCCATGCCGGTGACCCGAGTCTTGCACCGAGGCGATCCAGACGCCCCAAAGGAGGCGGTGAAGCCGGGCGATCTCTCCGTTCTCGGTGCAGTGCGCGCGGTGGAAATTCTGGAGGATGATTCTTCCCTGCCAACATCGGGACGACGGCTGGCCCTGGCCCGAACGCTCACCGATGGCACCCATCCGCTTCTGGCCAGGGTGCTCGTAAACCGCGTCTGGATGCACCACTTCGGCAAGGGCATTGTCTCCTCTCCCGGTGATTTTGGGCGTCTCGGAACGCCACCGACCCATCCGGAACTGCTCGATTGGTTGGCGGCGAACTTCGTCGAGAAAGGATGGAGCCTGAAACAGCTGCACCGGCTGATCCTCACCTCGCGCGCCTGGCGGCAAAGTTCGCGGATCAGCGATTCCTCCGCCTCCATGGATCCGGACAACCGATGGCTCAGTCATCAGAATGTGCGTCGACTCGGGGCCGAAACGCTGCGGGACAGTCTTTTGGCCGTGTCCGGCAAGCTCAATTCCAAGATGGGAGGTGCCCCGGTTCCGGTGATGTTCACGGAAGAGGGCCAAGTGGTGATTGGTGTCGATACCACCGACACCGCCGGTCGCCAGACCGGAAAGTTCGTGCCGCTCAATGGCGAGGAGTATCGACGCAGCATTTATATCCAGGTGCGACGGAGCCGGCAGTTGGACATGTTCGCCACGTTCGATGCACCGAGCATGACGGATGCAAACTGTGAGATTCGTCCGGTGACCACCGTGAGCCCGCAGAGCCTGCTCCTGATGAATCATCTGGAGATGCGGGAGCACGCGCGGCATTTCGCGGAGCGGCTCCAAAAGGAGTGCGGCGGTGATCCTGCAGCGTGGATCGAGAAGGCTTGGCGCCTCGCGTATGCCCGGCCCCCGTCAGCCGAGGAAGCCTCCGGGGCCCGTGAATTTCTGGTCGCACAGACAGAGTTTTACCGAAAGAACCCGGCAAAACTCGAGCGCGTGACCGGCCCGCCAGACAAGGAAGAGGCCCCTGCCGAGACCCTTGGCCTCACCGCTCTCTGCCACGCCGTGATGAGCGCGAACGAATTTCTCTACCTGGATTGACGGTGATGATCAGTCGGCGAACTTTCCTCTCTTCCAACTACGGACTCGGCACCATTGCCCTGGCCAGCCTCCTCGGGGATCAGGGGCTTCTGGCCAGCCCGGCCCGGCTGGGACAATCCGCCACGTATGACGTCACGCCGAAACCGGCCCACGGGTTCGGCCGGGCCAAGGCGATGATCTCCATGTTCATGCAGGGCGGTCCGAGCCACATCGATCTTTTCGATCCCAAACTGGCCCTCTACAAACACGACGGCAAGGACTTCCCTGGCGAAGTCAAGTATGACGACGCGGCCGGGGCCAGCCGCGAGGTGATGGCCCCGCTCTGGAAGTATCGCAAACACGGGCAGTGCGGCATGGAAATCAGCGAGCTCCTTCCGGGGCTCGCCTCCATCGCCGATGAGGTCACCCTGATCCGGTCGATGCGCACCGGCGTGAACAACCACGGCCAGTCGATTTACGCGTTGCTCAACGGAACCGCCGTTGGCGGGCGGCCCACGATGGGGAGCTGGATCACGTATGGATTGGGCAGTGAAAGCAGCAACCTGCCAGCCTACGTCGCTCTCACCGATCCCCGAGGCTTGCCCGTCTTGGGCGTCGATAACTTCTCCAACGGCTGGCTCCCGTCGATCTATCAAGGCACGGTCATCCGCCCCAGGGAACCGCGCATTCTCAATCTCGAACCACCGCTCTCCCTTCAAGGAGATGCCCAACGCCGCTACCTCGACTTTGTCGGGCGGATGAATCGAGAGCACCGCGAATCCCGCCCGGGCGAGACCGATCTCGATGCGCGTATCCAAAGTTTTGAGTTGGCGGCCCGGATGCAGACCGCCGCCCGGGAGGCGCTCGATTTCAGCGGCGAGTCCGAGGCCACCAAGAACCTTTACGGACTGGACCGCAAAGAGACCGCCGAATTCGGGGCCCGTTGTCTGCTCGCACGTCGCCTCGTCGAACGCGGCGTCCGCTTCGTCAACCTCTTCACCGGAAATCAGACCTGGGATCACCATGGCAGCATCGCCAGCGGACTCCCCGCCGCCTGCCTTTCGGTGGACCGCGGTGCCACCGCTTTGGTCATCGATCTCAAGCAACGGGGACTTCTCGATTCCACCGTCGTTCATTGGGGCGGCGAAATGGGTCGCCTGCCGGTCATTCAAAACCGAGCCGGAGGAAAGACGGACCGCAACAAGGTTGGCCGCGACCACAATACCTACGGATTCGGCATGTGGGTGGCCGGGGGTGGCTTCAAGGCGGGTCATGTCCACGGCGCCACCGATGACTTCGGTCATCACGCGGTGGATCAGGTCGTCAACCATTACGATTTTCACAGCACGATCCTCCACCTGTTTGGCCTCGATCCGAAACGGCTCACGTTCAAGCGCAACGGCACCGACCAGCGGCTCGTCGAAAATTCCGCGGCCCGGGTGGTCACGGAACTTCTGGCTTGAACCCGCCCGATTGTTTTTTTTCAGAGTCAGCGGAAGTTTCTTGTCCGAAAATCAAGAGACCGGACCTTGATCAACCAGAGCATGGATCAGGAGTCGGACCCCACCAGAATTGAGGAGTTCCTCCGTCTCTTGTCCGAGCACGAGCGCGGCCTGATCTCTTACGTCCATGCCTTGGTCCCGGCTTCCTGCGATGCCGAGGACGTTCTCCAGGAATGCCGCGTCGTCCTCTGGCGCCAATACGGGGCGGCCAAGTTCGAGCCCGGAACAAACTTCGCCGCTTGGGCTCGCAAGATCGCCTTGCACCAGATTCTGAATTATCGGCGCACCCAAAAACGGCGTCCCTGGTCGGCGCTCGACCAAGCCTTTATCGAGTCCGTCGCTGCTGAACTCGATCACCAGTCGGCGCATCAGGAGATCCGGGCCGAGGCGCTGCGCCAGTGCCTCCGCAAGCTCCCTCACTCCCAGATCCAGGCGATTGCGTGGCGGTATTACGACGACTGTCCCATCCACGAGATTGCCCAGAGAACAAACCGCACGGAGGCCGCAGTCTATCGGCTTCTCAGCCGCATTCGCCACATCCTCAACGACTGCGTCACCCGACGGCTGGCCGCCTCCCCACAACCACATTCATGACGGATCGCGAGCGCATCGACTTGGCCTTGGAGGAACGGCTCGACCCGGAGGATCTTCGCCGATTGCAGGAGGATGTGATCGCGGACCCGTCCCTCCGCACCTTGTATGCCGAGCGGGCTTGGTTGCACGGTTCACTCCGCGCCGATGGCCGTTTCCTGCGCGACTTGGCCGAGGCTCCCACCTCTCCGCCGCTCCCATCCACCCTGTCCCGTCCCTCGCTCAATCTGCGTTGGGTCGCGGCGGCGGTGGTCATGGTCGTTGGTCTCGCATCGACCGCGCTCTGGAGGAATCGCGGTCCAGTGGCGGTTCTGACGGAGGCGGCTGGCTGCAAGTGGGCCGGTTCCGAGCTTCCCACTGCCGAGGGTTCCCGACTTGGGCCGGGCGTCCTTTCGTTGGCCGAGGGAATGGCCACGATTCGCTTTGTCAATGGTGCTTCCCTCACCCTGGAGGCCCCGGCCACGCTTGAGATCATCGACCGAATGCACTGCCGCTTGCTCCAGGGATCCCTCGTTGCCGATGTGCCCAAACCTGCCCACGGCTTCACCGTGGACACACCTGAGATGAAGGTCATCGACCTCGGCACCCGTTTCGGCCTCACCACGAGCGGAGTCGGCAACTCCCACGTTTTGGTGTTTGAAGGGGAGGTCGATGTCAACACCGGCTCCGGCAAAAAGCGTCTGACCACCGGGAGAAACCTCCAGCTCGGCCAGACCTCCGACTCTTCGCGGACCCAGGAAGTGGAACGAACCCGGGTCCCGGAGCCTGCAGAGGACGGTTGGATCAGTTTGCCCACCTCCGCCGGACGCGGGAAGGATGCTTACGTCCGGCGCGGGCGAGACCGACCGACCGGGGCCGAGCCGCTCATCATGGTCAAACACACGGACTTGGCACCGGAAAACCAGAGGCGCGCCTATTGCGCCTTTGACCTTCGCCAGCTTCCCAAACCGACCAAAGAATTGGCCGACGCCACCCTCGTCCTCGATGTGGAGTCGAGCGGCCTGGGCTTCTCCGCTTTGGTTCCGGACTCACGGTTCGCCGTCTACGGTCTCACCGAGGGTGCCCTCGACGCCTGGAGAGAAAACGGAATCTGTTGGATCAATGCTCCCGCGTCGAGCGATTCCGGTCTGGACCCGGCCAAGGTCCGTCGGCTGGGAGATTTTACCATTCGTCGAGGAAGCGCTCCTGCCCAAATTGAGTTTTCCAGTCCGGATCTTCTCGAGTTCCTTCGGGCGGAGCATAATGACCTTGCGACCCTCGTTTTGCTCCGCGAGACGGGCGAGAGCGAGCCCCAAGGACTGGTGCACGCCTTTGCCTCCAGAGAACACCCAACCGCGCACCCGCCGACCCTCCGCCTGAAGTTTCTCGAACACCCATGAAAAAGCTCATGTTCCCGATCTGGCTGATGGCCATCGCCTCGACCGGAACTGCGTCGGACCGCGAGGCGTTGGCTTTTTTTGAAAGGCAAGTGCGCCCGGTCTTGGCGGAGCATTGTTTGGAATGTCATGGCCCCGAGAAACAGCGGGGCGGGCTGCGGCTCGATTTCCGCGATGCGCTCCTCTCCGGCGGGGAATCCGGCCCGGCGCTGGTTCCCGGTCAGCCGGATCAATCGCTCCTTCTCGTCGCTGTTCATCGCACCGACCCAGACTTGGAGATGCCCCCAAAGCGGTCGCTCCCCAAAGCCGCGGTGACCGCTCTGGAACGTTGGGTGGCCATGGGCGCCCCTTGGCCGCAGGAAAAAGATTCCCGGCCCGAGCCGTCTCAGTCGCAGACCAAGGATCGGTTCACCGAAGAGGATCGATCTTGGTGGGCCATCCAGCCCGTCCAGAACCCGGTGCCTCCGTCCCACCGGGGCCCTTGGATTCGCAACGAGATTGACTCCTTCGTGCTGGCCCAGTTGCAGAGCGCCGGACTTGAGCCGGCACCGGAAGCCGATCGCGTGGAACTGTTGCGCCGCGCCAGCTATGATCTGCTCGGTCTTCCCCCCACTCGGGAGCAACTCGCGGCCTTTGTGAACGATCCCCGCCCCGACGCATGGGAGCGGGTCCTTGATGAATTGCTCGCCAGCCCCCAATACGGAGAGCGTTGGGCCCAACACTGGCTCGATGTGGTCCGTTGGGCGGAGAGCGATGGATATCGTCAGGATGCTTACCGTCCCCAGGCCTGGCCTTACCGGGACTACGTGATCGCCAGCTTCAACGCGGACAAGCCTTACGATGCCTTTGTAAAGGAACAGTTGGCCGGGGATGAGGTGGACCGTGACAACCCGAATGTCCTGATCGGGACCGCCTTTCTCCGCAACGGCATTTACGAATACAACCAACGGGACGCCCGGTTTCAATGGGATCTCATCGTCAATGAATTGACCAACGTCACCTCGGAGGCCTTTCTCGGGCTTGGACTGGGTTGTGCGCAGTGCCATGACCACAAGTTCGATCCGCTTTTGCAGAGGGATTACTATGCTCTCCAAGCGTTTCTGGCTCCGGTGAGCTGGCGCTTTGATCTGCCTCTGGCAACGGTTGCCGAGCAGAAGGCGCATTCCGTGGCCTTGGCCAAGTGGGAAGCAGAAACCGCCGAGATTCGGGCCGGGATTGACGCGATCTTGGACCCACTGATTCTCAAGGCTCAGCAGGCCAACCGCAAAATGTTTCCGGAAGACATCCAGGCCATGATCTCGAAACCTCGAGATCTCCGAACGCCCCTGGAACAACAACTGGCCGAGCTCGTGGAAATCCAAACCCGGTATGAGCGCGAACGATTCAACGACGGGTCCGTCAAGGGAGATGCGGCGGATCGCCTCAAAACATTGCGGGCTGAACTCGCCAAATTCGATCCCATCAAACCCAAACCGCTTCCGGTCGCGTTCGTGTCCACCGATGTGGGCCCGGAAGCTCCGGAGGTGCTGCTCAAGAACCGACGCGGATCCACCGCCATTCCGCCCGGTTTTCCATCGATTCTCAACCTGCCGCAGCCCGTCATCGCTTCCCCTCGCAGCGATTCCACCGGCAGGCGCCTCGCCCTGGCCAATTGGATCGCTGAAACCAGAAATCCCCTGTCGACTCGGGTGATGACCAACCGAATCTGGCAACATCACTTCGGAAACGGACTCGTCGCTACCCCAAACGATTTTGGCAATCTCGGCGAGTCACCCTCCCACCCTGAGTTGCTCGACTGGTTGACCACCCGCTTTGTGCAGGTCGGTTGGCGTTTGAAACCATTGCACCGACTCATCATGACTTCCGCCACCTATCGTCAAACAGCCCGGCGCGAGCCCGGCCAGCGGGAGACCGTCGCGGATCCATCCAATCGGCTTCTCTGGAGATTCCCACCCCAACGCCTCGACGCCGAGCAGATCCGAGACACCATGCTGGTCGCCAGCGGAGAATTGCTGTCGGGCAGTCCCAGCGGTTCCGTGGATGGCACCACCCCGCGCCGCAGCATTTATGTGCGCAAGCTCCGCAATTCACCCGACCCAGTTCTCGCTGCCTTTGATCTTCCGGCCGGTTTCAGTTCCAGTCCGACCCGCCCCGCCACCACCACCCCGTTGCAGGCCCTCTTTCTGACCAACGGCGAGTGGCCCCAGCAACGGGCCCGTGCCATGGCCAGGAATCTGGCCGGGGCCCATTCGGAAGACCCCGCGACCGCGGTCCGCCAAGCCTATATGACCCTGTTCTCCCGGGAACCCAATCCCTCGGAGTTGGCACTCGCACGCACGTTTCTTTCGCGAGAACAGGCCCTGGCCAAAGCCCCCCGATCGAAGCAGGATGACTATCCCGGCGAGACCGGGCTCCGACCGTTGGCCCAGAACTTTGCCGATCTTTCGGTCCCAATCTCCGGGTTCGGCACGCACGCCCTCTGGCTGCAACCGGGCAGCCCCTTTGAACGGCTCGAATCCTCCCTGGCGGAGCTTGGAGATCATTTTGTGGTTGAAGCCGTAGTCCAACTCGACAACCTACATCCGGACTCGACGGTTAGCACTCTGGTCTCACGCTGGAACGGAAGCCCGCTCTCCCCCGGCTGGACCGTCGGGGTCACCGGAAAGAAGTCGAAATACACCCCCGGCAGCCTCATCGTGCAACTTACAGGCGAGGATGATCAGGGAAACACTCACCATGAGGTGGTGGCTTCAGGCCTGACCGTTCCACTGCGCACACCAATCTATGTCGCCGCGGAGATCCACAGTCCGCGGGTGCCCAGACCGGGGGCCTCGCAAACCGGGACTGTCACCTTCCTGGTGAGGGACCTCTCGAAACCCGATGCAAAGGTCGAATCCACCACCGTGGTTCACCCGGTGGTCTCCCCGCCGCAAACTCCGTCCACTCGTTTCCTCGTCGGCGGTCGCGACCAGAGCGGACATCTCTGGGACGGTCAGGTGGCCAAGTTGCGGATCTCCCCGCCCCCTGTTCCGGTCGGGAATCTCTTGGCCCCGGAACCCGTCACGGCCGCGCCGTGGCTGGACTGGATCTTTTCGGGGCCTACCGCAGCCCCTCCCCAACCAGGGGCCCGATGGATGCCGGCTTCCCAACAAACAGGAGGCACCGCACCGGAGGACGCGGCGGCGGACGCAATGAGCGGCTTCGTTCACGCGCTCCTCAATTCCAGCGAGTTCCTCTACCTCCACTAAACCAGGTCATGCCCTGCCATCAGTTCGAACATTTCGGTAGCCGCCGCGATTTTCTCCTCCGGTCAGGGGGCGGTTTCGGAGCGGTCGCTCTCGCGGCGTTGCTTGGCCAGCCCTCCCTTCTTCGCGCCGCAGCTGCCGAACCTGGTGGAGCCGCCAAGATTCCTCATGCCATCGGACGAGCCAAGAATGTGATCTGGCTCTTCATGGAGGGTGGCCCCAGTCATCTCGATCTTTTCGATCCCAAACCGCTCCTCAATCAACTCGCCGGCCAACCGCTTCCCCCAAGTTTTGGCAGACCCGTGACCGCAATGGGCGAAGTCAACTCTCCCCTGCTCGCCAGCAAGCGCACCTGGGCCCGGCACGGACAGTGCGGCCATTGGATCTCCGACTGGTTCCCGCGCCACCGCGCCATCGCGGACGAGCTTTGCGTCATTCGGTCCTGCGTCTCCGACGGCATCAACCACGCCGGCGGCGTCTGCCAGATGAACACGGGCTCCGTCTTCGGCGGGCGCCCCTCCCTGGGAGCCTGGCTCTCCTACGGACTCGGTTCCGAGAACAACAGCATGCCCTCGTTTGTGGTCCTCAAGGACAACGACTCCATGATCGTGAACGGTGTGCGCTCCTGGGGTTCAGGCTTTCTCCCCGCGGTCTATCAGGGAGTCCTTCTCGACCACGGCGCCGAGCCGATCGCCAATCTGAATCCGCCGGCCGCTGTTCCCAGTTCCCGCCAGGCGGCCAAGCTGGCTTACATCAATCAGCTGAATCGCCAATATGTCGTCGGCCGTGGCTCCAACACCGAACTCGAGGCCCGGATCCGCAGTTACGAACTCGCCGCACGCATGCAAGCGGAGGCTCCCGAGGCCGTTGACATCGGGTCTGAACCCGCCTCCATCCGCCAACTCTACGGAATGGACCAGGCACATACCGAGGTCTTTGGCCGAAACTGCCTTCTGGCCCGGAGATTGGTGGAACGCGGTGTCCGCTTCGTCCAACTCTACCACGGCGCCGGCAGCAAGTGGGACAGCCACGCCAAGATCGAGGAGAACCACACCAAACTCTGTGCCGCCGTAGATCAGCCTATTGCGGGCCTGATCACAGATCTGAAGCAGCGAGGGCTCCTGGACGAGACCCTGGTGATCTGGGGCGGCGAATTCGGACGCACCCCAATGAGTGAGAAGGGCGATGGCCGGGATCATAACCCCACCGGTTTCACGATGTGGATGGCCGGGGGCGGCGTCCGCGCGGGCCATGTGGTTGGATCCACGGACGAACTGGGTCTCTATGCCACCGAGGACAAAGTGCATGTCCACGACCTCCATGCCACCATCATGGCCCTGATGGGCCTCGACCATACATCGGTCATCTACCGCCACAAGGGCCGCCCCGAGCGAATCGACCTCAACGAAGGCCACGTGAAAGAATCCATTCTCGGCTGAGAACGAGCCGCACCTCAGAAAGGATCTCGCCCGCTAGGAGTCTGTTGAAAGATTCCGCGATGTCGCGCACAAAGGCCCCGGAGTAAAGGGCCAGGCGCAAGGCGAAAGCTGGCCCAGCAGAGCCCTTCACGGCGTCCTGGAGGATTTCAGCAGTTGCGCAAGGCCGGAGACGCTTCCCGGCAACAGTGAAAAGCAAGCCTGCGCTCAACAGTCATCCTGCTTGACTGTTTGCAGCTTGACCGTCTGCTCCAGCCTGAGAGGGCGACCGCAGATCGCGCATTGGCAAAGCCGCAGCAGTTATCCTGCTTGAATATTCCACTGCGGGCGGATCGCGGCCGACACAGTCATCCTGCTTGACTCTGGAAGAAAAAATCTCTCTTGACTGTTCTAGTGAGCGTGTTCATGATTGCAGTCACCATGATCCCCATCGCAGACAGCCCGTTTCCCAAATACAAGCGCTTTTTGCCCGGAGGCACCTCGTCCTGGGGCGTGATGCACGTCGTCAACCGCACC
>QQNE01000070.1 GCA_003402735.1 Verrucomicrobiota bacterium
GACGTCGAGACCGATGGGGCGGCCTTGCTGCGGCGGGAGGACATCACCGTGCTGGACATCACGCCCCACCCGGAAGACAGGCTCGGTTTGGTGAAAGCGGCCCTGGAAGCCGGCAAGCACGTGCTCTGTCAGAAACCGTTTGTGTTGGATCTCGCAGCCGGGGAGGAGTTGGCCGCGTTGGCGGAGCGCCATCGTGTCCGGCTCGCGGTGAATCAGAACGGGCGCTGGGCGCCGCACTTCAGTTATCTGCGTCAGGCGGTGGCGTCGGGTTTGATCGGGGACGTCCGTTCCCTCGATTTCACCGTGCAGTGGGATCACACCTGGGTGAGCGGGATGCAACGGTTCGAGGAGATTCATCATCTGATCCTCTTTGATTTTGCGATCCATTGGTTCGATATCGCGACCTGTCTCCTGGGGGAACGCCGCGCGGAATCGGTGGTGGCGATGGTGCGCCGTTTCCACGGCCAGACCTTCACGCCCCCGGCCTTGGCGGCCGTCATCATCAATTACGCGGAGGCGCAGGTGCGCATGTCCTTCAACGCCCACGCGGAGCACGGTGGGGAAGATGTGACCACGCTGGTGGGAAGCAGGGGCACGCTTCGCAGTCGGGGCCCGAACCTCAACGAGCAGGCCTTCATGGACGTCTTTCTGGCCGAGGGACAGGCCCGGGTGCCCTTGCAAGGGAGGTGGTTGGAACAGGGGTTCATGGGAACGATGGGAGAACTCTTGCTGGCCATCGAGGAAGACCGTGAGCCCTCGCATTCCGCCCGAAGCAATCTACCGGCTCTGGCCTTGTGTTTCGCCGCTTTGCGCAGCGCGGATCAAGGAGGCGCTGCGGTCCGCCCGTGAGCCGATCGGAAGCGTGAAACGCGGGCTACGGCGATGAATCGCACGGTGGCCCGCACTGGACAATTCGGGGTCACGGCGCGAGACTCCGGCTTCCGCCCCTGACCTCACCGATGGCTCGATCCAGCAGCGCCCACTTTGACAATGCCCCCAAAGCCAAGCTCTCCAAGGAGTTGCTCCGGCGCAATCTCTGGATCTTCGGCTACCTGAGCCGCTACCGACGGATGTTCGTGCCCGCGATGATTGCGGTGTTGGCGACGAGCGGGATGTCGATGGCTTTCCCTGTTTTGATGGGGCAATTGATCGGGGAATCGATGAGCGATGACGCGGTTGCGCAACGCGCCAATCAAATCGCCCTGACCTTGCTTGGGATCCTTTCGCTGCAATCCTGCATCACGTTTGTCCGGATGCAGTTGCTGGGGCGCGCCGGGGATCGTGCGGTGGCCGAGATCAGGCGGGATGCCTATGGACACCTGATCCGCTTGCCGATGGCCTTCTTCAGTGAGCGGCGGGTCGGTGAGGTCTCGTCCCGGCTCGCCTCGGATCTGTCGATGATCCGGGATACCCTCTGTTCGACGACGCCGCAATTCCTGCGGCAGTGCGTGTTGTTGTCGGCCGGGCTGGTCTACTTGTTCATTCTGTCCGCGAAGCTGGCGTTGGTGTTGTTGGCTTGTTTGCCGGCGGTGCTGTTGTTCATCGCGGCGTTCGGGTTTCGGATTCGGGGAACCTCGAGGGAGGCTCAGGACCTGCTGGCGGCCAGCAACGTCATTGTGGACGAGACGCTTCATGGCATCGCGGGGGTCAAGGCTTTTTCCAACGAGGCGTATGAGGCGGAGCGTTATGGGGGCGCGATCCAGAAATATCTGGATGTGGCCTTCAAGTTGGTGAATGGGAGGGCGGTGCTGGTGGCGTTCATCATCTTCGCCCTGATGGGAGCAATCACCCTGGTGGTCTGGTTTGGGGCGCGCCTTTTGGTTTCCGGGGAGATCAGCCGCCCCGACTTCACCCAGTTTGCCTTTGTCGCCGCCTTTGTGGCCGGCGCGTTCGGCGCGTTGCCGGAGCTGGTCACGGAGATCCAAAAAGCGGTCGGGGCTACGGACCGATTGCGTGAGATTCTCGATGAAACCGTCGAGGGAGACCTAGCTGATGGCAAATCTCCGACCGGGCCCGCGGCGGGCGATGTGGAGTTTCGCGGCGTGCGGTTTGCCTATCCCTCGCGCCCGGACATCAAGGTGTTGGACGGCGTGGATTTCAAGATCCGGTCGGGCCAGCGGGTGGCACTGGTGGGACCGAGCGGCGCGGGCAAGTCGACGGTGATCTCGCTTTTGCTCCGTTTCTTCGATCCGCAGGACGGGCAGATCCTCATCGATGGGGCCGAGACCGGCAAGGTGCCGTTGGAGTGGTTGCGCCGACAGATGGCGCTGGTTCCGCAGGAAGTTCTTCTTTTTGGGGGAAGCATCCGGGAGAACATCCTGTATGGCCGTCCCGGGGCCACCGAGACGGAGGTGCGGGATGCGGCGCGCCGGGCCAATGCGGCGGAGTTCATCGAAGGATTTCCGGAAACCTACGATACCGTTGTGGGCGAGCGAGGGATCAAGCTGTCAGGCGGTCAGCGGCAACGGATCGCCATTGCCCGGGCGATCCTCGCGGACCCGGCCCTGCTCTTGCTGGATGAAGCGACGAGTTCCCTGGATTCGGAGAGTGAACGGTTGGTCCAGGAAGCTCTTGATGAGTTGATGCGGGGACGGACGTCGCTGATTGTGGCTCACCGGCTTTCGACGGTCCGGGACGCGGATTTGATCCTGGTGTTGAACGAGGGCAGGATTGTGCAGACAGGCACCCACGAAGCGTTGCTCCAGGAGCAGGACGGACTCTACCGTATGCTCGCGCAATTGCAGCTGACCTGACCCAGCCCGAGAATTCTCTCATGAATCCAAGCCCCCGCATCCTGACGACCACCGTCGGTTCCTATCCGGTGCCCGGTTGGTTGTATGCCCTGCCAAGCGAGCAAGCGGTGATCGACGCCACCCGCGTGGTCTTCGACATCCAGCGTCAGGCCGGCATTGACCTGCCCACGGATGGGGAACTCTACCGCTTTGACATCAATCACCCGGACACCAACGGGATGATCGACTACTTCGTTTCTCGTCTGGGTGGAGTGAGCTGTCAGATCGGTCGATCGCGCTCGGCGGCGTTTCGGGAAAAGCAGGAGATGATTTGGCGGGGGAAACCGGCCGGGATCGTGGTCGATGAACTGTCCGAGGGCGGACTGAATCTCTTTGAGGATTGTGCGCGGGCTGCTGGGGTGGCTGGGGGCGTGTTCAAGTTCACCGTGACCAGCCCTTACATGTTGGCCCGGACCCTTCTGGATGATCGGTATGGGAGTCTGGAGGCCCTCACCCTGGCCATTGCGGATCTCTTCGCGCTTCAGGTGCGCGGATTGCCCTGTCATTGTTTGCAGATCGATGAAGCCAACATCCCGGGAAATCCTGACGATGCGCCGCTGGCGGCGGAGGCGATCAACCGGGTCTTGGCCGGGTTCGAGGGGCCGGGCGCGGTCCATTTCTGTTTCGGGAATTACGGCGGACAGACGGTGCAGCGAGGCACCTGGAGAACCTTGATCCATTTTTTGAATGCCGTGAAGGCGGATCACTTGGTCTTGGAGGTGGCGCATCGCCCGCCCTCAGACCTCGAGGCCCTGGCAGAGATCGATCCGGGAATCGGGATCGGGCTCGGGGTGATTGACATCAAACGCAATTACATCGAGACCAAGGATGACGTTGCCAGGGCGATCGAAGTGGCCGAGGCGCGGCTGGGTGAGGGACGGGTGCGCTACATTCACCCCGACTGCGGTTTTTGGATGCTGCAGCGTTCCGTGGCTGACCGCAAGATCCAGGCCTTGGCGGCTGGTCGTGATCTCTACCTCGCACGATCGTGATCGTTCTCGAACAAGCGAGCTTCAGCCATCGACACACCCGTACGCGGTTTCCCTTTCGTTACGGCATCGCCAGCATGACCGAACTCCCCCACGTCTTCCTGCGCGTGCGGTTGCGGGTGGAGGGGCAGGTCGGGGAAGGATTGGCGGCGGAGGGATTGGCTCCGAAGTGGTTCACGAAAAATCCGGCCACGGCCTTTGACGAGGATCTGCCGGACATGGTTCGGGTGTTGCGGGGGGCGGTGGCGCATGGATTGGCATTGTCGCCAAAGAGGGATTTATTCACCTGGTGGCGGGAGCTTTACGAGGCGCAAAGCGGATGGGCCAGGGCGGAAGGTCTTCCATTTTTGCTGGCGCATCTGGGAACAAGTCTGGTGGAGCGCGCCGTGCTGGACGCGTTTTGCCGGATCCGCGGGATCCGTTTCGCGGAGGGAATGATGCGCGACGCCTTTGGGTTTCGTTTGGGAGAAATCCATCCGGCCTTGCCGGATCAGCTGACGCGGCAATTTCTCGAGCGGGGCGTTGCGGGGCATCTGGTGGTTCGCCACACCGTGGGGTTGGGCGATCCATTGACGCAGGCGGACTTGGCGGGAGAGATCCCCCTGTTGGATGGACTTCCCCTCGCCCTTGAAGAGGTGATTCCCCATTACGGGCTCACCAGGTTCAAGATCAAACTGTCGGGCAAGTTGGACCAGGACAAGGATCGGCTCGGGATTCTGGCAAAGATTCTGCCGGCGCTGTCGCCCGACTACCGGGTCACGCTGGATGGGAACGAGCAGTTTGCTGATGTGGACTCGTTCCGGGAGGCGTGGGAAGCGCTGCGGGCGGAACCCATTTTGCAGGATCTGTTGGGACCGGTGAGGCTCGCCTTGGTGGAACAGCCGTTGCATCGGGATCGAGCGATGGGAGCGGAAGTCGGGGAGGCGTTGCGTCGGTGGCCGGGGCGTCTGCCGATGATCATCGATGAATCGGACTCGGAGTTGGGAACGGTGGCGGAGGCGCTGGAATTGGGCTATGCCGGGGCCAGCCACAAAAACTGCAAGGGGGTTTTTAAAGGGATCGCCAACGGGCTTTTGCTGGATCACCGGAGGGCGGAGGGAGCCGTGCAAACCGGCGAAGACCTCGCGAATATCGGTCCGGTGGCGCTGTTGCAGGACTGCTCGGTGATGGCGCTGTTGCGGGTCCCGGACGTGGAGCGCAACGGTCATCATTATTTTAGGGGGTTGACGCCTTTCCCTCCGGAACTTGGCGGGGCGATGGTCGGCGCGTGTCCCGACCTTTACGAGCGACGCCCGGACGGAACCGTCAGCCTCCGGATTCGGCAGGGGCGTCTGGATCTCGGTGCGGTTCTGCAAGGGCCATTTGGTCATACCCTGGCTCCCGCGACGGTTCTTGAGTTGGCGGGGGTCACGAGCGGACTGCCGGGTGATTTGGCTGATTCTGCAGAGTAGCTCGATTTGAAAAAAATTGGGGTGGGCAGCGCGGTCAGGGTGGGCTACACTGTTCCCTGATGCGTCTGATCTCCCTCACATGGTGCCTGTTGGCGACCTCCGCTCTGGGTCAGTATCGTCCTGCGGAGCTCGACCCACCGCGGCCGGCGCGGGAATTCCGTGCGGCCTGGATTGCCTCGGTTTGGAATGTGGACTGGCCGTCGGGTCCGGGACTTTCTCCGGCGCAGCAGAGGGAGGAACTGATCCGGATTTTGGAGGTGGCGGCCCAGACGCGTCTGAACGCGATCATCTTCCAGGTTCGGCCAGAAGCGGATGCCTTGTATTCATCCAAGATTGAACCGTGGTCCTACTGGTTGACGGGACAGCAGGGAAAGGCGCCTGGAGATGGCTACGACCCGTTGGCGTTCGCGGTGCGTGAGGCTCATGCTCGCGGGATGGAGTTGCATGCATGGTTCAATCCGTTCCGGGCGCGGTCGACCTCGCAGATCAAACCGGCGGCCTCGCACGTGACGAGGAAGCAATCTGATTGGCTCCTGCCGGCGGGCAGCCAAGTCTGGTTGAACCCGGCGCTGCCGGCAGTCCGGGAACGGGCCATCGCCGTGGTCTCCGATGTGGCGAAGCGCTACGACATCGACGGCGTGCACATTGACGACTATTTCTATCCGTATCCGAAGGACGGCAAAGCGGTGTATGATGATTCCAAAACCTATGCGGCTTACCGGGCCAACGGGGGGCGGCTTGGGGCCGCGGAATGGAGGCGGGCGCAGATCGATGGGTTTGTGAAAGAATTGGGTGGCGCGGTGCACCGGGTCCGACCGGACCTCAAGTTTGGGGTGAGTCCCTTTGGGATCTGGCGGCCGGGAAACCCGGCTTCGATTGAAGCGGGCATCGACAGTTGCCTCGACTTGGCGGCGGACTCCAGGCTGTGGCTGCGGGAAGGCTGGGTGGACTATCTTTCCCCACAGCTGTATTGGCGGATCGATCAAGAGGCGCAGAGTTTTGGGACTTTGGTGCGGTGGTGGAGTGAGCAGAACGGAGGGCGTCGGCACGTGTGGCCGGGCATTGCCTCGAGCCGGATTCGGGGGGAAGGGAGTGACCGGGCGCGACGGTCTTTGGAGACGGTGAACCAGATCGCTCTTGTCCGGAAACATGCCGTGAGTGGCGGAGGATCAGGTCACGCGCACTGGAGCATGAGCGCTTTGATGGAAGACCGCGATGGGGTGCGGGCCCGGCTGACATCGGGACCCTACGCGGAGTTGGCGGTGGTGCCAGAGATGCCGTGGTTAGAGATGCCGCAGTTGGGCGGGCGCGGGGCGCTTGCGGTGCCTGATGTCGCGGCTTCCCGTGGCGAGGATTCCGTGAGGGTGGAATGGAAGGGACCGCCGCGCGGGGGAAACTCGGTGCGGTGGTGGGTGGTGCAGACGAGGGGAAGAACCGGAGGGTGGACGACGGCGAAGGTGCTTCCGGGAGCGGCGGCCTCGACGGTTTTGCGGGGAACACCATCGGCTCTGGCGGTGCGGGCGGTGGACTCGGTCGGACGGATCTCGGGTCCGGCGTGTCTGGTGAGATGAAGCCCTGCGGGGCGTAGGAGAGCGTGATCCGGGGCCCTGGTGATCGTATGGTGAAAAAAGCGATGCGGATTGGCGCAGGGTGTGCTATGAAAAGGACATTAAGTTATGAGCGAAAACGATACGCTGACTCCCCCCGCGTTCGTTCCGCTAACCCCCACGGAATTGGATGCAAAGCTTGGGCCTCACGTAGAGGTGCTTGAGCTGATTGGCAAGGGAGGAATGGGCGCGGTCTACAAGGCGCGCCAGATCCGTCTCAACCGGGTGGTGGCGCTGAAGGCGCTGCCGCCGCTGGAGAAGAGGGACGGTTGGGATTTTCACGAGCGGTTCCAGATGGAGGCGCGTGCCATGGCCAAGCTGGATCACCCGGGGATCGTGACCATCCATGACTTCGGGGAGACAGAGGACAACATGCTCTATTTCATGATGGAGTATGTGGACGGGGAAGACCTGCACCGTCTCATCCAGGATGGGCAATTGTCCGTGGAACACGTGTTGAGCTGGATCCCCCAGTTGGCGGACGCCTTGGAGTATGCGCACCAGAAAGGGATGGTTCACCGGGACGTAAAGCCGGCCAACCTCATGATCACGTATGAGGGGCACGTCAAGATCACGGACTTCGGGTTGGTCAAGATGCGTCCGGGCCGGGGGCGGGCCGGGTTGACCGAGGCGAGTCTCTCCGTGGGAACGCCTTGTTACCTCGCTCCGGAAGCTTTCGAGTCCGGGGCGGACGTGGATCATCGGGCCGACGTCTTCAGTCTGGGGGTCGTGCTCTATGAAATGCTCACGGGCATGGTGCCGCGCGGGGCTTGGCTTCCTCCCTCGCAATGCCGCATCGGCATCGACCCGCGTTTCGATGCCATTGTCTATCGGGCGCTCCAGACAAATCGGGACGCGCGCTACCAACGGATTGCGGAACTTGGGGCGGATGTACTGGCAATCGCGGCGGAACCTCAGCCTCGCGCCCGACGCAAGCCGGTGGCCATGACCAAGACCGAGCCGGTGACCGTGACTCCTACGGTGGTCGGGCCGGCCACGCCGCCCCCGGTGAAAGTGGCCGTGGTCCGGGAAAACCCGGGTTCGGTCGACCGCACGAAGGGCTGAAGGCCCGGCTTTTCCCGTCGAAAGTGCGGACGGGACAAGTTTTATCAGATTTCATGAAATATTTCTGAAGGCCGCAACGTGTTAAGGGCAGGGAATGGTTCGGCCATTTCCGGTCCAGACAAAGGCGCACCCATCTCACCATTCCACAACGATTTCACAACCAATGAACAACTCGAAGTCCTCATGCCGCGGTTTCCTTGCGAGGCGGCAATTTATGTATGTCGGATTCGCTGGAGGCCTCGGCCTCAGCTTGCCGGAACTCCTGAAGACGGAGGCCAAGGCGGCGGCGAAGTTTTACCCCACCCGTGAAGGGGTGGCCAAGTCCCTCATCCACATCTACCTTCCCGGTGGGATGGCGCATCAGGAGTCATTCGATCCGAAGCCGTTTGCTCCGGCTGAATACCGCGGGCCGTTCAAGGCGATCGACACCAAGTTGTCCGGTGTGCAGTTTAGCGAGAACATGAAGGAAATGGCCGCGATTGCGGACAAGATCACGGTGATCCGTTCGATGACCCACCGTGAGGCGGCTCACGAGCGTGGCACCCACAACATGTTCACGGGCTACACGCCGAGCCCGGCGCTGCAGTATCCGAGCTTCGGGTCCGTGGTGGCCCACGAGTTGGGTTCGCAGAACAATCTTCCGCCTTACGTCTGCGTGCCTTCGCAGCCGAATGAGTTTGCAGGGACCGGTTATCTGAGTTCTGCTTACGGCCCCTTCAGCTTGGGATCGGATCCGGCAGCTTCAGGGTTCACCGTCAAGGATCTCTCGCTGCCGAACGGTGTGGACGATTCCCGTTTCACTCGCCGTCGCAACCTGCTTGAGGCGGTGGACAGCCATTTCCGTTCGATGGAGAAGGCCGATTCGATCGACGCCATGGACAGTTTCTACCACAGCGCCTATGGCTTGATCAGTTCGCAAAAGGCTCGTGAGGCTTTCAACATTGAGAAGGAGGACGGAAAGCTCCGGGACCGCTACGGACGCAACCAGGCCGGTCAGCGGATGATCATGGCGCGTCGCTTGGTGGAAGCTGGCGTCCGCTTGGTCACGTTGACTTACGGTGGCTGGGATCACCACAACAACATTCAGAGCGCCTTCAAGAGTCAGGGTGCCGAGCTCGACAAGGCCTTGGCCACGTTGATCCGGGACTTGGATGAGCGGGGCATGCTGGACAGCACCATGGTCATGGTCTCCTCCGAGTTCGGGCGGACGCCGAAGATCAACAACACCGATGGCCGGGATCACTGGCCGCGGGTCTTCAGCACCGTGCTGGCTGGTGGCGGCGTGAAGCGCGGCTTCGTCTATGGCTCGTCTGACTCTCTGGCTGCTGAGCCGGATTCCGATCCGATGAGCGTCCAGGACTTTGCGACCACGGTCTACAATCAGTTGGGCATCACCGCCGACAAGGAACTGATTGCCCCCGGGCCGCGTCCGATCGAGATCGTTGCCGAAGGCAAGGTGATCAAGGAACTTTTGTCCAAAATGGCCTGACATTGATCTTCATGAAAACTCACAGCTACCTTTTTGAGGGGGCTGGAGCAGGTTTCAAAACCAACGTGCTCACGGCGTTCGCGCTGTGGGCATGTTTGGCGAATGGAAGCCTCCTCCAGGCGGGAAGTCCTGACTTCACCTATTTCGAGCCCCGCGGCGGGCAACGGGGGACCGAGGTCGAGATCAAGCTTATCGGCAATCGTCTCGCCGATGCCGAGGAAGTCGTCTTTTACGAGAGCGGTCTCACCGGCAAGGATCTCAAGTATGACGACAAGAGCGGCGGTCGGGTCGTCAATGCCAAGGTGGTGATTGCCCCGGACGCAAGGCTCGGTCTCCACATTGCGCGGGTCCGGACCAAGAGTGGGCTGTCCTACGCCCGGACGTTTTGGGTCTCCCAATTCCCGAATGTCCTCAAGGCGAACGACAACAACCTCTTGGAGACGGCGCAGCCGGTCCCGTTGAATGTCACGGTGGATGGAACGACGAAGCCTGAGAGCTCGGAATACTTCGTGGTCGAGGCCAAGAAAGGGCAGCGTTTGAGCGTGGAGGTGGAGGGCGTTCGCGCCAACTCCGTGCGCGGCGTCCTGGGCATCGATCCCTACGTCGGGATCATGAACATGAAGCGCTTCCTTCTGGCCTCGGCGGATGATACGCCGTTGTTGAAACAGGATTGTTTCGTTTCCTGCGTCATCCCGGAGGATGGGAAATACATCGTCGAGGTGCGCGATTCCGCCTACCAGGGCAATGCCCGGTTCCGTGCGCACATCGGAACCTATCCGCGGCCCACGGTGGCTTACCCGGCCGGTGGACAGGCGGGGACCGAGGTGGAGTTCACGATGATCGGGGATCCCAAGGGAGATTACCGTTTCAAGACGAAGCTCCCGGCTGAGCCGAAGGATCGGTTCGAGTTGTTTGCTCCGAGCGAGGGGTTTACGCCTCCCTCGGCGAACGTGGTTCGGGTGTCGGGGTATCCGAACGTCCTGGAGGAGGAGTCGAAGAACAACGAGATCAAGACGCTGGACAAGAGCTCCGGGCTGATGCCTCTCGCGTTCAATGGCATTCTGCAAGCGGCGGGAGATGTCGATCATTTCCGGTTCACGGCGAAGAAGGGTCAGCGCTTTCTGTTGCGGGTTCACGCCAAGCGCATCAATTCGCCGGTGGATCCGATCCTGCAGGTGATGAACGACAAGGGGTCCGTGCTCGGCGGCAATGACGACGCGGACAACCTCGCCGACTCCAAGTATGACTTCAGTGCTCCCGCCGACGGTGATTACTTCGTGCGGGTGACGGATCACCTGAAACGAGGTGGCGCGGATTTCGTGTATCGCGTCGAAAGCGAGGTCACGGTTCCTTCTCTGATCGTCTCCAAGCCGGAGTTTGAGCAGCAGAACGATCAGGCGCGGAAGACGATGGACATTCCTCGGGGCGGCCGTTACGCCACCTTGGTGAACGTGACGCGTCAGAATTTTCGTGGCGACGTGAAGTTTGAGGTCGAGGGGCTGCCGTCCGGCGTGACGATGAGCGCCGACGTCGTTCCGGCCGCGGTCACGCAGTTTCCGGTGGTCTTCGAGGCCTCTAAGGATGCTCCGCTCTCCACGAAGCTGACGGGATTTTATGCGGTCAGCACGGATCCGGCGCCCCCGCTGCGTGGGCGGTATGTTCAGGGGATTCAGTTTGTGCGGAGCAATCCGAACAACACCCCATATTTCACGGTCGATGCCGATGTGTTGCCGGTGACAGTTGCTGAGGAGGCTCCGTTCACGGTGGAGTTGAAGCCGCTTTCTCAGCCGCTGGTCCGGGATGGCCAATCTGAAATGAAGGTGGTGGCCACCCGCAAGGAGGGCTTCACAAAGCCGATCACCCTGCGTTGGATGTGGCGTCCACCGGGCATCAGTTGCAACGCCACGGCCACGATCCCGGAGGGGCAGAATGAGACCACCTTCTCCCTGACGGCTTCGGGCGCTGCGGAGTTGCGCAACTGGAAGGTTTGCGTGCTCGCTGAATCCGATGCAGGTCAGGGCTTGTTCTACACCGCTTCCGGGTTGGTGGATATGCCGGTGGAGGATCAGCTTTTGAAGATGACCATGAACCTGGGAACCGTGGTTCAGGGCGGTTCGGGTGAGATTTTGGTCGATGTGGAGGCGATCCGTGATTTCCAGGGTGAGGCCGTTGTCTCGGTCGTCGGTCTCCCGCCGAAGACCAAGATCGGAGAAGTCAAGATCAAGCCCGGCATGGAACAGATCAAGATTCCGGTGCAGGCTGAAGAGACGGCTCCGGTCGGGCAGCACAAGAATCTGTTCTGTGACATGACCCTCACCGTCGGAGGCAAGCCGGTGATTCAGCGTGCCGGGATGGGTGGACTGCTGCGCATCGATCCCAAGCCCAAGGAGACGCCGAAGCCGGCCGCCGTCGTGGTGAAGAATGATGCTCCCAAAAAGCCAGCGGCCGAGAAACCGCTTTCGAGATTGGAGCAACTCCGTCTCGAGGCTCAGAAAGAGGCTGCGGCAAAGTAAGCCTTTGCGGCTCTGGTCTTCCAGAGGATCCGATCACTGGCACGTGGGTTCTCCCCGTGCCAGTTTTTTTATTTGCCGACAAGCTGAGCCCAGTTCCTCGTGGAAAACTCAATGACGGCTGGGTAGAATTCCAGGAAGTCCCGCTCGATCTCATCGTAGTGAAGCGTGAAGTCTTCCATGGCACCGGAAAGGCCGGCCAGGGCCGGTGAACGACGTTCCATTCGGCGGAAGGCGAGGGCGATTCCATCGCGTTCGCTGTAGGTGCTGAGCCAGCCCTGGTCTTTCATGCGGCGCACCCCGCGCCGGGCGCTTTCGTCCATCCAGGCTGCGCGGGAGAGGAGGCTTTGGTAGCAGGTTTGGGCAAATTCATCGAGGGCGACATCGGAGAATTGCTCCCAGTGCCGACAAAGATAATGGTCGTAGAGCACATCGATGATGATGCCACCGAGGCGGCGTCGCCCGGGTTGGAGATGTTGGCAACTGCGGCGCCACACGGGGTGCGCATCGGTGAAGGCATCGATGCAGCGGTGCAGGGTGATTCCTTGTCGGATCATCGGCGGAAGATCCTGGTGTTGATCGACTGGGCCTCGGACGAAATCACCCAGATAAGCACCGGCCAAGGCGTCTGGCCAAGGCGGGGAAAGGTGAAAGTGGGCGAGAAAGTTCACGAGGAGGGACTCACTCGCGAGCCTCGTGCAATTCCCTGACCAAGCGATTTTCCTGATCCACGAGGATGACGCGAGGGGCGACCGGTGCCTGAGCCAGGGTGAAGCCGATGATAATGATCAGCTCGCCCTTTTTGATGATGTGGGCGGCGGCTCCGTTCATGCCAACGACTCCCGAACCGCGCGGAGCTTCGATCACATAGGTCTCGAGCCGTGCGCCGGTGGTGTTGCTGACCACGAGAACCTTCTGGCCGATCCAGAAACCGGCCAGGTCAATCAAGTCCCGGTCGATCGAGATGCTGCCGACATAACTGATATCAGCCTCGGTGACCGTGGCATGGTGGATTTTGCCCTGGAGGACTTCGCGAAACATGGAAGAGCAAGGTAGACGAAAAGGAGCGGGGCGCCAGTGCTGAGGATCGTTTTGCGGGGCCCCTGCCTAAATCCGAGGTTTTGAAGGGTTCAGTGAAGCGGCGCAGGACAGCCACCATTGTTGCAGGGCCTCGCGCTTGGCGAGGTTTTCGCTGTGGAGTTCCAACTCCGGACGGAGGGGAGCCCAATGGGCCGGGCGGGAAGGGATCCTTTCGGTGATCTCGGCAATGTGCCATCCGATGGATGTCCGAAACGGGGCCGAAAGTTGACCGGGCTGGAGAGCGAAGAGCGTGGAGGCAAAGTCGGAGGGCATGCGGTGGCGGCTGAAATAACCGAGATCGCCCTGAGCAGTTTTCGTGCGCCGATCTTCGGAGAATCGGGCCGCGAGCTCCGCAAACGAGGCCTCGCGTCCGGTCAGTTTCTGGTGGATGTCCCGGATCAACGCCTCGCGTTCGGGGGTATCCGCCTCCACGGTGCTGAGGAAGATGTGCCGGGCGCGGATGGTTTCCGGATCGGTCAATGCCGCGGCGTGGGTCGCGAACCATCGGTGGGGATCGCCGGCGGTCCGCTCGGTTTGTTGATCGAGCCAATGGACTTGGGTCAGGTGGGCGGTGAGGATTTCGCGGGCGGTGCGGAGGGTGAGGGATTCGTCCGCGAGGAGGGACGCCAGTTTGCCTGGGGCGAAGCCTGCCTCAAAGGCCTCCAGGCTGCGGATCAGCCAAGCGGGAGGTGGGAGCGATGGGTTCGTCGCGGTGGAAGATGCCTGGCGGATGGCCTCGGCCTGGACCAGGGACTCAAGCACCGAGGTCTCGATCGATTCGGCCTCGCTGGGCGGCTGTCCCTGTGTGGCCAGGGAGATTTCGACGGCCAGCTCGAGCTGGTCCCTCGTGAGGATCGTGCCGTTGACGGTGGCGGCCATGTGGGCCGGAAGAAAGATCCGCTCCCGAATCCATTCCCAGACCGGACCCTGGCGCGCGATGTCGATTCCGGCATAGACGGTGCCGAGAACCGCGAGGAGCACGGCCGGGTGAAGGGAACCGAGCGGATCAGCGCGCGGCGAGGGCTTCGGTGTCGCGGATTCCGAGGTTGGCATAAATCTGACGGGTGGCGCCGGATTTGTTCAGGGTGTAGAAATGAATGCCAGCCACGTTGTGATCGAGTAAGTCCCGGCACTGTTCCGTGGCGTAGGAAATGCCGATCCGTTCGACCGCTTCCTCATCTCCGTTGGCCCTGGCGATGGCCTTGAGGAGTTTGGCGGGAAACCTGGCCCCGGCAGCGAGTTCCGCCATGCGGGCCATGCCCTTGGCGCTGTTGATCGGCATGAGACCGGCGATGATGGGTACGCGGATTCCGGCGAGTTCACAGCGTTCGCGGAAGTCCAGGAAATCGTGATTGTCGAAGAAGAGCTGGGTGCAGATGTAATCGGCCCCGGCATCGACTTTGGCCTTGAGGTAGTCCATCTCCAGCAGGCGGTTGGGGGTGGAGGGATGACCTTCGGGAAAGCCGGCCACGCCGATGCCGAAGCCGCGTCGGTCCGGGTGGAAGCCGCGCTCGTTGAAGCGCCGGATGAAGGCCACGAGGTCGGCGGCGTGTTGGAACGCGTCCTTGGCGCGATCATATCCGGCGAGGTTGCGGGGAGGGTCACCTCCCAGGGCGAGGATGTTGCCGACCCCGGCAGCGGCGTAGCGTTCGAGGATGGACTGGATGTCTGATTCCTGGTGGCAGACGCAGGTGAGGTGCGGGATCGGGCGCAGACTGGTGGTGTCCTTGATCCGAACCACCAAGTCGTGGGTCAGATCCCGGGTGGTGCCGCCCGCCCCGTAGGTCACACTGACAAACGAGGGTTTGTAAGGCTCAAGTTCGGAGATGGTGGCGTAGAGCGCCTCCGAGGCTTCGGCGGTTTTCGGAGGAAAAAATTCGAAGGAAAGGGCCGGGCGATGTTGCCTGAGGATATCCGAGATATGCATGAAGGGTCGCAGGGTGACGGGCCGAGTCTACGCCAGATCCCGGAAGGGAAACATTGTTTTTCGAGTGGTGCCACGTTCCCCTTTCGAAAACGTGGTCGATTTCGAACCCCGGGGGGATCGGACCGGGATTCCCGGTTGCAGTGGAGGCGCTTCGGGGTGAAGGGAGCACCCTTGAGGGGGGCGCATGAAAATACCGCGAATCGCAATCTTCGATCTGGACGGCACGTTGTTGGATTCCCTGGAGGATCTGGCGAATTCTGCGAACGAGATGCTGGTCGAGGCGGGATATCCGCCCCATGAGGTCGGAAACTACCGGCACTTTGTCGGCGATGGCGCACGCAATCTGGTGGAGCGCATCCTGCCGGAGGCGGAGCGGAGCCCGGAAGGGATCGACGGCTGTCTGCAGCGGTATCTGTCCATTTACGGACGGCGTTGGCACGAGAAGAGTCGTTCCTACGAAGGAATTCCGGAGTTGCTCGATGCCTTGGCACGGAGGGGCGTGGAGCTGGCCGTCCTTTCGAACAAGTCGCACGAGGCCACGATCCGTTGCGTGGATCGCTTTTTTGGCGATCGGTCCTGGTTTCGAGTCATCGGTCAGCGGGAAGGTCATCCGCGGAAACCGGATCCGGCCGGGGTCGTGGAAATTCTGGAAGGGGCCGGTTTGGGGCCCGGGGAGGCCATCTACCTGGGCGACACGGACACCGACATGCAGACGGCGGTGGCTGCCGGGGTGTTGCCGGTGGGCGTGCTTTGGGGATTTCGCGACCGTGGCGAACTGGAGAGGAATGGGGCCCGGGTGGTGTTGGAATCGCCCCTGGATTTGCTGGGTTTCCTGGATCTTGCTTGACCCCGTGGCCGCTCTTTCCTAGGATGCAGAATTCTCCCTGATGAAACGCATCGCTCTGCTTGGCCCGCGCAACGCCGCCTTCAATCTGCTCGAAATCATGATTGTGGTGGTGATCATTGCTCTTCTGATTTCCATCGGACTTCCGGCTTACACCGCGATCGTGAAGCGGGCCGAATGGTCCAAGGTGCAGTCTCAGATGAAGTCGATTGTGACGTCGTTTCACAGCTACGGGGCTGAACATGACGGCTACTTTCCTCCCGCTTGGTTTCCGGCAGGGAAACCGGCCGGCAGCTGGCTTGATACGACCATTTTTCCTTACGTTTACCCGGAGTCGGGCTACACCGGCAAGGATACTGACGGGAACTCGATCCACTATGATGCGGAGAAAGGGACGCACTTGAAAGACACCGTTTTCGTGGTGAAACCGAGTGTTTTGGCGTTTCCAAAAGAAGAAGACTTTTACAATCACTCTTTCTTGCTCAACCGCAGCTTGGTGGCTGAAGCGACGGCTACCAACCCTGACTTTGCCCCGAGGAAACCGACCATGTATGAGGATTGGACTTCGGTGATGCTATTGACCGAGGGAAGCAAGGGAGATCACAACAGCGTCTCTGTGAGTGACCTCTCACAACTTGACCAGGGGATGAAGCGTTATCAGGGGCTTTTCGTCCACTTCGCCTTCCTCGACGGTCACGTGGAACAAGTGAAAGCTGCGGATGTAAAGTTGATGAAGAAAATCACCAAGGGCGGCGGTGGCGATATGGCGATGGACGGGTGGCACGCGGCTTGGTTTGGCTTTACACCAGAGCGAATGCCCTCTGCGACCAACCGTTCCAGGCCGGTGAATTACTAAATCCGTGGCGTCAGCGGCTGAGGGCTTCCTTCACTGCGTTCACAATTTCGTCGCCGTCAGGCTCCGCGCCGCTGTTGAAACGGCCGATCACCTTTCCGGATTTGTCGATCAGGAATTTCTCAAAGTTCCAATTGATGGGGCCGGTCAGTTCCGGGTTGGACGAAGTGAGGAAAGAGAAAATGGGGGATTGGTCAGAGCCGGTGGCCGAAAGCTTGGAAAGCATCGGGAAAGTGACTCCGTAATCTGCCGTGCAGAACGCCTTGATTTCGGCGTCGGTTCCGGGTTCCTGACCGCCGAAGTTGTTGGCCGGGATGCCAAGAACCACCAGTCCCTGTTCCTTGAGCTGTTCATGGAGGCGTTGCAGGCCCGCGTATTGGCCGGTGTAACCGCATTGTGAGGCGACGTTCACGATCAAGAGCGTTTTGCCCTTGAAGGAAGCCAAGGACAGGTCTTTTCCATCGATATCCTTGACGGTGAATTCGTGGACGGAATCCGCAGCCAGGAGGGTGCTGGAAAAAACGAGAGCGCCAAGGGTAGCGATTGCAAAGCAGGTTTTCATGTGAGGAGAGTAGAGGATTGAATTCTCACCCACAATTCGAATGACGCATTCTTCCAGACGCCTGAAATTGCCCACCAGTTTCACCGGCAAGGTGGCCCTGCTGTTTTCCCTGACGGCGCTCTTGCTGGCTCTGGTTCCCCGCGAGGAAGCGAAGAAGCTGGGTGGCGCGGCGAAACTTTGGCACGATTTGCAAACCTCCTTCGGCAGGTTGGAACGGCACGTCCTCGAGGACGGTCGGTTTCAACTGGATTTCGTGGGGCCCGAGCGGTGGCACACCTGGGCGCTGCTCGCGGCCATCGCCGGGTTTGTGCTGGGCGCGGTTTCCGTGGGGCAGGAGAAGCTGGCCGGTGGCGCCGCGGTCGTGATCGGCGCGGCAGTTGGTGCCTGGGTCTACTGGGGTGGGTGAAGCGTTTGGCTCGGCCCTTGTTCAGCGGCGCAGCACCCGGACGCGATGGGACTCGCTGTCGCCGATGAAGACCGAGCCATCGGCGTCGACAAAGATCCCGTGGGGGCGGGCCATCTGGCAGCGCAAGGGATCGCCGTCCGGACCGTTTCCTTTGGTGCCGGTGCCCGCGATCAGCTCGAGGTTTCCGGAGCGGGCATCGATCATGCGGATGCTGTGGCTCTCGCAGTCCGCCAGCCAGACGTTGCCCTGACGGTCGATCGCGATTCCCTTGGGACCTGAGAGAGTGGCATTCTTGGCCGGACCGCCGTTGCCGGTGAAGCCGCTTTTGCCAGTGCCTGCGATGTGTTCAATCCGCTTGCGTTGCAGATCCAGTTTGAAGACCTGATTTCCCTCCCGGGTGGCGAGCCAAAGATTCCCCGCGACGTCCACGTCGAGCGAGCGTGGCCCCTTGAGCGGGGTTCCCTCGATCGGGGAACCGTCCGGTGTGGGGCCGGGTTTGCCGGTTCCGGCGAAGGTGGAGATGGTGCCGGTCTGGAGATCGACCCGGCGGATCACATGGTTGCCGATGTCGCAAATGAAAAGGCTGCCATCTCGGCCGAACTGGAGGCTGTGGGGTTGGTTGAGCTGGGCGGAGACCGCTGGCCCGCCATCCCCGGAATAACCGGCGGTTCCATTTCCGGCGACGGTGGTGATGGTGGCAGTGCGGGCATCGATGCGCCGGATGGCGTGGTTTTTCATGTCGGTGATGAACGCATGGCCGTTGCGGTCGAATCGCAATTCGTGCGGGAGGTTGAAGGTCGCCTGGAGGGCGGGGCCACCGTCGCCGGAATATCCGGTCTTGCCGGTCCCGGCCACGGTGTGGATCGTTCCATCCGGATGGACCTTGCGGATTTTTTGACCGGTGTATTCGCAGAACCAGATCGCGCCATCGGGTCCGCGGACCACACCGAAGGGGTTGTCGATTTGCGCCGACGTGGCCGGTCCGCCGTCGCCGCTGAAGCCCGGGATGCCGGTGCCGGCAAAGCTTTGAATGTGCCAATCCGCAGCCGTGGCGGGAAGGGCGAACAGGGCAAGAAGGGGCCAGAAGAAACGCATGCGACATTTCAGCGGCAAAAACCGAAGCTGGCAAGCGTGGGATTTCGTGGCAACAGGTAATGAATGAGTCAGGGCCACAGGGTGAGCGAGCCGGGCGGGTTGTTGCCGTTTCTTTTCGAGCATTGGCCGGAGCAGAAGCGGACCCGGATCAAGCAATGTCTGAAATATGGCAGTGTGCGGGTGAACGGAGTTGCAGTGACCCGGCATGATCATCCGTTGAGACCGGGCGACAGCGTTTCGATCCAAGTGGAGGGAGACTCGAGGAGGGCGGCACCGCCGCTTCCTGCGGGGATCCGGATCCTGCACGAGGATGCGGCCTTGATCGTTGTGGAAAAGGGCCCGGGCTGGCTGAGCGTTGCGCGTGACTCGGGGAAGGGAAAGACGGTTTACGAGGAATTGACGCGACACGTTCGCCATCTCGATGCTCGGAACCGGATCTGGATTGTGCATCGGTTGGATCGTGAGACCTCCGGGCTCATGGTCTTTGCGAAAACCGAAGAAGCCAAAAAAGCGCTGCAGGGCGGATGGCAGGACTTTGTGAAGATCTATCAGGTGGTGGTGGAGGGGACGGTGAAACAAGACGCCGGAACTTTGCGGGGGCATCTTGACGAGTCCAATCCGATGCGGGTGCGCCTGGTTTCTAGCGGAGCCCAGGGGCGGGAAGCCGTCACCCATTACCGGGTGGTCCGGCGCGGGATGGACAGGACTTGGGCGGAAGTCGAGTTGGAAACCGGGCGTCGGCACCAGATCCGGGTGCAGTTGGCGGATCTCGGGCATCCGGTGGTGGGGGATGGACGCTACGGGGCCCGAACCGACCCGGCGCGGCGTCTGGGGTTGCACGCCAGCGCGTTGACCTTTGTCCATCCTTTGAGTGGGGAGGAGATGAGTTTCTCGCTGCAGATGCCGCCGGAATTGGCCAAGCTGACGGGCTGATGGTGGGCTGCAGCGGCGGGCGCGTGGGAAATCGTCCGGACGCAGGTGCGAACCTTCGTGCCCGCGTTACAATGGCGCATGTTTGACTTTGTAGTGGTGGGTGGAGGAAGCGCGGGTTATGCGGCGGCCCGCACGGCGGCCGGCCTGGGCCTGAAGACGGCGGTGATCGATGGAGCGCCGGAACTGGGAGGGCTCTGCATCCTGCGTGGTTGCATGCCGAGCAAGGCTGTGATCGAGAGCGCCAATCGGGCCCTGACGCTGCATCGGGCGGAGGAGTTTGGGCTGCGCTGCGGAGCGGTCGAGGTCCGGTTGCCGGAGATCATGGCGCGCAAGAGGGCCCTGGTCGAGGATTTTGCCTCTTACCGGCGGGAACAGCTCGAGAGCGGTCGGTTTGAGCTGATCCGGGGCACGGCCCGGTATCTGGGACCCAATGAATTGAGCATCGATCTGCTGGACGGGAGCCATCGTGTCGTCACGACCCGTGCTTCGTTGATTGCGACCGGTTCACAAGTTTCGCGCCCGGCCATCCCGGGCTTGGCGGAGGCGGGATACTGGACGAGTGATGAGGTGTTGGAAGCCGGGGAATTGCCGCGCTCCATCGTGGTCCTGGGCGGCGGGGCGATCGCGCTGGAGATGGCGCACTATCTGGCAGCGCTCGGGGTCAAGGTGACGGTGCTGCAACGGAGCCCGACCCTGCTGAGCGCGGCGGACTTCGAAGCAGGCGAGGCGGTGCGCGGGGCGTTCGAGAAGCGTGGGATGAGCGTTGAGTGTGGCGTCGCTATCGAATCGGTGGAGGTCGCGAGTGGAAAACGGGTTCGGTATTCTCGGGGCGGCAGCGAGGGCCTTGTGGAAGCCGACGAGATCCTGGTGGCGCTCGGTCGGAAACCGGCGATTGGCCGGCTCGACCTCGCAGCGGCGGGCGTGGAGTTGGTGGGGGGCTCGGTGCGAGCCGGTTTGAATCAGGAGACGTCCACGGCGGGGATCTTTGCGGCGGGCGACGTATGTGGGCCGTTTGAGGTGGTCCACGTGGCGGTGGAGCAGGGGGAAACCGCGGCCTGGAACGCGGCGCTGCGGCTCGGCAAGGCGCGGGGGGAGGAACGGTTCGTGGATTACCGGCTTCAGCTTTTCGGGGTGTTCTGTGAGCCTCAGGTGGCCATGGTGGGGAAGCGGGCGCGCGATCTTCAGGGGGCCGGCCGGAGGGTGGCGGTGGCGCGCCATCCGTTCTCGGACCACGGCAAGTCGATGGTTCAAGGGGAGACCGAGGGGTTTGTGCAACTGTGTGCGGATCTCGATACGGGAGAGATTTTGAGTGGATTGGTCGTTGGACCGGAAGCGGTGGAACTGATCCATGAGATTGTGGTGGCGATGCGGTTTGGGGGCACGGTGGAGCAGTTGGCACGCCTGCCGCATTATCACCCGAGCCTGGCAGAGATCTGGACCTATCCTGCGGAAGAGTTGGCGGAACAGGTGGGGAGCGGGCGGGAGGGAAGTTTGTAAATTTTCTTTGATGATTTCGGACTATCGATGTCCGAATAGAAATTGACACCCCCCGACTTGATTGGTTTAATGTGAATGTGCTCAAACAAATCATCAATCAAGATCCTGCCAGCGCGCCGAGGGTGGAGCGCCCGGGTTTCCCGGCGAGTGAACCTTTGTCTCCTGTTCAACCAATCAGAACCACTACAAGCCATAGCCATTCCAGCCCGATGAGTGCCAGCAAAAACATTTTGTCCAATGACGTTGAAATCATTGGGAACCTGAAATTCTCACATGATTTGATTATAGACGGAAAGATTGAAGGGGAAGTGAACTCCGATGGCAACCTGACGGTGGGTGAAAACGCCCGGGTCAAGGGAGAGATCAAGACGAAGTCTGTGGTGGTTTTCGGCAAGGTGGAGGGGAACATCACGGTGACCGAACGTTGCGAGCTCAAATCGAACGCCGAGCTGCACGGGGACATCTCCGCCGGGACGTTGGCGATTGAAGAGGGCGCCCAGTTCATGGGGGCCTCCCGGGTTGGCGCTGCGGCGCGGGCTTCTGCGAGCGAAACCAAGCCCCCTCTTCCGGGAACCCCGCCGCGACCGGCTCCGATCGTGAATCCCTGATTTTACAGGTTCAAGGTTAGGGAAATTTAGCGAGTGGCTGCTACGGATTTCGGAACGACAGGCAGGCAGGCTGGACAGGTGCGAGTTTCCTGCCCAAAGTGCAAGACGGGGCAGCAGATCTCCGAATCTGTGGTGGCTTCGATCTGCCGGACGTGCGGCCACTACTTCAAATCGGGCCCGGACTCTGCCGAGAGGACCGGGTCTTTCTTGTCTCGCTGGCTGTGGTTTTTGAGACCCTTCAAAACGGCTCCCTCGGATCCGGCCACGCCGCCGGGACCGAGGGGATTTGAACGTCCGGCCATCCGATCAGGCTACCACGCCGAGCCGTTCTACGGGACGGAAGATTACATTGCCCCGGTGGAGGAGCCCGACTTCGAGCCGAGCGCCGCCGATGAATTTGTCGAGGCCTTGGAATACGAGAGCGTGAACTCCGAGGATCTTGAGTTTGTCGAGGTTCCGGGGATCGGCTTTGATTCACCCCAGGGCGGGCCCGGTGCGGAAGGAGGCGCAGCAAGCGGCACCGAATCGGGGAGTCGGTTGGTGCGTTGCCTGAATTGTGTGGCGGATCTGCGGGTCGGAAGGAACGCGAAATCGACGGTGTGCCGCCGTTGTGGTTGTTTTGTGAGTCTTGAGGACTTTGACATTCACGGGCACCGTCGGGAGAA
>QQNE01000071.1 GCA_003402735.1 Verrucomicrobiota bacterium
CCCCCGGCCTCGATGACGATGGGCGTGGACCACCCGCCCTTTGGACTGTCCTGACGCGGTGTGCTCCACACCGTCTCCCCAGTCTTGCGATGCACCGCCAGAAGATGGGACGGCCCCTCCGCGTCGCAATTCTGGATGACCAAATCCCCATCAATGATCGGAGAAGCTCCCACCCCCCAATCTCCGGGGAAGCCACCCAAATCCGTCCGCGACCAGAGCGGTTTTCCCGCCAAATCCCAGGCGTGCAAACCGCCCGGTCCAAAGAAGGCCACCACCACCTCACCGTCCGTCGCGCAAGTGGCGGTGGCGAAACTGTTCATCTGATGGGGCGTTTCCGGCTGGGACACCGGAACCTTGGCCGTCCACAGCAGATTGCCCGTCGCGGTATCGATTGCAAACACCTGGCGCAGTCGGCCATCGTCACTTCCAGAAGTGAGGAAGAGCTTGTTCCCCCAGTTCACCGGTGAGGACTGTCCCTTGCCGGGAATGGCAACCTTCCAGCGGATCGACTTGGCATCCCATTTGACCGGCAGGGCCGTTTCTGTGGAGTGCCCGGTGCCGAGAGGACCGCGGAATCGAGGCCAGTTCTCCTCCGCGCGCGCCGGAAGGACTCCGGCCGCCACCAGACAACAGACCAAAAGACAGGAAAATCGATTCGTACTCATGGAATGCCCCATCCAATCCGCAATCCAAGCGGGACGCCAGCGAAAAAAAGCCTCCCCATGATTGACACTTATTCTTATGTGCGATTCTATTCGTAAATAGGAAAACATGACATCGCTCGTGCCGCTGCCCCTGTCTCAAACCCCTTCCGCGATGGACGAGATGCCGTCGCCGACCGGGGCAAAAACCTTGGCCTTGCTCAACCTCCTTTCGAGCCATGGGGCCGGGCTGACCGTGGCCGAAGCGACGAGGCGCAGCGGAATCACCCAGAACCTCGTCTTCCGCCTCCTCAAGACCCTTGTCCTGATGGGTTACGCCACCCAGCGCGAGGACAACAAGGCCTACGTGCTGACCAACCGTCTCCTGGAACTGACCGGTCCCCGCGTGGGAGATCGCAGCCTGGCCCTCTGCGCTCACGAAGCCCTGAGGCGACTGCGCGACGAGACCGGCGAGACGGTGCAACTCATCATCGAATCCGGAGGAAAAGCGCTTGTCCTCGAGCAATTCCGCGGCACCCAGGCGCTCCAGGTCTGCGGAGAGGTGGGCATGCGCGTCCCCCTGTATTCCTGTGCCCCGGGCAAAGCGATTCTGGCGCATTGGGGCGAAGCGGCGCTGGAGGCTTGGTTCCTCGACGAAGGCAAAACGCTCAAGAGATTCACCGCCACCACCCTTTCGAACCGCGAGGAGCTGATCCGGGACCTGGACTCCATCCGGCACCTGGGATACGCCATTGACCGGGCCGAAGGAGTGGAGGGCATTCACTGCGTGGCCGCCCCCATCTTCGACGAATACCGTCAACCGGCCGGGGCGCTCACGGTGATGGCTCCGATCAACCGGATGCCCGAGGAAGAATTCAAACACTTTGCCCGGCGCTGCCGCGAGGCTGCCGACCAGGTCGAAAGGAAATTCAGGGGATGAAACCAACCGCCCACCTCCTGGGGATGATGTTCATCGGCTTTGGTGGTCTCCGCGCCCCGGCCGAGGGAGCGCCGATCCCCCCAGCCCAACGCGAATTCTTCGAATCGCGGATCCGGCCGATCCTGGCGCAGGAATGCTATGAATGCCATTCCGAGGCGACCAAGGCAAAGGGTGGTCTGCTGCTCGACTCGCGCCCCGGCTGGCAAAAAGGGGGGGATTCGGGCCAGGTGATCGAGCCCGGGAACCCGGCCGCGAGCCTGCTCCTCCAATCGATTTCCCACGAGCTCGAAGACCTGGAGATGCCGAAAAATGGAGCGAAGCTCGAGCCACGCATCCTCGCGGATTTCAGCGAATGGATCGCCATGGGCGCGCCGGATCCGCGCGACACGGCCCAGTCTGCCGATGAGCCCTCCAAAGCGAGTGATTGGGCCTCCATTTCGGCAAGGCGGGCGCAGTGGTGGAGTTTCCAACCGATCGCCAACCCACCCGTTCCCGACGTCGACGGGGTTTCGCACCCGATCGATCGCTTCATCCGGGCCCGGCTCGCCCGGGAAGGATTGGAGCCCTCCCTGCCGGCGGACCCGCGAACCCTGGTGCGCCGCCTTTCCTTCCATCTCACCGGTCTTCCGCCGACGCCGGAGACAACCGCCGCATTTGAGGCCGACTTCAAACGGGATCCGGACTCCGCCATCGGCGCCTTGACCGACCGATGGCTCGCCTCTCCCGCTTTTGGCGAGCGCTGGGCGCGCCACTGGATGGACTGGATCCGTTACGCCGACACCCACGGCAGCGAGGGCGACCCCGCCATTCCCCACGCTTGGCGTTACCGGGATTACCTCATCCGGGCCTTCAACGGAGACTTGCCTCTCGACCAGCTCATCGTCGAACATTTTGCGGGGGATCTCCTGGAAACGCCGCGGATCAACGCCTCCCTGAAACTGAACGAGAGCGCCCTCGGTCCCGGTCACCTTCGCATGGTGTTCCACGGGTTTTCCCCGACCGACGCCCTCGACGAGCGGGTTCGCTTCACGGACGACCAGATCAACACGGTGACCAAGGCATTCCTCGGCCTCACGGTTTCGTGCGCCCGTTGCCACGATCACAAGTTCGACGCGATCAGCCAGAAGGATTACTACGCCCTCTTCGGCATCTTCACCAACACCCTGCCGGGGACCATCGCGGTCGACTCCCCCGGCGTGCTGGACCGCAACCGCGACGAGCTGCGCGCTCTCAAAGAGCAGATCCGCCGGGAGTTCGGCGCCCATTGGCTCGCCCGACTCCCTTCCCGCCCCGAGGACTGGTCGAAGCTCCTGCAATCCGGACCCCCGGGAACGGCCAAGAGCTCCACCACCTTTCTCCGCGAACTTGCGGAGACGGCGGATCGGCCCGATGAACTGGCCCGCGTCTGGAACCAAGCCGCTTCACGGGTTGAGACCTCCGCCCGAGCAGCCTCCACCTTCGGTCTCTCCGCGAAGCGCCGGTGGCTCCTTTCCGATCCGCAAGAGCATGCCAAGTGGAGCCGCTTCGGGGAAGGACTCGCCTCGCCAAGCCCCGCCCTGGCCGGAGATTTCACCCTCTCGCCCTCCGGCCCTGTCATCGACCAGATTCTTCCGGCTGGGGCCCATTCGCATCTCCTCTCGTCCCGGCATCGGGCCGTCCTCGCATCGCCCCCGTTCAGCCTCGAGTCGGAATCTGACCTCTTTGTCAGGGTGGCTGGAGATCAAAGCTCCGTGCGTTATGCGGTGCAGCATTATCCTCGAAGCGGCACGATCTTTCCGGTGACGAAACTCGAGGATGGCGGCTGGCGCTGGGTGAGATACAGCCTCTCCTATTGGAAGGGCGATCAACTCCACCTGGAACTCGCCACCGGCGGCGATGCCCCCATCCTCGTGAACGGGGCGGACCGCTCGTGGTTCGGCCTGCGCGAGGCGGTGCTCGTGCCGACAGGAACACCCGCCCCACCGGACGGGAACGACGAGGGTCTGTCCGCGCTCTTCGCAAGCGGTCCCGGTGCGCCCACCGACTTCAAGGCCGCCACCCAACAGATCGGCGCGACGTTGCGCGGTCTGGTCGAAGCCTGGGGCCAGAACAAGCCCGTGACGGATGCCCAGGCGATCCTCCTGGACGAAATGCTGGCCTCCGGATGGCTACCCAACACCGCGGATCAACTCCCCGCCCATCTCACCGATCTGGTGGCGAGGTATCGAACCCTCGAATCCGAAATCCCCCTCCCGACTCGCGCTCCCGGTGTCTGGGAACGGCCCGGAGCCGACCAACCGCTCTTTGTCCGCGGCGATCACAAGCAGCCCGCCGACCCGGTGCCGCGCCGTTTCCTCGAAGCGATCGATGCCAAGCCCTACCAGACCGCCGGAACAGGGCGGTTCGAATTCGCCCGCGACCTGGTCTCTGAAAAAAATCCCTTCACCGCCCGGGTCATCGTCAACCGGGTCTGGCACCATCTGTTCGGCGAGGGACTGGTGAAGACGACGGACAATTTCGGTCGGCTCGGGGAGGCGCCGAGTCATCCGGAACTGCTCGATCACCTCGCCTGGCGTTTCCGCCACGAAATGAACTGGTCCCTGAAGACCCTGGTCCGCGAGCTGGTTCTCACGCGGACCTGGCAACAGACCAGCGAGCCTTCGCCCGGGGCCCGGGAGAAAGATCCGGAAAATCGCCTCCTCTCGAGCTACCCGCTCCACCGTCTCGAAGCCGAGGCCATCCGGGATTCCCTTCTCGCGGTCTCCGGACATCTCGATTCCAGCCACTATGGTGGCCCGGTCGACCAAGGAACGCCGCGGCGCTCGATTTATCTCCGAGTGAATCGCAACGACCTCGATCCGTTCCTCACGACCTTCGATTTTCCGACGCCCGCCTCCTCGGTGACGAGCCGCGATGTCACCAATGTGCCGGCGCAGTCGCTCACGCTTCTCAACGATCCGTTCCTCATCGACCAAGCCGGTCACTTCGCCTCGAAGATCCGTGATTCGAAACCGGGCAGCGACGAAACGTCCAAGATCCGCGCCCTCTTCGAGACCGCACTCAACCGGCCGCCCACCGACACCGAGATGGCGGGTGCGAAAGAGTTCCTCGGCATCGCCTCCGGACAGCATCGCGCCGACGCCGATCGCCTGGCGGAGATCCGCTCCCAGCAAAAGAGGATGGAATCGACGCTCGCCGCGCTCATCCTCCCGGTGCGCGATCGGCTTGAGGCGGAGCGCGCGGCCGCCTTTGCCGCGAGCCAGAAAGCCGATCCGGGGGCCGGGAGGACATCCGCCCTGCGGCCCGTGGCGCACTGGGATTTCAAGAAGGGAGCGAGCGATTCTGTCTCGGGCCTTTCGCTCACCCTGCACGGCACGGCGCGAATGGAGGAGGGAGCCCTGGTTCTCGATGGCAAAGGTTATGCCGCGACGGGGCCTCTGCCGATTGACTTGGCCGCCAAGACCCTCGAGGCCCGCGTTCAGCTCGCTTCCCTGGACCAAACCGGAAGCGGCGTGGTGTCCGTGCAAAACGAGGGCGGTGGTCTCTTCGACAGCATTGTCTTCGCGGAACGCCGCCGGGGGGAATGGCTTGCGGGCAGCAACTCCTTTGCGCGAACCCTTGATTTCGACGGACCGGTGGAGACCGAGGCCGACAAAACCCCGGTTCACTTGGTGTTTGCTTACTCGGAGGATGGAATGATTCGCTGCTACCGCAACGGCGAACCTTGGGGCGATCCGATCCGGAAAGCGGCTCTGCAATCTTACGCCAAGGGCAGATCCGAGATCCTGCTCGGCATGCGTCACGGGACCAAATCTGCCCCCCGAGGATCCCTGCGGGGTCGCATCCTGGAAGCGCGTCTTTACGACCGCGCCTTGACTGCCGAGGAGGCCCGAGCCGCCTTTGTCGGCGGTCCCGCTCCGGTCACCCGCGAGGACCTGGACTCCGCCCTCGGCTCTTCCGGCACCGCTCAACGGCAACGGCTCGAGGCGGATCTCCAGTCCCTCGCTTCCCAAGCCCGGGAGCTCCAGTCCCTCGGGGCCGATCTCGATTTGGAACCCCGCATCTGGCGAGACCTCGCCCACGCGATTGTGAATCTGAAAGAGTTCATCTATCTGAAATGAGCCCATTCCCTCCCTCACGCCGCGACCTGCTTCGTCGCGCATCGACCGGCTTCGGCATGGTGGCCTTGTCAGGCTTGCTTGGCGATCGCGCCCTTGGGGCGGGAACGAAACTGTCTCTCCCGGTTCTTCGGCCCCGGGCCAAGCATGTCATCTTCTGCTACATGTCGGGAGGAGTCTCCCATCTGGATACCTTCGACCCCAAGCCAAAGCTCAGTGAGCTGCATGGCAAGCCGATGCCGGTGAAAGTCGAGCGCACCCAGTTCAACAACAACGGCAACATTTACGGGAGTCCCTTCGACTTCGCGCCCGGGGGCCAGAGCGGTCTTCCCATCTCCGATCTTTTTCCCCACCTGCGCCAAAACTGTGCCGATGACCTCGCCGTGATCCGCTCGATGACCAGCCCGGTGAACGAGCACGCCCAGGGAAACTTCTTTTTCCACACCGGGTTTCCCTTCATCGGCCATCCTTCCGCCGGGGCCTGGACCTGCTACGGGCTCGGCACGGAAAACGCCAACTTGCCGGGCTACGTCGTCCTCAAAAGCGGCAGCGCCGGAACGCCCCATGGCGGCGTCGGACAATGGAGCAGTGGATTTCTGCCCGCCCAGCACCAGGCCTCCGTCTTCAAGGTGGATGCCGCCGATCCCGTGCCCAACATCCGGCCGAAAGAGAGCGACGTGACCCAGCGCGCCCGGCTCAAGTTCATCGACCAAGTCGACCGCGAATTCGCCTCAGTCACCGGGGCAGGCGACGTGATCGATGCCGCGATCCGCAACTACGAGACCGCCTACCTCATGCAGTCCGCTGTGCCGGAACTCTGCGATCTCCGCGGGGAAACGGCGGCCACGAAACGTCTCTACGGCTTCGAATCCAGGAACCCCATGACCCGGGCCTACGCCCAGCAGGCCCTGCTCGCGCGTCGCCTCGTGGAGCGCGGCGTGCGTTTCATCGAGCTCACCTGCCTGCCGCAGAAACCCGGTGGCGAACAGTCCCCCAACCCGTGGGACCAACACGGTGGACTCGAATCCGGACACCGCAACATGTCCGAACAAGTGGACCAACCCATCGCCGGGTTGCTCACCGACCTGAAACAACGAGGCCTCCTCAATGAAACCCTGGTGATCTGGGCCGGCGAATTCGGTCGCACCCCTTTCTCCCAAGGCAAAGACGGCCGAGATCACAATCCCTTCGGCTTCAGCATCTGGCTCGCCGGCGGCGGCACCAAGGGCGGCACGATCTACGGCGAGACCGATGAGTTCGGCTACCACGTGGTCGACAAAAAGACGAGCGTCTTCGACCTCTGGGCCACCGTGCTCTACCTCCTGGGCGTCGATCATGAGAAGCTCACCTACCGTTACGCCGGACGCGACGTCCGCCTCACCGATGTGCACGGACTGGTGTGGAAGGAACTGATCGCCTGACCCGAGTTCGCCAAGCTCTCGCGGCTGCGGCTCGCCCTCGTAGCCGGAGCGCACGCGCATTCCGCAGGCCACTCCCTCACTCCCGCAAGGCCGCCGCCATGATTTCATAGCCGCGGTTCACCAGGGGCATTTCGCTGTCGAGCAGGCCGGCGGCAAGCAGGGAACTCTCGAAGAGCTGCGTCGCCACCAGCTTGGCGAGTTCAGGATTGGCCTGGCGGGCTGCGGAAAGCCGTTTGATGAGATCGTGACGCGGATTGATCTCGAGTTTCACCTCGACTTTCTCCTCGGCGCCTTGATTCATCGCCTGAAACATGCGGCGCATTTGCGGGGACATGGCGTGTTCCGGGGTGAGCGCGGCGGCCGGTGATTGGACGAGCCGGGAGCTGGCGGAAACGGTTTCCACGCGTTCGCCCAGAGCCTCTTTGAGGAAGCTGCAGACGTCCCCGACTTCCTCATCGGTGAGAGCCGTGCCCTCACCCGCGTCCACCGCCTCCCCCAAATCGAGATCGGCCCGATTCGCGGGCACCAGTTTCTTCTCCTCGTATTCCGAGAGATTCCCGAGCATGTAATCATCGATGCTCTCGAATAGGAAGATCACCTCCAGCCCGCGGGCCTTGAAGGCTTCGAGATAGGGACCGGCCTCGATCGACTTCCGGCTCGACCCAACGAGGTAATAGATTTCTTTTTGCCCATCCTTCATCCGGGTGAGGTAGTCGTCCAAACTGGTCAACTCGCCCGGATTGGTCAGGGACGACTCGAAACGCAGAAGTTTGGCCAGATCCTCCCGGTGATCGTGATCCGTGCAAATGCCCTCCTTTAGGAATCGACTGAACTCCTTGAAAAATCTGAGATATTTGTCGGCGTCGGACTTCGCTTCCTTGTCGAGGAACTTGAGGAAGCGCTTGGTGACCACTCGGTTGAGCTTTTGCACCAGTTGACTGTCCTGCATGCTCTCGCGCGAGATGTTGAGCGGAAGATCAGCGCTGTCGATCACGCCGCTCAGGAAGCGCAACCATTCCGGAAGCAGTCCCTTGGGATGAGGATCGATGAGCACCTTCTTGCAGTAGAGGGCCACCGAGGGGTCGAGCTGACCGACCCCGAGAAACTTCTCCTTGTTGCTCCCGGGGACAAAGAGGAGGGCTTTGATGTCGATCGGTACTTCCGAACTGAAATGGAATTGATAGGTGGGAGCATCCCAAGCCTTGGCGACGAACTTGTAGAACTCCCCGGCCTTTTCCTCCGTGATCTCCGCCTTGGGCTTGAGCCAGAGGGCCTCCACGGTGTTGATATGGTCGCCGTTGAGATGCACCGGGAAGGGAATGAAGTTGGAATACTTCTTGAGGATATCCTTGATCCGGTTGGCTCCGGCGAATTCCTTGCAGTCCTCGCGCAGCTTGGCCACGATCTTGCAGCCGCGGCGCTGACCAGGGGCCTCCTCGATGGTGTAACCGCTCTGGCCGTCGCTCGTCCAGACAAGGTGCTCGCCGTCATCGCGCCAGCTGTGGCTGTAAACCTTGACCTCGTCCGCAACCATGAAGACGCTGTAAAAGCCGACCCCAAACTGCCCGATGAGCGCAGACTCCTTCTGCTGGGACTCCTCCAGGGCCCGGAAGAACTTGCGGGAACCGGAGTGCGCGATCGTCCCCAGGTTTTCGATCAATTCCTCCCGCGTCATGCCGATCCCGAAATCGGAAATGGTGATCGTGCCCGCCGTGTCGTCGGTGGTGATGTGAATCTCCAGCCCGAGCTGGGCATCGAAGATTTCCTTCTCAGTGTGCTGAAGGTGACGCAGCTTTTCCAGGGCATCCGAGGCGTTCGACACCAGTTCCCGGACAAAGATCTCCTTGTCCGTGTAAAGGGAGTTGATGACGATGTGAAGCAGTTGCCGGACCTCGGCCTGAAAGGGATGTTGGTCAGTGGTTGTCGTCATGATTCTCGGGTGATTGGGTGAAAAATGGGAGGGCAAGATAGGGATTCCGGCGCTTGAGTCAACTGCTCTTCCCCCCAACATCCCCACAACCAAAAGACCTCCCGAGCCTCTTTACTTTCCCTTCGTTTTCCCTAGAACATCCTCCAATCCCGGCTAAATGATCGGTCCCGGACTTCCGTCTCACGGACAGTCCCTCACAACCCTTCGGTGATCCTGCACAGATAAGATGAAAGTAATGGTCCTTGGCGGAGACGGCTTTTGTGGCTGGCCGACCTCCCTGCACCTCTCAAACCTCGGACACGAGGTGGTCATCCTTGACAACCTATCGCGCCGCAACATCGACAACGAACTCGAAGCGGGATCCCTGACACCGATCTCGCCCATGGGAACCCGTCTCCTGGCCTGGGAAGAGGTGTCCGGACGCAAGATCGGCTTTTACCGGGTCGATGTCGCCCAGGAATACGACCGTTACCTCGACATCCTTCTCGAAGAAAAACCGGACGCGATCGTTCATTTCGCGGAGCAGCGGGCCGCGCCCTACTCGATGAAGTCGCCGGCCCACAAGCGTTACACGGTCGACAACAACATCAACGCCACCCACAACACCCTCTGCGCGGTGGTCGAATCCGGCTTGCCCATTCATCTGGTGCACCTCGGCACCATGGGCGTCTACGGATACGGGTCCGCCGGGATGAAGATTCCGGAAGGTTACCTCGACATCGAAGTCACCACGGACACCGGGGAAAAGCTGAAGCAACAGATCCTTTACCCGACGAATCCGGGGAGCATCTACCACATGACCAAGAGTCTGGACCAGCTCCTCTTCGCCTACTACGTGAAAAACGACAAGGTCCGGGTCACCGACTTGCACCAGGGAATCGTCTGGGGAACGATGACGCCGGAGACGGCTCGGGACGAGCGGCTCCTCAATCGATTTGATTACGACGGCGATTACGGAACGGTCCTGAATCGCTTCCTGGTCCAAGCGGCCGTTGGTTACCCTTTGACGGTGCACGGCACCGGCGGCCAGACCCGGGCCTTTATCCACATCCGCGACACCTGCCGGTGCGTGCAACTCGCCCTGGAAAACCCGCCCGCGGCTGGAGACCGGGTCCGCATCCTCAACCAGATGACGGAGACCCACCGTGTCCGCGACCTGGCCCAACTCGTGGCCAAAATTTCGGGCGCGGAGGTGGCGATGGTCAACAATCCGCGGAACGAGGCGGCGGAGAACGATCTCCACGTGCACAACGATCTCTTCCTGAGCCTGGGCCTCAAGCCGACGACCTTGAGCGAGGGACTTCTGGAAGAGGTGACCGAGATCGCCCGCAAATACGCGAATCGCTGTGACCGTTCCAAGATTCCCTGTTACTCGACCTGGACCCAAGCCCAGAGCGCCGGAGTGCCGACTCCCCAGGCGGTTCCCCGGGCCTGAATCCGGCCAGGAAAGCACGACCCGGCGGGATGAGAATCGCCTTTTGCACGGAGACCTTTCTTCCCAACATCGACGGGATTGTGACCCGGATGTGCCGGACGTTGGAACAACTCCGTGACCTCGGCCACGAAGCCATCGTCTTCGCGCCCGAATACTCCAACCGGGAAAACGTCTCCGAGTATTGCGGGTTCCGGGTCATCCGTCTCAAATCGATCCCGTTCAAGCCCTGGTATCCGGAATTGCGTTTGGGGATGCCCAGCACCCGGATTTACACGGAACTCAAGGCCTTCGAACCCGACTTGGTGCACGGAGTCAATCCATTTGTCATCGGGATGTGGGGCGCCTTCGTGGTGCGTCAGCTCGATGTCCCGATGGTGGCCAGTTACCACACCGACCTCCACCAGTATGCTGAACGGCTGCGCGTCCCTTTCCTCATCGCGCCGGGCCGGATCCACATCCGTTCGTTGCACAACACCGCGCAACTCAATCTCACCACGAGCCGACCCATGGTCGATGTCTCCGCCGAAATGGGCATCAAGCGGCTCCGGGTCTGGCCCAAGGCGGTCGATACCGAATCGTTTCACCCGGAGAACCGGGATCCCGCCATGCGCGATTTCCTCAGCCAGGGAGAACCGGAAAAACCGCTCATCATCTGCGTCGGACGCCTCTCTCACGAAAAACGGGTGAGCTGGTTGCTGGAACCGGCCAAGCGGATTCCCGGCATCCGGATGGCGATTGTCGGGGGAGGCCCCGCAGAGGAAGAGCTCAAGGCGATGTTCGCCGGGACGCCCACCTTCTTCACCGGCTACCTCCGGGGAAAGGAACTGGCCCGAGCTTACGCCTCCGCCGATCTCTTCGCCTTTCCATCAGACACCGAGACGCTCGGTTTCGTGGCCATGGAATCGATGGCCAGCGGCGTGCCGGTGGTGGGTGCCCGGGCCGGAGGAATTCCGGATGTCATCGATCACGAAGTCAACGGGCTGATGTTCGAGACCGGCAACCGGGAGGAATTCCTCTCCCAAATCGAACGGCTCATCCGGAACCCGTCGGAACGGGAGGCGTTGGCCCGGAGGGCGCGTCTCGACATGGAAGACTGCAGCTGGCGCAAGGCGACACAGCGTCTGGTCGGATATTATCAGACCGCGATCCGCGCGCATCGCCGCTGGAACCCGAGTGAATGGGTTGCCTGATCCGCGAGGCAGAAGGGACGGCGGCACATCCGAACCGAGAGAAATTTTTCAGGAGCCATGCCAACCTCCGAAGTGATGGCCCTGGGCGCGCTTGGTCTCTCCGCGATCCTCCTGGCCTGTTGCCAAATGATGTTGCCCGGGGACGCCCCGTGGGTGGTTCTGCTGAAATCGGGTGCCCTGGCCGGAATCGCCGGCGGATTGGCCGACTGGTTTGCCGTCACCGCGATCTTCCGGGGGTTGCCCGGGCGCCGACGCTGCATGCTGCCGAACACGAACATTCTGATCAAGCGGCGCGACCAAATTGAGCAGGCCCTCCTGAATTTGCTGACCGGAAAGGTCCTGAACCAGGAATCCCTCAAAGACTATTTCCGCCAGGAACCGCCCCTGACGATCCTGATCCGGGAATTGGCCAAACCGGGGACCGGATCGGTCCGGATCCTGGCCCACCTTTTGGCAGACGTGGCCCGACAACTTCAAACCGAAAAGATTGCAGACCAACTGGCCGAACTCCTGCGCCAGGCCCGGCTCGCCGAAGGAGTGGCGGATCAGGCGGCGGGACTGCTCCGGTATCTCGCCCAGGAGGAGCGGCTGGATCGGTTGCTCGAATGGCTGCTCAAACATCTTCACGCCCTCTGCCGGCAACCGGCGATGCGCGACCTCGTCGCCTCCGCCCTGCAACAGGCGTTGACCGCCTACCAGCGGCGCGACGTTGCCAAGCGCGTGGTGGTCTGGGTGAGCCGGAACCGACTGACCCCCGACAGCTTGTTGGAGTTCCTCGCCCGGCAACTTTCCGAGGCCCGATTGCGGGACACCTTGCGCAACCGTTTGCCGCTGGAGATGCGGGCCTTGGCAAACGACCGAGCGCGCCTTGAAGAAGCCCTCAGAAGGCTCATGACGCCCCTGACCGAGGCCAAAACCCTGACCGAAATCCTGCAAGGCGCGCTCCGGAAACTGGCCGACGAATCCTCAGGCTCGGCCGAACTGGTGATCGAACACGTTTTGGAATGGCTCACCAAAACCAAACTCCCCCCCCCTCTCGAACGAACCATCGGAAACGTGCTTCCCGAATGGATTCACCGCGTCGATCTCCGGGCCGAATTCAGCAAGAGATTGCAGTGTTATGACAACGAACAACTGACCGATCTGGTGCGGGAGAAAGTGGCCACGGATCTCCACTGGATCCGCGTCTCCGGCACCGTCATCGGATTCATCGTGGGCGCGGCTTTGGCAGGCGTGGTGGAAGGAATCGACTGGCTCCAATCCCGATGACCGAAGTTCAACGGCAACGCCGCCGCGCCAACCTCCTCCTCTTGCTTCTGGCGCTTGCCTTTGTGGGGTGCGTTCCCTTCCGGAACGGAGGCGGAGTTTGGCCCTGGATCTTCATCACGTTGGAGGCATCGCTCGCCGCAGCCTGCGCTGATTGGTTTGCCATCACCGCCCTCTTCCGGCGTCCCCTGGGGCTGCCGATCCCTCACACCGCCATTCTCCCGCGCAAGCACGAGGAGATCGGGGATGCACTCGGTCCCCTGATCCGGAGCGACCTGCTTCCGCTGGAGACCCTGCAAACCTTCATCAGCACCTTCGAGCCGGTGAACCTCCTGCTGCACTGGGCAAACAAAAGGAGTCCCGACGAGATCGCGGACGGACTCCTCTCCTGGTTGCGTCCGCAGCCCGGCGACAAACTTTCCCCGCCCCCCCAGCTTCAAGAATTCATCCTGCTGTCTCTGCGCCGGGCACCGGTCGCAGCCTGGCTGGGCCGTCTGCTGCGCGGAGGCTCCGGTCGGGCGGACCAAAACCCGGTGCTGGATCACCTGTTCGGCTGGTTCACTGATCTCCTGAAATCCGAGGCGTGCGCCGCGCGTCTCCAGGAAGTGCTCAGGAAATGGAAAGGAGAGCAGATGCACTCGGAGACAGCGCCAGGCTTGCAACGTTTCCTTCTTCACCTTGCCGAGGCCACGGGCGCCTTGAACGAGGCGGATGCGGCCAGGGATGTCCTGTCCGTCGTCGAAAGGGAACTGACCGCAGCGCGTTCCTGTTCGGACCATGAACTCCGTGTCGCGTTGCGGGCCTGGACGGGGCAAATGGCGCATGACTTGCAGAACCAGACGCCCCTGGCGGGGGCGATCGATGCCTGGTGGAAAGAGATCGTCCAGACCATGGACTTGCAAGAACCCATCCAGGACTTGGTGGGGCATCTTTCCTCCGACCACACCGTGAACAGTCTGCAGCCGGTTCTGACCGATGCCCTGAACAGAACTCTCCACAGCCTGCGCCAGGACGCCGCAACCACCGCCCGGCTCAATGAGAACACCCGGGCCCTGCTCTTGCGCCTGCTGGAGCCATTTTACGAGCTCCTGGATCCATTCGTAAAATACGTGTTCACCCAACGGTTCCCGGCGACCGCTCTCGGTCAGTTTGTCGAGGAGGAAGTGGGCGATCTCTTGCAACGTCTGCGGATCACCGGAACCATCGTTGGCGGCATCGCCGGTCTCGTATTGGCTCTGCTGACGCACTCGTAGAACCGGGGGCCGAGACGGTCCCGCCCAAGACTCAGCTCCCGAACGCGTCCAGAAAAGCCACGTCCAGAGCCAGCGCCTCGTTCACATTGGTGCCGAGGTGGTTGCGAAGTTGCTCCAACGCTTCGATCCGCCGGAGCAATTCGGCCGGAGAAAACATTCGCCCGGTCGCCTCCGTCCCCTCTCGAAAGGCGGGAAATTCCACCTTGTCGATGCCGCTCTGGCTGCGCAGGGCGTCCCCGAGCCAGGCGATGAGCAATTCCATGAGAACGGCCCGCCGATGGAGATAACTGGCGACGGTCTTGGATTCGTAGAAGTCTTCGCGTCGCTTGAGCCATTCGCCGTCCGTGGTTTTCTGATAGACTTCGCGTTCCCGCTTCATCTCCTCCTCGTGATCCTTGGCGATCCCGGCCTTCTCCTCGCGGAGGCATTCGGCGAAGCGTTGGCTCAACGCCCACACGGCTCCCACTCCCTTTTTGCGGCCGCCGGTGAAATGACGGTGCAGCTCCGTGAGAAAAGCGGTTTCTCGCTCGCCTAGGATCAGATGCCCCGGCCCGACCAGCGGCACGCGCAGGCACCGGGAGAGAATCGTTTGCAACAGCTGCTCCGGTTGATCGGTGACCAGGATGAGCAGACAGCGCCCGGGCGGTTCCTCCAGCGTCTTGAGAAAGGCGTTGCTCGCTTCCTCTCCGAGGCGATCCGCGTCCAGGATGACGCCCACTTTGGTGACCGATTGCGGCGCGCAAAGGTGGAGCCGCTTCTCCATCTCCCGGATCGCATCCACCTTGATCCGGCGGCTCTTGCCCTCCGGCCGGATCACCTGCACGAAATCAGACCGGCAGGCTTCCACCGAATCCCCGCGGCGTTGCCCGGCCAGGTCGATCATCTCCAGAACGAGTTGTTCCTTGCCGCTTCCTTGCGGTCCGCACACCAGGTATGCATGGGCCAGCCGCCCCTCATCCCGGGAGCGCCTCAACAACTTGGCGGCGGTCTCAACCTGAAAGGCCATCGAAACGTCCGGTGAGGGTTTGCCAAATCTCGTCGCGGATCGTTTCCACGGAGCGGTTCGCCGCAAGCACCACCACCCGACCCGGCTCCTCTGCCGCCAGGGTGAGATACCCTTGGCGGACCGCCTCGTAGAACGCCGGGGGCTCGCTCTCCATCCGGTCAGGCATCCCCATCTGCCGGGTCACGGTGCTGGCGCGTTCCCAGGCCGCGGTGGCGTCCATGTCCAGCAGAAAGGTGACGTCGGGACGGCACGCCCCCAGGGCGAACCCGTTGATCTGCCGGACCGGCTCCATACCGAGACCACGGGCGATGCCCTGATACACGAGACTGGAATCGAGAAACCGATCCGCCAGGACCCAGGTTCCGGCGGCCAGAGCCGGTTGAATGACCTGCCGAACGAGTTGGGCGCGGCTCGCGGCAAACAGAAGCAACTCCGCCTCGGGGCACATCCCGCGCCCCTCCGGCGCGTGCTTCAGCAGATTGCGGATCACCTCTCCCAACGGAGTCCCACCGGGCTCACGAGTGGCCAGGCAAGGAATGCCGCGGCCTTCCAGCAGACCACGCACCTCCTGGATCTGGGTCGATTTGCCGCACCCCTCGGATCCCTCGAAACTGACAAACACCCCCTGGCGCATCCCTCCCCGCTATAGCCGCGAGCCCCGCTCCGATCAAACGCATTTCGGCGTGCCTGCTCATCTCTCCCCCCGAAAAGACTTGAATTGATCCTGAATTCGAAACTAATGGTTTGCAGGATTCTTCCGGTTCCTCCGTCCAATCGGCTCCTTCATGAAATCACTCTCCCTCCTCGCCATCGCCGGACTCTGCTCATTGATCGCTCTATCTCCCGCCCGGGCCGAACGCCGCCTTTTCGGCAAAGGGGAGATGAAGGAAGTTCCCGCCTCGGAAGAATTGCAGCGCCAGGATGGGGAGGCCAAGGTCTTGTTGGACAAGGCGATCGCGGCCAAGAACGGGGGCAAACTGGAGAAGGCGGAGGATCTCCTCAAGGACGTGGCCGAGCTTTACCCGCTCACCTCATCCACCGGAGTGGCGCGGTTTGAACTGGGCCGCGTTTACGAGGAACAAGAAAAACCGATCAAGGCCTTCGACGCCTACCAGGCCTTCATCGAAAACCATCGGGAAAGCGATCTGTATGGGGAAGCGATTCGCCGCCAATTCGAGCTGGCCAGCTTCGCCATGAACGGCAAGGCCGACTCCCTCTTCGGCCTGATCCCGGCCAAGTCGCAGAGCACCAAAGTGATCGAAATGTTCGAAAAGGTCGCTGCCAACGCCCCCCGCAGCAGTTTCGCGCCCCAGGCCATCTTCAACGTCGGTCTCCTGCAACGAGAAGCAGAAAAAGACGCGGAAGCCATCGCCGCCTTTCAAAAGCTCCAGGACAATTACCCGGCCGATCCCAAGACCAAAGAGGCCGCCCTTCAAATCATCGGCATCCGGGAGGGTCGCAAAACCAACGACGACTCACAGGTTCTCAAGACCCAGCTCGAAATGGAAAAATTCATCGCCGATTTCGGCACGGATCCCCGCGCCAGCGAATTGCAGGAAAAGGTGGGCCAGCTCGAACACATGGACGCGGACAAGAAATTCGGGATCGCCCGCTACTATGAACGGAAGGGCAATCTCAAGGCGGCGGCCATCTATTATCAAGAGATCGGTGAAGGCACCTCGCGCTACCCCGATGCCCAGAAACGACTCGCTGAACTCAAGGCGATCGATCCCAATCTGATTGCGCCTCCCTCGGCCCCGCGCAGCCGCGTCATTGCCCAGGAAAACGTCGTTGATCGCCCGGACTACAACGGTCCTCCCGCGCCCAAACTGGAGGCCCCGGCCAAACCGCAAATGCGGGCCTCCGCCGAGGATGTGCTCCCCATCCCAGCCCAATGATTTTTTGACAAATCGCTGGAAACGAATCGGCCCCTCGGTTTAGAAGCCTGGGTCCGTGTCTGGCCGAACCATGATGAACGAAGCCCGCTCACTCCCCGTCCCAAGCCTCCATCCCCTCCTCGCCTCTCTCCTCTGTTCGGTGGTCCTCTCGGGATGTGCCGGATATCAGTTGGGCGAGGTCAAGCCCTCCGCCTATTCCGAGATCGAGAACCTCTACGTGCCCACCTTCAAGAACGACACGCTGGAACCTCGGCTCGCTGTCCTCGTGACCAATGCCGTCATTTCCGCCCTGCAACAGGACGGCACTTACAAAATCACCACCAAGGAAAAGGCGGACGCGGTTCTGATGGGGACGATTCGGCAGATCCGCCGCGCCCAACAACGCTCCACCCAGACGGAAGTTCTGCAATCCAGGGAACTTCTGGAGACCATGCAGATCTCTTTCCGGCTCGAGGATCCGCGCACGGGCAAAAATGTGTCCGACGTCAACCCATTCGGTGAGAACCACTTCTCCGGCCCGAACAGCACCGGACAGAGAACCCGTTACGGCGAGATCAACGGCCAAACCTCGCTCTTTCTCGATCGCAACTTCGAACTCTCGGAACGCCAAGCGCTTTCCATCGCCGCCCAGGACGCCGCCGAACAGATCGTGGCCCAACTCGCCGAAGGCTGGTGACGCCTCTCCCATCAACCATCGGTCCCCGCCCGTCCACGCCCCTTCCCCCCGGGCTCTATCTGGTGGCGGGGCCGATCGGAAACCTCGCAGACATCACCCTCCGCGCCCTCGATTGCCTGCGCGAGGTCGATGCCATTGCGTGCGAAGATACCCGCCACACCCAGCGGCTCCTGGCCCGCTATGAGATCCGCAAACCACTGGTCAGTCTCCACGAACACAACGAAGCCCGCAAATCGGAGGAGCTCCTCACCCGGATTCGCGAAGAGGGACTCCGCGTGGCCTACCTGACAGACGCCGGAATGCCGGCCATCAGCGATCCCGGCGAACGCCTCATTCATCGCTGCATCGAGCATGGCATCCCCTACGACGTGCTCCCCGGTCCCTCAGCGGTGGTGACGGCCCTGGCCGGAGCTGGTCTCGGGGCGACGCCGTTCGCGTTCCGCGGCTTTCTCCCCGTCAAGCAGGGCCAACGGACCCGCGAACTTCAGTCCGCTCTGGAAAGCGAGGCCACGACCCTCTTCTTCGAATCACCTCACCGGATTCAGGGAACCTTGCAGCTGCTGGCCGACCTCGCTCCAGACCGGCTGATCACCCTGGCCCGGGAACTGACCAAACTTCATCAAGAGTATCGTCGCGGAACCGCCGCCACCCTTGCCGCCCACTATCAGGCTCACCCCGCCAAGGGAGAAATCTGCCTGGTGATCTCCCCGGTTCAACCGCCCAAATGGCTCAAACCTCGGGAAATGCAGGTTGACCCCGGCTAACCGCCGCGTTTGTTTCCCCGATTCGAACGGGCATGCTGGCCATCTCCACCCTCTGGAACTGCCACCGCCACACAGACGGCGAGGCGCTCTTGTCCGAATTGCGCACGTTCGGCCTGACGATGATCGAGGTCTGCCCGAACACAAAGATCTCGCTCTTCCCGGGCTTCCGCCGCGTGTTGCAAACGGGGCGCGCTCGCATCGTGAGTTTGGCCAACTTCACGCCCCGACCGATCGACCGCCCTGGGACGGGCATCGAGCCGTTTGAACTCACCTCAGCCGAATCATCGCTGCGGAAACGGGCGCAGGACTGGACCCGCACCACGATCGATTACGCCGCAGGCCTGGAGGCTTCTTTCGTGGTGCTGCGATTGGGGCCCACCGGAATGCGAAGATTCTCCAAGGAACTCTTCCGGCAAGTGCGCGCGGGACGGTTGCACTCCCGGGAATTCGTGTCCGCCAAGCTGGAGGGACTCCGGGAGCGGGTCCGATTGGGCGAAGCCTGGTTGGGGCGGGCCCGGCAATCCCTGGAGGTCCTGATCCCGTTCGCTCAGGCACGGGGCATCCGGCTCGCGATCACTGCGGGAGGAGGCTACGAGGAAGGGCCGATGGAGCAGGAATCGCTGAGGCTCGTCGAGGAATTTGGCCGGGAGGGCGCGCTGGGATACTGGCACGATTTCAGCGAGGTGCAGAAGCGGGCGAACCTGGGCCTGCTGGACCACGGAGAATGGCTCACCGCGGTGCGCCCCCACCTCCTCGGCTGCTACCTGAGCGACTTGAAATGGCCGGATGAAGGCGGCAGAGTTCCCCTCTCGGGAATGATCGACTTCGCGGAGCTGATGCCCATCGTTCCGCCGAACACTCCGGCCATCTGGCAAATCGACCCGAATCACCGGGCCGCCGAGTTGCGGCAGATGGTTCCGGAATGGGAGGATCGCTTCAACCGGAGCCCGAAGTCCGAGGGGTAACTCCCCAGATCAATGCGGCTTGGGCTGCTCCTTGGCGGGCTCCGTTGCCTTGGGACCGTGTCCCGCCTCCGCCTTGGCTCCATGTCCGGCATCCTTGCTCTCCGGATGCGCTGCGGCCTTGGCTCCGTGCCCCTCATCGCCTGGTGCGGCATGGGCACCATGATCGCCGTGGTGGCCACGATAGAGTTCGCTCACCTGATTCCAGGAGTGCCTTTCACAACCGGTGACTCCAGCCGCGAGGGCCACGGCCAATCCTGCGGTCCAAATTCTCAATGCCATCCACAGCCAGTAACACGCTTTGCTTTTGAAGCAACCGTTTCCACTTGAATGACCGGGCGCCCCACGGGAGGGTGCGCGCCTCAGTGATGAATCGAATCGACGCCACCTTCAACCGCCTGCGCGAGGAGGGCCAATCCGCTTTCGTGGCCTACATTTGCGCCGGGGATCCCAATCTGGAAACCACCTTCCAGATCGTTGATGCCATGGAACGATGGGGCGTGGACATCGTCGAACTTGGCGTCCCCTTCTCCGACCCGATGGCGGACGGAACCGTAAACCAGCAGGCGGCCGAGCGCGCCCTGCACTCCGGCACCACCGTGGCCGGGGTCCTCGATCTGGTGCGCCGCATCCGCCAGAACAGCTCCATCCCCATCGTCCTCTACAACTACATGAACCCGATCTACACCTACGGGTTCAGCCGCTTCCTCGATGAAGCACGCCAGGCAGGCGTGGACGGTCTCCTCCTCCTCGACTTGCCCCCGGAGGAACAGGATGCCAACGAAGAACTGCGCGCCGCCAACGAACTCCGCTTCATCCGACTCATCGCCCCCACCACCCCGGAACCACGGATCGCCAGCATCGCCGCCCGGGCCGAGGGATTCATTTACTACGTCTCCCGCGAGGGCGTCACCGGCGAGCGAAGCGACATCGCCGCCAACCTCGATTCCCAGCTTTCCCTGATCCGGCAATTTGCGAAAGTGCCGGTGGTGGTTGGTTTTGGCGTCTCTAAACCCGAGCAGGCCGCGGCCATCGCCGCCAAGGCGGACGGGGTCGTCGTCGGCAGCGCCATCGTCCGCCAAATCGCCGCCCTGGGATCCTCCTCCGATCTCATCGAGAAACTTTCCGAAACGGTCTGTCCACTGGTCCGGGCCACGCGGCAAGCGGCAGCAGCCAACTGACCGAATTTCCCCAACGATTCCCGCCATGAAAGCCCTCACCCTCACCGCTCCCAGCCAGTTCACTTTCGGCGATGTCCCCGAACCGGAACTCGCTCCGAACGAAGTCCTCGTGGCCGTCAGGGCCTGCGGCATTTGCGGAAGCGATATCCACGGCATGGACGGTTCCTCCGGACGCCGCATCCCGCCCATCATCATGGGGCACGAGGCGGCCGGTGTCATTGCCCGCATCGGTCAAGACGTCCACGGCTGGGAGCCGGGAGCCAGGGTCGCTTTCGATTCGATGATCTTCTGCGGTCAGTGTGAGTCTTGCCGATCCGGCCACACCAATCTCTGCCCGGATCGCCGGGTCATCGGCGTGTCCTGCCCGGATTACCGACGGCACGGTGCCTTTGCGGAATATGTCGCCATCCCCCAGCATCTCCTGGTGCCCCTGCCCGAGGGTCTCAGCTTTGAAGAAGCCGCCTTCGGGGAACCCGTCGGGGTCGCCCTACACGCCGTGAACCTCGTCAAGCCCAACCAGGGCGACACCGCTGTGGTTGTCGGAGCCGGCCTGATTGGACTCCTCGTCATCCAAGCCTTGAAACGGGCCGGTTGTTCCCGCGTGCTCGCGGTCGATCTCGACGAAAACCGCCTCGAACTGGCCCGCGAACTCGGTGCCGAACTCGGGCTCAAGGCTTCCGCCCCCGACGTCTTGTCCCAAGTGCGCGACTGGGCCGGGGACGACGGTGCCGACATCGCCATGGAAGTGGTGGGCATCACCCCGACGATTCAACTCGCCGTGCGGTCCGTCCGCAAAGGCGGCAAGGTCGGTGCCGTCGGCAATCTCAAGCCCTCCGTCGAATTTCCGCTCCAGGAAGTCGTCACCCGTGAAATCACCGTTTACGGCAGCTGCGCCTCATCTGGAGAATACACCGAAGCCCTGCAAGCGGTGGCGGACGGAAGCATCCGAGTCACTCCTTTGATCAGCGCCAAGGCACCCATCTCCAACGGCCAAGTTTGGTTCGACAAGCTTCATCGGGGTGGAGACTTGCTCAAAGTGATCCTGCACCCATAATGCCACCATGTCTGCCGAGCTTTCCGATCTGTCAGGGAACGTTGCCTTTGTGAGCGGAGCCAGCCGCGGTCTGGGGGAACATTTCGCCGAAGTCCTCGCCAACGCAGGATGCGATCTCGTGGTCACCAGCCGGGATCCGGCCACCCTCGAACTCATCCAAGACCGCATCGAGGGAGTCGGCCGTCAATGCCTGGCCCTCGAACTCGATGTCCTCGATTTCGATTCGATCCAACAGGCCGCAGATCGCGCCGTCGCCCATTTCGGCAAGGTCGACATCCTGGTTTGCAACGCCGGTTGCAACCGCCGCAAGCCGGCCTTGGAGGTCACCTGGGACGATTGGAACCTGATTCTCGATACCAACCTGCGCGGCTCGTTTTTTCTGGCCCAAGCCGTCGCGAAGCGCTCCATGATGCCGCGCGGTTACGGCCGGGTCATCACCATCGGCTCGGTCACTTGCGTGCACGGTTACGCCGGTTTGGCCCCTTACGGAGCCAGCCGCGGCGGCATCAAGCAGCTCACCATGAGCTTGGCAGATGACTGGGGCCCTCACGGAATTACCGTGAATTGCCTCGCTCCGGGCTGGTTCAAAACCGCGCAAAAC
>QQNE01000072.1 GCA_003402735.1 Verrucomicrobiota bacterium
CCACGAAAACCCAGTGGGTCCGCTCCATGTCGTATTGTCCGGAAAAGCGGGCGTATTGCCGGGTGGCCTCGAAGAATTCGGAATCGCCGAACATCTCGGGGTAAAACGGATAGGCTTCGCCTCCGCTGATGGAGGGGTCCGGTGTCCAGATGGCGTTGCGGCCTTCGGAGAAAATGCCGATGGAATTGGCGACCGGCTCAGCGACGGCGGGACGGATTTCGGTGGGACGCCAGCCGGTTTGGGCCAGAAGATCCACGAGGGCGGCGGCGGCTGCGGTTTGGGAGCCGAAGCTTGGGAGGGTGATGCGCACGGGCATGGCGGCAACGCCCGGGAGGCCGGTGGCGCGGCAGTAGCCATCGACGAAATCGCGCAGCCATTGGAAGAAGCCGAGGCCGATTTGTTGCACCGGGGTGCCGTCGGCGGTGGAACCGGGGCCGCCGTTGGCGAAGAAGAGTGGTTTCCAGTTCCGGTAAACCCGGACATCGCCCAGGGTGGAGGCGCGGGCCACCACGTCATTGCCATAGCACCAGACCTCCTTGCCCAGTTCCGTGCCCCGTGCCGCCAGCGTGGGGATGCAGAAGTTGTGCTCATCCATCTTGAGCCATTCGTCCTGGAGGAGCCCGGTCGTTGAGCAGGCCCGGCCGTCGGAGTCCACGGGGGCATGGTTGCGAATGCCGACCTTGGTGAATGAATTTCCGAAATCGATGCTGATCTGGTGGTTCATGAAAGAAGAAAAGAGGAAGGGTCAGGGGACGGGTTCGACGCTGGCCTTGGCCACGAGGTGCTGGCCGCGGGCATTGCGCAATTGCCATCCTTGTTGCGTGATGCGCACGTTCTGACCCGGGTTGAGTTGTCCCCGGCAGTGTTGCAGACGTCCGTCGAAGCTGGTGACATCCCCGGGCTTGCCGACGGGGTCGAGGCCCAGACTGAAGAGCGTGTCCTCCAGAATGCTCCGGGCCTCCGGGGAAGCGCTGTCTTGCCAAGCGAAGACGAGAAGTTCCGCTGCGTCCCGCTGGAAATCGAGGTCGTCATCGGCCCGCGCCGGGAGAAGCTGGCGGCGGGATTCCGGATCTGGCCCGGTCTGGGCTTGAGTTTGAACTCCACAGATGGCGCGGAGGATGTCCGACTCGGCATAACCGGCCTCGGTCAATGCGGCTTGCGCCTTCTTGTACTCGGCGCGGGCACGGTCGATGTAATCTTCCAGTCGCGGTGGTTTGAAGGAGAGCCGGTGGGACCGTTGGTTGCCCAGCACGGGAAGGACATGAATGCCGGGACTCTCCCGCAGTTCTTCAAAGATCTGTTCTCGCCAGGCCTCGGTGCAGCCGGTATCGAGTTCTCCCAGCGCCCTGACGAGTTCGCTTTTGGTCCGGGGCTTTTCCTGGATCAGCGCCCGGGCGGTCTCGAGGTGAAGCTGCTTTTCATCCCGGTTCCAGAAACGATCCCCGGAGCAGGCGAAAACGGCCCCGGCGATGACCGCCCGGTTCAGGAGGGAACGGAGCAAATCCTCGGAGGCGTCCGGGCCGTCGTAAGCCGCCCGCAATTGCCGGAAGGTGAGGGGACGAGGTGCCGCTTCCAGGGCGGAAACGATTCCCCGGCGGATCTTGGCTTCGGTGGAACTGAGGGGACGATCGACAGTCATTCAGGAGAATGTTAGGATAACTTGATCTTCTGTGAGATCAAATCAATTCTCCCGAGGGCGGTCGCCCCGTTCGGCGGAATCGACGCATCCTCCTCAGGCGCCGAGCCAGAGGAACTCGCGGGCCATCCGGTTCAGGGCCATGCGGGTGCGGGTGAACTCGTTGCAGAGGAGGTCGTAGACTTCTGCTAGAGCGAATTCGTTGGCCAGCGGATGATTCCGGGCGGACCGGAAAGAGTCGCGGGCGACGCCTTCGTAGTAGCGGACACCCGGGGCTCCGCGCCGTTCTTCGCGATGTTCGAGGAAGCGTGGGAAGAGACCGGTCAACACCATGAACTGGTTTGCACAGCGGACATGGAGGTAGAACTTGTCGTAGGTGTTGGCGACATTGAGTTCCTCGATGAAATCGATGTGGTAGGGGGCCTCGCTGAGGGGTTCTCCGCGTTTGGGACGGAGCGGTCCCTCTCCCGAGGCGAAATCGGCGAGGGTGGCGGAGACGTAATCGCAAACCCCGGCGTGGTTGAGACCGGATTCCCTGAGGACGTGTCGGACCAGGACGTAGAAGTAGAGTTGGGGCGTGATATTGACGGGGGACTCCAACCCGATGATAGCCTGGAGGAGCTTTGGATGGTTGAGCAGGCAGTCGAGGGACTCTGGATCTGCCGCGAGTTGCATGAGGCATTCGGTTTCTTGCGAGGCTCCGTTGGAGAGCGTCTTGGCAATGAATTCGAAGTCTCGTGGTTCAAGACGGCGCTTGCAGCTGGTTGGAACGGTGCGTATCACTCTGAATGGAGTTGGCAATTGGACGGTGCCGCCCTTGCACGGATTCAGCCAGGCAGAACCCGCGAGGGCGAACTCTGCAGAACGAGCTCAGCATGCTCCGTGCCAGACTTGCCAGAGCCGGACTCGCCGGTGCGGAGGAATTTCCATGCAGGCAACAGACCTCTCCCGCATGGTGAATTCGGCCCCCATGGTCACCGCTCTCGGTCTGGTTTGCTGCGCGTTTGGATGGGCGGCCGAACCAGTCCCTGGGGGTGCCTCCGTTCCGGCCCGTTTTTTTGTGGAAATGCGTGTCGGTGGCGGGCGCCTCCGGCTTGAGGCGGACGAATTCCTGGTGCGGACGGTTGATTCCGGGATGGGAAAGGTGTTGCTGCCCAGGCACTTGCGGATGGTTTTGGCCGGGGAGAACCAGGCCGCATGCACCCTGGTCGCCCCGGGGGATGCGCCCGGTGATTGGCTTTCCCGTCGCGAGATGGAGCTGCGCTTCGATGAACGGATCGACGTCCAAATTCAGCTTCCGGCCAACCCGGATTGGGAGGAGCTCGGCCGGACCGCTCCGCTCCAGATCCGGATCGGGCCGGGGGAACAGCCTCTGGTCGAGGTTCTTGCGACCTCGCCGCCTGTGGGCCCCATCCCCGGATGGTCGGTGACCCGGAGCGGTGCGTCCATCCGCACGGAGTCGGTGCAGTCGCGGACCTTGCGGGATGGGAAATGGGTGGAGACGGCTCCGGTGAGGAAGAGGACGGAACTTGTTCCCCGCTGCGCGGTATCGATCGGTTCTGGAAAAGAGGGGCGCGTCCTGCGCCACCGACGGATCGACGGGCCGGACTTTGTCTTTGAGGATGAGGATTTGCGGGTTGTCCGGGCGATGAGTGCCAACCGATTGATCGCCGGGGGTGTGATTCTCTCCAGGACGGTTAGCGATTCATTGCCGGGAGTTCAGGGTGGGTTTGGGGAGGTGCCGCTGGAGATTCGGTGGGAGTTGAGTCTCGGCAAACCGCCCGACGTGGGCTGGTTTGAACCGGTCCTGGCGGGGAACGAGGCGGATCGTTGGGTTGGTCCCGGCGGGAAACTGTCTTTCTTGCTCAAACTGACGCGTCCCGATTTGGTCGAGGCGCTCGAGGTCCGATTGGCGGAGGTGTCCCGGCACCCGGGGATTGCCCTAAACGGCGGCGCGGTTTTGATGCACCGTCCCTCCGGTTGGACCGACCAGGTGCGCCCCGTGCCGGTCATCTTTCGGGAGGAGGATTTTGCTCTCTCCTGGACGCGGCCGGAAGTGGTGCTTCCAGATTCGCCCGGGGACTCGGGACCAGACCTCCGTTTTGAGTTGGCCGATCATCCGGGCTTTGCCTTGGACCCGACCGATCCGGCGGTGCTTCGCTTGGGCGGGGGCAAAGTTGGTGGGGAGATCCCGGTGGCGGTGACGGTGGCCGATTGGGCGGCCTGCGGTCGGTTGAGCGTGCAGGTCAAGGTGGAGGGGATCTGGGAGGATCTTCCGGCGCGGGGCGACGGCGGGACGGATCAGGGCGTCGCGCTGGGGCTCCCCTTCGGAGCCGGGCCCGACGGAGTTCCCCTGAATTTTGAGGGGGGCGCGGGAGTTTTGGAAGCGGATGGCGATGGGTTGTCCCGGGCCCAGGAGTGGCGAGGGGTGATCGTGGAGGGGCGGCACCGGCGATTGTCCCCGAAGCGGCGCGAGGTTTTCCTCAGCGATCCCGGTGCTTGTCTGGGGGAGGAGGAACGGATCGCCCTGCGGCGCCGGTTTTCGCCCTGGAACGTCGAGTTGGTGTTTCTTGGGCCCGGGGAGACGTGCCTGGGACGCGTGCCGGTGATTGGGCTGGAGGATCTGCGGGAGCATTTTCTGCCGGCGTTGCTGCGTCTCGAGGATGAATCCGGGCAGCAAAAGGCGCTCCGGGCGATTCGCCCCCGGCCGGGTTGTGCGGGGCTTTTTGTGGATGGTCAAGTGGATCCGGTGGCGTTGGCCGGAGATTTGGCCCGGATCTTGAACCTGAGCGAGTTTGGCCCTGAACCATGAAGATCCATCGTGCCCGGCGTTTTCCCTGGTTGATTCTCGCAGCGTGGACCGTGTTGGCCGCGGGTTGTGACTGGCTCGCGGTTTCGCCGGTTCCCGGTCGTCTCCGAGTGGTCTGGACAGTGAATCAGCTCCCGGAATGTGAGGTTCCCAAAGGCGTTCCCGTTCTGGCGAAAGTCCAGGTTCGCAACCTTTCCCGATGGCGGGTCCGGGTCCCGGAGGTGGCGGGTCCGGGCGTGGCGGGGACGGAAGTTTCCTGGAAACTTTTGCGCCCCCTGCCCTCCACGATGGATGCCGGGGCGGTGGCGGAGGCTTGGTGGTTGATGGATGGACAACTTCCGGCCGGCCGGTATGAGGTCGGTTTTTCCGGGGCGGTGCCGATCGTTGGTTCCGGAGGGATCGTGGTGATTCGGGACGAGCCGGTTCCCGCTCCGTTGTTGCTGGAGCGACGGGCGGCGGTGGCCAAGCTGAGCGGCACCGCCCAGGAGTTGGCGGACGAACTGCTGCGCCTGCCCGAAGCCGGGAGGCTGCCGACCACGAGGCTGGTGCTCGCGGACCTCTTGCGCGAAGCGGGAAAGCCGGAGGAGGCGGCGCGTCAGCTTGAAACCCTGGCCGAGCAGGTTTACGGAGCGGAAGCTCTCCCCGGCTGGTTGCAGTCGAAAATGAGAAGCGTCGCCCCACCCGAGCCCCGGCAACCATGAACCGAAGTGATTTTTGCGATGTTGTCTTCGATATCGGCAACGTCCTGCTGTTTTTCGATTTCCAGATCTTCGTCCGCAAGATCTCCCCAGCCTGTGATTGTCCGGCCCCAGAATTGTTGGAGCGGCTGCAATCGCACCTATGGGAGTTGGAGGCGCGAGGGTTGCCGACCTCGGAATTTTTTCAGAGGGCCGCCCAGCGGATCCATTACGGCGGGCGATACGAGGATTTTGTGCTCGCCTGGCAGGAGATTTTTGAGCCGAACGAGCCGGTGATCGAGTTTGCAACCCGGTTGAAACGGGACGGGCACCGGATTTTCCTGCTCTCGAACACGAATCCGTGGCACGCGGAGCATTTTCTGGATCGGTATCCGGTGTTCAGGCTCTTCGACGGCCATGTCTTCAGCCACGAAGAGAAGTGCGCGAAACCAGAGCCGCAGATCTACCAGATCGCCCGGGAACGTTTTGGGGTGGTGCCCGGCGCCACCCTTTACATCGATGATCGTTTGGAGAACGTGGAAGCGGGGCGGGAAGCCGGTTTTCGCTCCTTCCACTATCTGGGGCAGGACGTGAGCGAGCTTTGGGCGGCCGTCACCGGCTGAAGACCTGGATCAGGCGCGGGCTTGCGGCGATGGCCGCGGGGGTGATCAATTTTTGGTTGGCCGGCGGCTGGCCTCCCCAACGTTGTTTGGCGATGCGCATCGCCTGCGGGGAGCTAAGGTCCAGGCTGGAGAAGGGTTGCAACGAACCCAGCTCCACGCCGAGGGCTTGGCGATAGACTTTCCAAACCAGCTCGGAGCAATAGATGGTTTCGTCCGACCACTCAAAGAGGTGGTCGTAGGGACGTCCCAGGTAGCGGCGGCCCACGGAGCGCATCGCCGCCACCGCATGAGGCGTCAACACGGTGTCGGCTTTGGCCAGGCGTTTCGCCCAAACCGCGCCGTCCTTGCCCCGTGCGATCCAATCGTTCATGGGGGTGAGGCGGACCGGGCCGACGGCTTCCAAGACCATCGGTTTGCCGTCGTGGATCTGCACGATCCCGCAGTGCGTGTAGGGGCTCTTGGTGACTAGCTGGATGGCCAGCGATTGGGAGGAGAGCGAAGTTTGAAAAAGGATGTCGCCCTCCTTGGGGACGTAGTTGGACCGGGCCAAGGCCGGGGCCGGACCGAGCAGGATCAGGATCGGAAGGAGGAGGAACCGGTGGGGCAAAGACATGGGATGGTGGAGTGGTGAGAAGTGAAGCCGTCGCGACACAGCCAACTCATGCAGTTGTGGCCCGGATCAGGGGGATGGTCAACAGGGAGTCAACGGACTGGCCTTTCGGAGGGTTCTTTTTGAAATTATACGAACCTCTGGATTTGCTTCCGACGAGTCCGCGCAAGGCGTTCTTTGAAGCTGCGGCAATCGGGCGAGCGCGCGGAAAATCAAGAAAGCGGGTATCAAATTTTATAAACTTTAATTGATTGGAAGTTTGTGTGAGCTTATTGTTTAGGATCATGAATCTTCGCCACGCCATACTTTTTGCGTTGGTTCTGGGGGGCGTCCCGGTTCTCCGCGGGCAGGATGCCTCGCCCGGGCAGATGATGCAGGCGGCGCTGGAGCGCATCGCGGAACTGGAGCGACGTCTCGCTGCGCTGGAGCAGGCGCGTCCCCAGACCGCCGCGGTCACCCCAGTCGCGGGTTTGGCTCCGGACGGAGGCACCCATCTGGTGTTGGAGGGAGAGACGATGCGCGGGATCGCGCAGCAGAGCCAGATTCCGGTGGAGGCTTTGGAGAAGGCGAATCATCTCTTGCCCGGAGCGGTCGTGCGGCCGGGGGATCATCTGGTCATTCCCGCCCAGGCAGCGGAGACGTCGGCCCCGCCGATCGCGAAGGATCCGGTGGGGAAGCCGGATTCGTCGGGTTGGACGGCAGTTCACACAATTCGCGACGGGGAAACGCTCTCTTCGATCGCCCGGTTGCACCAGACGAATTCGATTGAGCTGGCGCGCCGCAACGGGATCGAGGACGCCAACCTCATCCGGGCCGGGCAGGAACTTCGGGTGCCGGGGGCGTCCAAACCAGAGGCGGCGGTGGCATCGGTTCCGTCGTCGGTTCCGGCCAGTGCTTCCGCAGCGGCTCCTCAGGCCGAGGAGACCTACCATTTTTACAGTGTGGAGCAAGGGGACACCCTGGTATCGGTGGCGGCCCTCTTTTTCAGCACGCCCGATCAGATTGCCCGGTTGAATGAAATCGAGTCCACGGCGGTCTTGAAAGTGGGGCAGCAGTTGCTGGTTCCCACGAGCCGCTATTTCAAGGAGAAGCGGAACCAGGGCCGCGCCAGTTGAACGGTGGGAGGGGCGCCGGGGAATAGGGAATCACCCGGTTGAAACGCGGCTGAAACAGAGGCAGACGGTGGGGGACGCAAAAAGTCAGGACGCTCTGGTGATCGGCGGAGGGTTGATTGGCCTCGCCACCGCGTTTCAGCTGCTCCGGACGCTCCCGCATCTCAAGGTCTCCGTGTTGGAGAGGGAAAGTCGCCTGGCACGAGCGCAGAGCGGTCGGTTGCCCGGCCTGATCCAGTCTGAATTGTGGTGCGGTCCGGGGCTTCTCGACGCCGCGTTTTGCCGGGAAGGGCGTCAGGCCCTCGAACGTTTCTGTGAGGATGAGGGGATTCCCTGGTCACGTTGCGGCACCCTGGTCGTGGCGGGCGGGGAAGAGGAGGAATGGCTGCGTCAATGGCAGCGGCGCGCCGAGTCCACCGGGGTGGAGGCGGAATGGTGGGCCAGCGCACGATTGCGCGAACAAGTGCCCAAGCTGGCCGGGGCTTCCGGTCTTTTCCTGCCCGAGTCCGGGGTGGTCGATTACGAGGCGGTCTGCACCCGGTTGGCACATCGCGTGCACGAGTTGGGCGGAGAATTCGTGGGGAACACCGAGGTTTATTCCCTCACCGAAAGTTCCGGGGAGGTGAGGGTGGAGAGCAGCGGCGGGGTTTACGCGGCCAAGGTTCTTTTCAATTGTGCCGGTTTGCAGGCGGACGAATTGGCCCGGATGGCCGGTGCGTCCCCCGAGCTCTGGTTGGTGCCGTTCCGGGCCGGTTTTCAGGAGCTGGATGCCGAGGGACGGCGTTGGGTGAATCGGGTGATTTGTCGGGTGCCTCGGCCGGGGGCCTTGTTCGGGTCAGTGCGACTCATTCCCTCGATGGATGGTCGGGTTGAATGTGGTCCTTCGGTAAGTCCCGCGATTTCGCGCGACCTCCGGGCCGGTTGGTTGCGCGCCTGGGGGGATTTGGCCTCCCAGATGAAATTTCCCGGTTTCGTGCCGATGCTGAAGCGGGACTGGCCGTCTGCGCTTCGGGAGGGTTGGCGGCGTTGTCGGGGCGGGAATCTCATCGATGAGGTGCGTCTCCTGTTTCCGGAGTTGGAGGCGTGGCATTTTGATGAGGCTCCTTCCGGGTTGTTTGGGCGGGCTCTGCGGGCGGACGGAACCTTTGAGCAAGATTTGCGGATCGTGAGGCATGGCCGGATGCAGCATGTCTGTTTTGTGCCTGAGGCCGGGGGGACGGCGGCGTTGGCGATCGGGCGGACCTTGGTCAGTCAGGCGGTGAGCCAGCTCATTTGACCGGATTCATCCGAGTGCGATTGCGCTTTCCTTGATCACCGATCTTGGCGAATACTTGGTCACGGGGTAACGTCCCAAGCAGTCGAATCCCACGCCACCATGAAAGCACCGTTTCGTCGTCTCTTGTTTGTATTGAGTAGCGCGCTCTTGGCCTTGGGGGCGTTGTCCCAGGCCGAGGAGATGTGGTATCCGGGCGAGGCCGAGTGTCTTGGAGTGATCGATGGCCGCCCTCGGGTGGTGCTGACCACGACCGATGGCAAGAAGTTGGCTCTGGAGCTTCGCGGCGCCGCCGAGTCTCTCATGAGCAAGGTTTTGCCGGAGGGTAAGGTCGCCAAACTGAAGGTGAAGGGGGAACTGAAAAACCGCACCTTGATCGTCACCGCCTACGAGATGTTGCCGGAAGGGCAAACCTCGAATTGACGCGATCGGCATTGATGGGAAGGTGGCCCAGGTTTGATGCACTCCATGAAAGCCGTTTTCTCCCTCGCAGGGGCCATGATTCTCCTGGTATTTCCCAGCTGCGCCACCATGCCAGTCCTCCCAGAACTGGCGGGCGTCACGTTTCAAAAGGGGGAACTGGTGGCGAATCTCAACGCCGACATCTATGCGTCGGCTGAGGCGGTTCAGGCTGCGGGCTACCGCTTGCAACTCGCTCCGGTCCTCGAGGTCAGCGATCTCGTCCAAGCCAGGATGGTCGCCTATGATCCGCACGGAACCCGGGTCGTGCTTCGGCTTCGGCCGATCGCCGAGGAGATCACGGAGGTCCGGATCAAGTCCGGAGTCTCCGGGGATGAGGCTTACTCCCGCCGCATCTTCAGCGAGATCCGCAAGAAGATCCCGTGAACGGGGCGATCACGTCGCTTCTTCGCCGCGGGCCATGACCACTTTGCCCGTGCGCACGGTCTCGATGATTTCGTAAGCGGCGAGCAGGCGGATCGAGGCGTCGACCTTTTCGGTGTCGCCCGTGATCATCACGATCATCGAGGACTCCGTGAGATCCACGGTTTTTCCGCCGAAGTGCTCGATCACCTGCAGCACCTCGGTGCGCCGGGATGCGCCGGTGAGGAGTTTAATGAGCACCATCTCCTTGACCACGGAGTCGCTCTCCGTGTGTTCATGGCAGTGGATGACATCGATCAGTTTGTTCACCTGCTTGATGATCTGATCGAGAATTTTGGGGTCGCCACTGACCCCGATGGTCATCCGGGAGAAGCGCTCGTTCCGGCCGTGCGACACGACCAGAGAATCGATGTTGTAGCCGCGCCGGGAGAAGAGGAGGGCGATCCGGGCGAGGACGCCGGGCTGGTTGTTCACGTAAACGCTGAGCGTGTGCAGACCGAGAATATCGGGTTGCGGCGGCAGTTTCGTGTCCGTGGTGACGATCTCGCGAGAGTTGGAAGAAGGCATTAGGGGACTGCGGAATGAGGAATGCGGAGGGAAAGGAAGGGGATCGGATCGGGATCAGGTGGAGCCGATGGGTTTTTCCATCTTTTCCTTGGGCGGCTCGATGAGCATGTCTTCGAGGGCGGCGCCGGCCGGAATCATGGGGAAGACGTTTTCGGTCTTGATGCACTCGGCATTGATGACGGTGGGGCCGGTGCGGTTTTCCAGGGCTCTCTCGAGGACTTTGCGCACGTCTGCCGGACGTTTCACGGTGAGCCCGAGGGCTCCGTAGGCCTCCGCGATTTTGGCGAAGTCCGGATTTCCCTCGAGATCTACGCCGCTCTCGCGGTTTTCAAAGAAGAGTTCCTGCCACTGGCGGACCATGCCGAGGTAATGATTGTTGAGCACCAGCACAATCACCGGCAGCTTGTTGATCACCGCCGTGGCCAGCTCGCACATGGTCATCTGGTAGCCGCCGTCGCCCACGATGGCCACGACCACCGCATCCGGGTGGGCGCACTGGGCGCCGATCGCGGCCGGGAAACCGAAGCCCATGGTGCCGGCGCCACCGGAGCTGATCCACTTCCACGGTTCATCGTTCTTGTAAAATTGGGCGGCCCACATTTGGTGCTGGCCCACGTCCGTGGTGACGATGGCCTTGCCCTCGGTCACCTCGAAAAGTTCATCGATGACCTGTTGCATCCGCAAGCCGCCCTGTTTCTTGTAGGTGAGAGGGAACTTGCGTTTGTAACCTTCTAGGTGATCGAGCCACGGCTCCGAGGGAAGCCTCCGCAGGTGCGGGATAAGGGCGCGCATCGACATCTTGGCATCCCCGCAAATCCTGGCGTCCACCTGGATCATCTTGTTGAACTCGGAAACGTCTATGTCGAGGTGCACGATCTTGGCGTTGCGCCCGAAACGCTCCGCCTTGCCGATGATCCGGTCGTCGAACCGGGAACCGACATTCAGAATCAGGTCGCACTCGACCATGGCCTTGTTGGCGTAAGCGGTGCCGTGCATCCCGAGCATGCCCAGCGAAAGCGGGTGAGTTTCGGGGAACACACCCTTGCCGAGCAGGGTGGAGGTGACCGGGGCGTTGAGCCGGGTGGCCATCTCCATCAGTTCAGGCTCGGCTCGGGAGATCATCACGCCGTGACCAGCCAGGATCACGGGACGCTCAGCGGCGTTGATGATGGCGGCGGCGGCCTTCACGTCGGCATCATCGATGTCAAATGCCTCGTCAATGCTGTAGCCGGGAAGATCAATTTCCGCGTCGAGATCCCCGGTGAACGGGCTCTGGCTGATGTTTTTGGGGATGTCGATCAGCACCGGACCGGGGCGCCCCGTGGTGGCGATGTGATACGCTTCGCGGGCGATCCGGGGAAGATCGTTGGTGTTGCGCACCAGGTAGTTGTGTTTCACCACCGGCATGGTGATGCCGAAGATGTCGGCCTCCTGGAAGGCGTCCTTGCCGAGCATCCAGGTGACTTGTTGGCCGGTCAGAATGATCATCGGGATCGAGTCCATCTGCGCGGTCATGATCCCGGTCAGGGTGTTCCCGGCTCCCGGGCCGCTGGTCACCAACACCACCGCCGGCTTGCCGGTGGCCCGTGCGTAGCCGTCCGCCATGTGCGTGGCTCCCTGCTCGTGACGGACCAGGATGAACTTCATCTTCGATTTGACCGTCTCCAGGGCATCGAAAATCGGCAGGGCGGCCCCGCCGGAATAGCCGAAGATATACTCGATGCCCAACCGATCGAGGGTGGTGATGAGCGCTTGGGCTCCATCCATGGGCTCACTTTGTGTAAACATGGCAGAAAAGAAGGATAAAAGACGATGAAAGGGCTTCGAATGCAATGAAAAATTGCAAATTTCGACCAAACTTGCTGTCGGTGTCTTGATTCTTTCGGTGAAAATTGCTGTTTTTTCATCGAAAAAAGATTTTCGCCGGATTGATTCTCGGAAAAATCACCGATTTTTGGGTGGATGTCGATTTCCTCACGAGACGGTTGCACTTGGCGGGCTTTCATTAAGAATGGTTGCTGGTTTATCTTTCCAAATTGGGGGTCCGGTCAGGGTTCCCGTTTTCGAGTCGCCATGGAATTCAGCATTCTCGCCAGTGGCAGCGCCGGAAATTGCGCGGTCGTTCGTTGCGGATTCACCACGTTGTTGGTCGATGCCGGATTGAGCGCAAGGCAGTTGGTCCGTCGGTTGGAGATTTGCGGGGTGGACCCGGATTCGCTCAGCGGGGTCGTGCTGACTCACGAACACGGGGATCACACCGCCGGGCTGGATGTCTTTCTCCGGAAGCGTGCGATTCCCGTTTATTGTGAACTGCGGACCCGGGCGGTGCTCGCGCCCTCCGTGCGGGGAGAGGTCCGCTGGAATCTCTTTGAGAATGGGGACCGTTTCCAGGTCGGGGAGATCGAGGTGAGCAGTTTTTCCATCCCGCACGATGCTGTGGAACCGCTCGGCTTTGTCTTCCGCGGGCGGAACGGGGCGCGGTTCGGCCTGGTCAGTGACATCGGCAAACCGACCAACCTGGTGCGCCATCATCTGAGTGGGGTCGACAGCGTGTTCGTGGAGGCGAACTATGATGACTTGCTGTTGCAGAACGACACCAAGCGTCCCTGGGCCACCAAGCAGCGGATTTCCGGGGATCACGGGCATCTCTCAAATGCCCAGGCCGCTTCTCTGGTCGCGGACATTGCCCGAGACAATCTGCATCGCGTCGTCCTCGGGCATCTGAGCCGGGACTGCAATCAACCCGACATCGCCATCCGCACCGTCAGGGAGGCATTGCGGCAACTTGGGCGACCGGACGTCATCGTCGAATGCGCCGGTCAAGAGGAACCCCTGCCGTTTTATCCCGTTTGTCGGCCCGGCGCGTTCGCCGACGAGGACGAAGATTGTTTTTTGGCTCCTGAGTCTTCTGTTGGCCCGGTGCCGGGGGTCGATTGGGCGCCGTTGCCCATGTGGAGCGCGCAGCAGACTTCCTTGTTCGACGTTTGAACGCTTCGGGCAGCGGGCTGCAGATTCGGGGGAGGGGGAACTCTCGATTGGGACTTGGTTTCTTCTTGTATTATTGATTATTATGAAATATAAGAAGAGTTGAGAGATTTTGCCATGTTTCCCTGGTTCCTGCGGACGTTCGATCCCGTTCTCTGGTTTTCCCTGGCCCTGGTTTGGACCTTGGTCTGGCGGCGTGCTGGTGAACCGTTGCGGTCCATGGGGGTGACCTTTGGTCTCGGTCTGGTGGCGATGCTGCCCCTGCAGGCGATGACCTTGCAGTTTCTGACGGTGGACGAGGGGGGCATCGGGGTGGATTTGCTGGGGCGTTATCCGATGACCAGTGTGAATTTTGGCGGGTTTAAGATCAGCTATCTCGTTTTGAGGCCAATCAGCGCGTTCTTTCAGGTGGCGACGGACTGGAGTGACGATTTGATCCTGCGGGTGGTGAAGGGCCTGCACACCTTGTTGGGGGCGGGGCTCTTCGGGTTGGCCTTCCGGATTTTGCCGCACCAACCGGCGGAACGCAGGCGGATGCAAATGCTTGCCTGTCTGGGCTTTCTGACGCCTTCGATATTCTTCGCGAACAAGATTTTGAATTACGACGCGATCAGCAATGGGTTTTCGCTGGTATCGACGATCACCTGTTGGCGTTACTGGCAGACCGGTCACCGCTCGTGGGCCGTGGCGGCGTTTCTGAGCGCGGCGTTGGGTTTTGCGGAAAAGGTGACGGCGTTGCCGTTCCTTATCGTGGCGCTGGTGGCGTTGGGGTGGTCGACCACGGGTCGCGCGCGGAAGGAGTTGTGGAGAGTCTACGCCTTTGCGTTCACTTGGTTGGTGGCGCCGGTGCTGTTGGTGATTCTTCAGATGTGGACGCTCTCTTTCGGCGGGACCTTGGGCAGGGCTGTGTCGGACAGTTTCGGTGGGCTGTTGGTCTGGACAATGCCGTTGCGGAATTTCGGGTTCATCAAGGCTTTGCTCGGTCCGGTCTGGGCCCAGGCGGTCTTCAGCCTGGTGGTGCTGGGGGCGTTGTTGTGGCTGCCGGGTTGGCCCGCGTTGCGGAACCGGGTGCGGGCCGGGTTGGATTTTGTCACGGCGCGGGATTGGGAAAACCGTGGGCAGCGGTTCTTGCGGTTGGGGTTGGTGACCACTGTGCTGCTCGGGTTGGTGGCGCCGCACCTGGTCTCGCCGCTGTGGATGGCTCCGCACAATGTGGCCCCTGGGGTTGTGACCACGACGCCGCTGAATGGGTGGATCATGAACTTTGATACAACCAGTCCCGTGAAGCATGCCGTGAGTTACTTTTTGACCTGCTGCTGGCAGTTGTCGGAGTGGTGGCCCACGATCCTCTTGGGAGCGGTGATCGTGCCTTTTTTTGTCGGTTCGTGGCCGAACCGTCGGTTGGCGTATTGGCTGTTGTTGTGCGGGCTGGGGTATCTCCTTTTTTTCGTGCTGACCCGGAATCCGCCCGGCCACCGGTATGTTGCGCCCGGCGGCGTGGTCATGGTGGTGGGGGTGTTGCTGGTATTGGGCGGGTTTGTGTCGAGATACCGGCCGTCGTTGCAATACGCGATTCTTGCGGGTTGCATTGGTTTGGCCATGCTCGATCTCGGTCGTTACTGGCCTTGTTCCGGGGCGTTTCGTCCGGCGGCGATGGTGTATCCGGTCAGTGAAGAAGTGGAGTTTGCGGATGCCAAGGCACCCTGGCTTGGGTGGGGGGAAGAGGCGGCCTTGGCCGCTCACATCATGCGGGAACGGCGTGCAGCAGGCCAGGAAGTGCAGAAATTGTATCTGGCCTATGGGCGGTTGCTCGGGTTCAACGACGTCCCATTCGAGGTGATCAAGTTGAATGCGAAGGTGGCGGTGGAGGGCGGGCGAGCGTCGGACTGGGTCCTGATCAACCGGACCATGCGATTGCTCCAGCCACGTCCGGTGGGGGAACCGATCTTTGTCATCCGCTACGACGGCTGGCCCGTGGCCTGGGTTTACCGGCTCGGCGAGGTCTTTCCCGAGGTGCTCCCGTGAGCGGACGGCTGTCAACGTCAAGCCCGTCACAACCAACACTTGCGCCCCCCCGCCTTCCCGTGAGACAGTGCCGTCGCTCATGACCCAATTGTTGACTCCTGATGCTTCCCCCACGCTGGCTGGTGATGACGTGGCGGCGATCGACCGTTTGCGGGAATCTTACGCCACGTTGCGCAAGGAACTTGGCAAGATCATCGTCGGCCAGGACCAGGTCATTGAGGAACTGGCCATCTGTCTCTTCGCTCGCGGTCACGCCCTGTTGCTCGGAGTTCCCGGGCTTGCCAAGACCTTGCTGGTGAAGCGGCTCGCGGAGACCATGGAACTGAGTTTCAGCCGGATCCAGTTCACCCCGGACCTCATGCCCATGGACATCACCGGGACCGACATTCTCCAGGAGGGGACCGGCGGGAGGCGTGAGTTCGAGTTCATGCGCGGTCCGGTGTTCGCGAACATTGTGCTGGCTGATGAGATCAACCGGGCTCCTTCGAAGACGCAATCGGCGATGCTCGAGGCGATGCAGGAACATCGGGTCACGGTGGCGGGTCGGACCTATGAGCTGGAGCCGCCCTACTTTGTGTTGGCCACCCAGAACCCGATCGAACAGGAGGGGACCTATCCGTTGCCCGAGGCGCAGCTGGATCGTTTCATGTTCATGATCAAGGTCGAATACCCGACCCGGGCGGACGAGATTGAGATTGCCCGTAGCACCACGGGAGCGACCCCGCCCCCGCTGAAGTCGGTGATTCACGCGGCGGAGGTTTTGGCGATCCAGGAGCTGGTGCGCCGGGTGCCGGTTCCGGATTACATTTTTGAATACGCCGTGGATCTGGTGCGCCGGACCCGTCCCTCGGAGCCGCAGTCGCCGGCCTGGCTGAAGCCGTTGGTGGCCTGGGGAGCCGGACCGCGGGCGGTTCAGGGGCTGATCCTGGGGGCCCGGGCTCGGGCGGCCTTGCAGGGGAGTTACCAAGTCCGTCAGGAGGATGTCGAAGCGGTGGCACTGCCGGTTCTGGCGCATCGCGTCCTGACGAATTTCGCCGCGGAATCCCAGGGGATCGACAGCCGCAAGGTGGTGGAACGGTTGGTGGCGGAAATGGCCCGCGAGAAGTGATCGATGGCCGAGCCTTCCCAGTCTTCTTCGCACAGCTTCCTCGATCCGGAGATCCTGGGGCGGCTCTCGACGATTCCGTTTGATGCGCGGCGCGGGATGATCGGCAGCGTTTCCGGGCGCCATCGCAGCCCGGTGAAGGGCTCGAGTCTGGAGTTTGCCCAATACCGCAAATACGTTCCCGGGGACGATTTGCGCCGAATGGATTGGCGTGCCTGGGGCCGGAGTGATCGCTACTACATCAAGGAGTTCGAGGCCGACACCAACCTGCGGCTTTGTCTGGTGGTCGATACCAGCGGCTCGATGAATTACCAGGCCGGATCGATCGTGAAGCTGGAATATGCGCGGCAGCTTGCGGGCACGTTGGGGTTCCTGGCGGCGCGGCAGGGGGATGCCGTGGGACTTTATTGCGCGGCGGAGGGATTTCAGAAGGAGGTTCCGCCGAAGCGTGGCGGGGCGCATCTGAAGGTGGTGCTGGATGAATTGGCCGCGGTGAAAGCTGCCGGGACGACCGGTCTGGTGACCGCCTTGCACGAGGCCGCGGAAAAGATCAAATCGCGCGCTTTGGTGGTGATCATTTCCGACTTGTTCGTGGAGCCGGAGACGCTGAAGGAGGCCTTCCAGCATCTGCGTTTCCGCAAGCATGACGTGGCCGTGTTTCACCTGTTGGAGGAGCGCGAGATCCGTTTCGATTTTGATCGCCCAACCCGCTTCGTCGATCTGGAAGGGAACGCTGCGCTGGTGGTCGATCCGAGCCTGGCGGGGCGGCGTTACCGGGACGCGATGCATCGGTATCTGGACGAGATCACGGGGATCGTTCGGGATGCCGGGGTGGACTACCATCGGGTGGTGGTGGAAGAGAAATACGACGAGGTGTTGGCCCGTTTTCTCCTGGGGCGGCACACAGGATTGAAGACCCGACGATGAATTTCCTCCAGCTTGGCATGTTGCTCGCCTTGCCTCTGGCGGCGGTTCCGGTGATCATTCACCTCATCCACCAGCAGCGGCATCGCACCGTGAAATGGGCGGCCATGATGTTCCTGCTGGATGCCAAGCGGATGAATCATGGGATCGATCAGTTGCGGCAGATCCTCATTTTGGCGATGCGGGTGCTGGCGCTGCTTTTCCTGATTTTTGCGGTGAGTCGCCCCCTGGTGAGCGGCTGGCTTGGTTTGGCGATGGGGGGAGTGCCGGACACGACCCTGATTTTGCTGGACCGCAGTGCGAGCATGGAGGAGACCGACGTAACCAGCGGGCTGAGCAAGCGGGAGACGGCGGTGCGGCGGGTGGCTGATGCCCTTGAGAAAGGCGTTCGTTCGGAACGGATCGTCCTGATCGACAGCGCACTGCTGCAACCGGTGGAGATTCGGCACCCGGGGGATCTCAAAAATCTGCCGCAGACCGGACCGACGGCGACGCGGGCCAACATCCCGGGATTGGTCCAAGCGGCCATGGATTACGCGGTGGCGCAAAAGTTGGGCAACGCGGAGATTTGGCTCTGTTCGGACCTGCGGGAGGGGGATTGGCAGCCGGACAACGGGGCTTGGGAATCGCTCCGGGCCTCGGCGCGGGAGTTGCCGAATCTGCGTTGGCGGTTGCTCACGTTTCCGGAAGGGAGCCCGGACAATCTGGGGGTTCAGGTCGAGGCGGTGCGCCGGAGGGAGTTGCCGGGGAATGCCGGGGCGGAGTTGTTGCTGGATTTGGAGGTGCGTCGACAGGGGCAGGGGCCGGTCGGGATTCCATTCGGACTGGTCGTCAATGGGGTCCGGACGGTGAGCGAGATTGCGGTGGAAGGGGATCGGCAGAAGATTCGGGGGTTGGCGGTGCCGGTGGGCCGTGACCGTTCGGAAGGCTGGGGGATGGTGGAGTTGCCGGCGGATCGGAATGCCATGGATGACCGGGCTTATTTCGTCTTTGCCCCGGAAACAGCGCGTCGGTCCGTCATCGTGGCGGAAAATGAGAACATCGCGGCCCCGTTGCTGGCGGCGTTGCGGGCCAGGGTGGAACCGGGGGCCGTTTACGAGGCGGATTTCGTGTTGTCGTCCAAGGTTGCCGAGGTCGATTGGGATGTGGCAATGCTCGTGGTCTGGCAGGCTCCTCTTCCGGCCGCCGACAGTTTGGAGGCCAAGCACCTCATTCAGTTTGTGCAGTCGGGACGGTCCGTCTTGTTTTTCCCGCCGACCGGTGCGGATGCGAACCGACTCTTCGGGATCGGATGGGAAGAGTGGAAGGCGGCGGCGCAGGAGGAGAGACAGGTCGGCTGGTGGCGGACAGACGCCGACATTCTCGCGAACACCGGAGATGGCAAGGCCCTGCCGTTCGGGGAACTCAAGGTGAAGCGTTTTCGCGGCGTCGCCGGGGATGGACTCATCCTGGCCCGGAGCAGCGATGGCGCGGCGTTGGTGATGCGCGGGGATGTTTCCCGGGGCGCAGCCTTTTTTTGCGGGCTTTCGCCCGACCCTGCCGCCACCAGTCTGGCGTCTGACGGGGTGGCCTTTTTCGTCCTGTTGCATCGGCTGTTGCAGAAAGGGGTGAACGCCGGGGCGCGTTCCCAACAGTGGGAGGCTGGGTTGGACGCGTTGGCCGATGGCACTTGGGAGAGGCTTGGCGCTACCGAGGAGGCTTTGGGGCCGGAGCGCGGGTTGCGGGCCGGGGCTTATCGATCCGGGGAACGATTTCGCGCGCTCAATCGGCCGATCGAGGAAGGGAATCCCGAGCGCCTTGATTCTGCGGAACTCGCCGCCTTGTTGGCGGGTTTCGATTACCGGGTGATTGAGGGCCGCGCCGGGGAGGGGGGCGCACTGGCCAACGAAATTTGGCGCAGCTTGGTGATTCTGATGGGCTTGGTGTTGCTGGCCGAGGCCGTTCTCTGCATGCCTCCGGCTCCGGACCCGGCCAAACGGCGGTTTGAATCTCCGGCGTAAGTTGAGCAATCTGATGGACGACAGCATGGTGCAGCGCTCCCTGGTGATGGTGACCAACCCCTGGATGGTCACCTTGAGCGTCATCATGGTTCTGGCTGCGATCGTGCTGGGATTCTGGGCATGGCGGCGCTCCGGGTGGCTCCGCTCCATCGGCCTGCTTGAGTTGATCCGGGTGCTCTGCGTCATCCTGGTAGCGTTGACGTTGAATCAACCGGAGTGGCGAGAACGGTTTCCCCCGCAGGTGAATCCGGAAGTGGCGGTGCTTTGGGATGGGTCGGGGTCCATGGAGACTCGGGACGTTGTCACGGGCACCGGCGGTCAGACCAAATCGCGCAAGGAGGCGGTCGCCGGATGGATCACGCCGGAACCTTGGAAGGAGCTGGAGGGGCGTTACCGGGTCACCGTCCAACCCTTTTCCACCAAGACAGGGGACCCGAGTCACGGGACCGATTTGAACGCCGTGCTCGCCGCTTTGGGGGAACGACCGATCTCTCCTGCTGCCGTGGTCTTGCTGAGCGATGGCGATTGGAATCTCGGGGGATCTCCGGACCGGGGCGCGACCAAACTCCGGTTGCGGGAGACGCCGGTGTTCGCCGTGCCCGTGGGCAGTGAGGTGCCGCTTCCGGACTTGGCTGTGGCCCGGTTTGATGTTCCGGCTTTTGCGGTGCAAGGCAAAGCGGTGCGTCTTCCTTACGAAATCAAGAGCACCCTGCCGCGGGATCAGACCGTGCAGGTGCGGTTTTCGGTCGACGACGTCGAGATAGCAGCGGAAGCGGTGGTGATTCCGGCCATGGGCAGTGTCGATCTCGGCCAGACCTTCCGCCCTGAGAAAGCGGGGGATTACCGGTTGCGGCTCGATGTGTCCGGGATCGAGGGAGAGGCGGTCCTGGAAAACAACTTTCGGAGCGCCAAGCTGGCGGTCCGCCCCGAGGAGCTCAAGGTGCTCGTCATCGAGTCCTTTCCGCGTTGGGAATACCGCTACTTGCGCAATGCCCTGGACCGGGATCCCGGGGTCGATGTCTCCTGCCTGCTCTATCATCCCTCCATCGGCAAGGTGGGGGAGGGCAAGGGATATCTGAAGGCCTTTCCTCCAGACGAGGACCTCGTCGATTATGATGTCGTTTTGCTCGGGGACGTCGGGGTGACAGACGGCCAGTTGACCTTGACCGAGGCGGAGCGAATCGCCAAGTTGGTGCGCAATCAGGCGAGCGGCCTGATTTTTCTGCCCGGGTTGCGCGGGAATCAGCAAACTTTCAAGGCAACGCCCTTGGAAGAGCTCTATCCCGTTGTGCTCGATCCGTCCCAACCGCGCGGCTGGGGGTCCGTGGTTCCGGGGCGGATGCAGCTCACGGAACTCGGGCAGCGCAGTCTGCTGACTCGCCTGGAGGACACCGATGAGGCCAATCTTTCGGTTTGGGATTCGTTGCCCGGCTTTCAATGGTATGCGCCGATTGTCCGGGCCAAGGCGGGCACCGAGATTCTGGCCCGGCACGGGTCCGATCAGACGGATTTCGGGCGTGTGCCCCTCATTGTCACCAAGACCTATGGAGCGGGGAAGGTTCTCCTCATGGGCACGGACGGAGCCTGGCGCTGGCGCAAGGGAGTGGAGGACAAATACCACTACCGGTTCTGGGGGCAGGTGGCCCGTTGGATGGCTTATCAGCGCAACATGGCCCAGGGGGAACGGATGCGGCTGTTCTACACTCCGGATCGACCGAAAGCGGGCGATACCCTCTCCCTCAATGCGAATGTGATGAGCCCCGGGGGCGAGCCGTTGCAGGAGGCCAACGTGCAGGTGGAGTTTGTCACGCCCTCCGGAGCCACCGATCAAGTGCGGTTGGTGCCCGCCGGGGAGGACAGCTGGGGCCTGTTCTCCGGAAGTTTCATCGCCGCCGAGGCCGGGGAATACAAGGTCCGTCTCACCTGTGTCGATGAGGGGGAACGTCTCGAAACCACCCTCTTGGTGGAGGGGGACATCCGGGAGAAGATCGGTCAGCCAGCCCGGCCCGCGGTGCTGGATGAAATCGCCCGGATCACCAAGGGCAAGGTCATGGATCCTTCCAAGCTGACCGAAGTCATCTCCGCCATCCAATCGTTGCCCGAGCCTCCGCCAGTGGAGCATCGGCTCCGCATCTGGTCGCACTGGGCCTGGATGCTGCTGCTCTTTGCCCTGCTCACCGCCTTCTGGATCGGTCGAAAATCGGCGGGGGTGATCTGAGTTCCTTGGGTCGGATCCCGCATGGCTCAAACGCTCTTTGCTGCGGAGGATGGATGATTCTGGTGGGTGCAACCGCCGTTCTACGGATCGACCTTCCTTGCAAAATTGGGCTTGAGATCGCGATCCTCGGCGATTGTCGCTGAACATTCACTGCGAACGATTCAAAGCGCCTCGGTTTGCAGGGGGATTCGAGCCATTGGCCCGCATTTCTCAATCTCCATGGAGGCGGAACTGATGGACCTGAGCAATGGTGAAGATCAGCGGGGGCTTCCGATTCGCCGAAGGGTCGGCCGCGTTCGCCGATCTGCGCAGGGTCATCTCAACGCCCAGAAAGGCAGGCCGCGCCATCCTGGATACCTTGAAACGGATGTTTGAATCCCGCAGGGACCTCAATGGTTACGAATTTCGTTGCCAGACTGATGACCTTGACTGAGGAGGTTCCAAGGGGTTGCGGTTGGCTCAGACTCTTCTCAGCTTTCTCGACCGAAGCTCGCCAAGCTCGCTAAGGGCGTCATCATGCTCCCTTCTTCGGCGTCCCCGCGTCTCTGCCCGAGACAAAGAGACTTTTTTGGATCGCTGCGGATCGCGGTCTCGATGTCGATTCGGGAAGAAGGGTTGCGCCCACCGGAATCATGCGACACTCCTCTACCGGATCAGTTGGCCTGCTCTTGATCCTTGAGCATCTTGCGGAGGGCCACAATCTCCAGATCGGCCGCCTCCCGGCGCTTCTGCTCTTCTTCCAGCCGCGCCTTCTCCTTGGACAAGGCGCGACGCATGGCTTCCAACTCTTGGGACATCTGCTCTTGCTCGAGCTGGTAAAGGTCTTCCAAGGTCATGATCTGCTCCATTTCCGGGCTC
>QQNE01000073.1 GCA_003402735.1 Verrucomicrobiota bacterium
GGGGAATCATTCCGACTGATTCCAGCGACATGGAATAACCATGAAGCGACCCTTTTTTGCATTGATGACTGTCCATCGCCCAAGCCTGCACAAAATCAAGCTTCGTTTCGTGACAGGAAGATTATTGCTCTGTCGACCGACGATGGACGATTTGGCGGGGGGGAAGAACAGTCCGGCGTGCGGAAAGGCGCGAGGCTCGGATGTGCGAAATTCAGCCTCGGTTGTGGAGATGGGTGGCCGCCCTTTTGATCAAATTCGGAGGCTAGTGTAGCCCGCCCAACATTCTGCACTTTATGGTTTTTTTGTTTCAAGCAGGGAAATCGGTCGCTTCGCGATTCCTTTTCGGGAGACGCATTCTGCTTGACGGACTATACTAGCGAAAATCATGGGAATGCACTTCTGAAACGGGCGCGAACGGCAAACCTTCCAGATGGAGAGCATAGACCGAGACCACCCCATCCTGGTTCTGAACCCGGCCTTGGATGCGCAAAAAGGACTCCTGCGTGATCACCAACCGGAATTGTTCGAACGTGGACGAGGGAACGAAGACGTTGGAGATTCCTGTCTCGTCCTCCAAACTGAGAAAGACATGTCCCTTGGCGGTTCCCGGTCGCTGCCGACAAATCACCAGCCCTCCCACCATCACTTGTTCACCATGTGCGGCTTGCGGCAAATCGGCGGCTCTCCAGAGATCCGGGAACGTTTCCCGCAGATAGAACATGGGATGCGGACCTGTCGTCAGATGCTGGGTTTCGTAATCGGCCTGAAGACGTTCCACCGGACTCATCCGGGCGAGACGATCTTCTGGAACCTCCAAGCAGGAGAACAAGTCCTGCTCCCGCGGCAAACGCTCTGCCTTCCACAGAGCATCCCGGCGGTGCGCTGCTCCCGGCAAAGCATTGAGAGCTCCCGCCTGGGCCAACAATCGCCGCTCATCCAGGGGAATTTTGGTGCGCTGCAGAAAATCACTGAGTGAACGGAACGGAGACTCCAACCGACATTGCACGATGCGTTGTGCCATCGCGTGCGCCACTCCCTTCAAATGGCCAAGCCCGAGCCGAATTTCGCAATCAGAGACCACCTCACACTCCGCCCCCGAGCGCACGACACAAACAGGCAACACGCGAATCCCGTGCCGTTTGGCATCCTGCAACAAGGTGGCCGTCGAGTAAAAGCCCATCGGCTGATTGTTGATCAAGCCCGTATAAAACTCCGCCATTCGGTGAACCTTGAGCCAGGCACTTGCATAGGCGATCAACGCAAAACTGATGGCGTGAGATTCCGGAAACCCATACAACGCGAACGACTGAATGGCGGTTACGATGCGCTCCTGCAGAGCCGCCTCAACTCCCCTCTCCGTCATCGCTCCGCGCAATTTGCCCATCACCCGGTTCATCCGCTCCGGAGAACGATGGAAGCTCATGGCCCTCCGGAGTTCCTCCGCCTCTGAACCGGTGAAATCCGCGATCACCATCGCCATCCGCAACACCTGCTCCTGAAACAAGGGAACGCCCAGCGTCCTCTCCAAAGCCGGCTTGAATCGGTCATCGATCCAATCAATTGGCTCCCTGCCATTGCGACGATTCAGATAGGGGTGGACCATTTTCCCCACGATCGGCCCGGGCCGGATCAGAGCGGTTTCAATGACAATGTCGTAAAACACCCTCGGCTGCATCCGGGGCAGAGTCGCCATCTGCGCCCGGCTCTCGACCTGGAACAACCCGATTGTGTCTGCCCGGCAAAGCATGTCGAACACGGCGGGGTCATCCTTTGGCAGCTGCGCCAAATCCACCGGCCGACCGCGCTCGCCACAAATCTGCAAGGTGTCTTGAATGGCCGACAGCATACCGAGGCCAAGCAGATCCACTTTCACGATGCCGAGGTCCGCACAATCATCCTTGTCCCATTGCACCACCACCCGACCCGGCATCGAGGCATTCTCCAACGGAACCACCGTATCCAGCGGTCGATCGGAGATGATCATTCCACCGGAATGCTGTCCCAGATGGCGAGGCAGCCCAACGGCGCTCTGACACAGCTCGATGGCGATGCCCATCCGCGGATGCCGCCCCGGCAACCCCGCCATCTCCAGGCGTTCCCGCAGTTCCACGGTTTCCGGCGCATCTCCATGCCCACCCAAGTCCGAAAAACGCCCCAGCACCTCCTCGGGCAGATCGAGCACCTTGCCCATCTCACGCATCGCGCTCTTGGTCCGGTAAGTGATCACGTTCGCGGTCATCGCCGCCCCGCGCGGTTGGTATCTGCGGAAAACCTCCTGGATCACCGCCTCGCGGCGCTGCCCGCTCGGCAAGTCGATATCAATGTCCGGCCATGAACTCCGCCCCTCGCTCAAGAAACGTTCAAACAACAGATTGCCCCCCACTGGATCCACATTGGTGATCCCCAAACTGTAGCAGACCGCACTGTTGGCCGCGCTTCCCCTCCCCTGCGCCAAAATGCCCTGCTCCCGGGCAAACTCGGTGATCTGCCAGACGATCAAAAAGTATCCGGAAAACCCGAGCCGCCGGATGAGATCGAGTTCATGTTCCAGCTGACGCCGCACCGGACCCGAGATCTTCCCATAGCGTCGTTTGGCCCCGGCATAAGTCTCCCGGCGCAGGATGGAGTCTTCACTCTCACCGGGTTCCACAGCATACCGCGGAAACTGGTAACCCAGATCTTCGAGCGTGAATTCCAGCTGTTCCGCGAGCCTCAAGGTGTTCCGGAGCGCTTCCGGCTGATCCGCGAAAAGCTCCTCCATCTCCTGACCCGCCTTGAGGTGCCGTTCCGCGTTCCGAGTCAACAAGGTTCCGGCGAAATCCAACCGGGTGTGATTCCGCAGACAAGTGAAGGCATCGAGCACCTTCCGGCCTTCCGGTCTCGCCGCGCACGGACCATTGCTCGCCACCACCGGAAGCCGATGCGCTTGGGCCAATTCCGTCAGGATCCGGCCAGTCAACCGCTCCCCACGCAGCCGATGCCGTTGCACCTCAACCCACACATGATCTCCACCATAAATTTGCACCAACTTCCCAAGCACCGCCGCAGCTGCTCCGACATCGGGCTCCCCGTTACCCAGAAAACGTCGAACCGGCCCCTCCTCGTCCCCCGTCAAGACATGAAGCCCGCCACTGAATTCCTCAAGCTCGTCCCAAGTGACCCGAGCCTGCCCCTTGTCCGCCCGAAGTTTCGCCCGGGTCAGCATCTGGCAAAGATGGGAATACCCCGAGCGTGAGGATGCGAGAAGCGGCAAAACAGTGCCGTCCTCCAAGGTCACCTCAGCCCCAACCAGGGCCCGAAACGGTCCCGCCAACTCCCTCGACCGCAGGTTGGCCCGAGCCGAACCATAGACCCCGTCCCGATCTGTAATCGCAAGCGAGGTCATTCCCAGCTCGCAGGCCCTCTCCACCATTTCCTCGGGGTGCGAACAACCCCGGTGAAAACTGAAAGCACTGCGGGCGTGCAGCTCAACGAAAGATGCCACGCAGGACACTACGCCTGAACGCGACTATTTTGAACAGTTTTTTTCAGAAAACTGAGACTCCCCCCCTCCGATTCACCGATCAACGGGGAAATCCATCAAAAGAGCGCATCTCGCTGGAAAACAGGGAACGAGAAGACTCGTCTCCAGATCCAGCGGTCACTTCCCAAGCGGTGTAGGACCAGCCGAAATAGGCCAAAGCCATGGCGAAGAAGAGATAAAGGATCTTCATGTTAACCATTCTACACCCCCAAAGCCGCCTGTCACGCAATTACTTAAGATTACTTGACAATTCATCGACCAAAATCATTTCGCAACCTGTCAGTGGAACATGGGGTCCTCGGGATTTCCCTTCGATAACAGATACGCCAAGAGGTCCAAGACATCCTCCTTCCCGAGCGTGTAAATCAACCCGGGGGGCATCATCGAGATGGGGGATGGTGTGATCGATTTCACCTGATTCGCCGGCACGGGTGTGAAGTTGCCAGGGTCAAACATGTTCGTGGAAACCTGATAGACTTCGCCGTTGAGGTTGCCAATCCGACCCGCCACTTGGGTTCCGTCCTTGAGTTCAAAGACCATCGCTCCGTATTGATCGGAGATCTCTTTGCTGGGCTCGATGATCGACTCCAAGAGATCCATCGGGCTGAATTTTCCAGCCACCGAGGTGAGGTCCGGCCCCACCGCCCCGCCTTCCTCGTTGAAACGGTGGCACGCGTAGCAACTGGCGGCTCCGAACATCCTGCGACCGTTTTCAAAATCTCGGTTCCCTTCCAGCCCGACATTGATGACGTCGTGAAAATCTGATGTCACCCAGGCTTTGACAAAGTCGCGTGCGGTCATGGTGAACTGGGGGGCGATTCCCTCCGCTTTTCGGTTCAGCAACTCCGCATACTCAACTTTTTCGTCCTCACTCAATCCGGCCACCACCGCGGCTTTGATTTCGGAAACGAAGAGTTCCAGATTGGCGCCCCCCCGAAAGGTCTGCGCCCGCACCAACCACTCGAAAAAGCCTTTGCGGGATCGTGGCGTCCACCCCTCGCGAGCCAGTCGCAGATTCGTGGCGTAGCCCAGTTGCTCTTCTTGAGACGGGGCCGATTCCAACAACTCGACGCCCTTCACCGGGAGCGAAGGGGCCCCCAAGTTTGCCAGGATCCGGGTCAATTCCAGATTCTCCTGAACCGTGCCCGCCGGATAGAGGGGATTCAGCACCGCGATGGCCGCTTCCCGTTGTGGGGCAGACAGTTGCGTGGGAAAGCCGCCGCCGTGACGAACCAGCACCAACTCATAGGCCCGCAGGTAATCCAAGCGCAACGCAGGGGACAAAGAGGCATACTCCATCGAGTTCAAGGCCTGCAACAAACTGTCGCCCAAACCCGATTCTCTGGGAGCAACCCTGGCGAGAGCCACCAGAGCCGCCAAACGGGTGGTTGGGTCCCGCTCGGTCAGAGCCAATCCCTTCCAATCCTCATAGGGCTGATGTTCCAAAGCGACCCGGGCGGCGTGCCGGATGCCGCGGTCCTTGTGCCCCAGATAGGGCCACGCAGTTGGGATCGCCGACGCAGAGACCTGTCCATGCAGATCTTCCAGGCTGTGGCGCAACTTCCGGGCCGGACTCTCCAGGGAAGCCGACAAGGGAACCACCGGGGCCGTCGATTCCTTGCCTGCGTAGGTGATGCGGTAGAGTCCGGACTGCACCTTCCGTCCTCCCACGGTCACATAGAGAGCGCCATCCTGGGGATGAACCACGAGATCCGTCAGTGGCAGAGGCTGACCCGCCACAAACTCCTCCCGCTCCGCCAGAAAGGTGGAGCCCGAAGGCTTGAGGTGAACCGCGTGGAGTTTGCCGTAACTCCAGTCACAGATGAAGAGGGCATCCTGGTATTTCGCGGGAAATTTTGCGCCATGCCCAAAAGCCACCCCCGTCGGAGAACCCGGCCCGATGTTGATCACCGCTCCAAAACTGTCGAGATAAGAATCCGGCCACTTGTGCGAACCGTTGCGCCATCCGAAGTCCGCCCCGCTGACCACGTGGTTTACCCGGGTGGGCCGATACCAGGGCGTATTCAAATCCCATTCCATGTCCGCGTCGTAGGCGAAAAGCTCACCGGACCGGTCAAACGCCGCGTCATAGGGATTGCGGAACCCGGTGGCCACAATCTCCCATTTCTTTCCATCCGGATCGGTCTTGGCGATCCAGCCACGGGGCGCCAACACCCCTTTCATGAAACCTCGTCCGTAAATCCGTGGCACCACCTCATCCTCGCCCCAAAAAGGCGGTGTCCGGGTCCGTTCATAATCCGGGAGGGGCGTCTGATTCCCGCAAACCACGTAGAGAGATTTTCCATCCGGGCCGAGAAGAACCGCATGGGGTCCGTGCTCCCCGGCGCGTTCTGTGAACTCTCGCAACAGCTCCACGGAGTCATACTTGTCATCGCCATCCGCATCGCGAAGTCGGTAAAGTCCCTTGGTGCGCTCACTGGAATTCACGACCACATACAGGGATCCAAACGCGTGAAGCAGGCCTTGGGCGTGGCCGATGTCCAGCGCGATCGGTTCCACATCCCCTGGGCGCAGGACGCCACCCGGTCCCGGGACCCGGAACCGATAAAGTGGACCGTTCTGATCCGAAACGATGAGCCGTCCCTGCGGATCCACCGCCAAGGCTACCCAAGAGCCCTGGGTTTCCTTGGGAACGGAGTAAAGCAATTCCGCACGAAACCCGTCGAGCAGCTTGAGTTTTTCCGGCGCAGTGGCCTCTGGTGAAGTTTGGATCTGTCCGCAGAGTCTGCCCAGCGCGATGCAGGTGAACATCCAGACGAGACAACGATGACGAGACATGATTCCCCATATAGAGACGGTGCCTGGAGTGTCAACGGTGGCCCATCCGGAAAACAGGAAAGGCCGCAGCCCACGAAGGGACCACGGCCTTGCCGGAAAGGTTGAGAATCGACCGGGAAGATCAGCCCGCCTTGGCAGTGCGAGCGCTCTCGGCCGGAAATTCCTTGCCGTCCCACTCGAGTCCGTCATTGGGCGTCTTGTCCTCGGTCCAAGCGCCGAAATCGGCCCCTTGCTCGATCCATTTTTTGAACAGGGCCTTCTCGGCGTCCGTCCACTGCGGGGCCTTGCCTTGGGGCGGCTGATGATCATCGCTGTCCAAGGGCAACAGGGTGCGTTGCAGGAACGGGCTGTCATCTGGCTTCCCGGCCACGATGACCGGACCGCTTTCTCCCCCCTTCAGGAAATCCGCTTTGGTGGTGATGACCAGATCTGCCTTCGGACGCTTGGTCCGGCCCCGCTCATCCGTGTAAGAGGGGCGATGGCACTGCCCGCAGCTCTGTTTGACAAACGGATAGATCTGGGTGGCGAAGTCGATCTTATCTTGAGCCACGGCGGCATCGACCACGAGCAGCCCGACCGCCGTCAACGTCAAGGTTTTCAGGTTTTTGAACATTCAGTTGGAGATGGTTGGATGTTTCAGGGCCCGCTTCGGCAAACCCCTTCGGAACTTTAAGAAACAAGAGCGCGCCGCGCAACTCCATAATCTCAGGGAATGCGCGCCCCGACCCTCCTCACAACGCCGCCGCCGCCGCCGCATAGGGAGCCACCTCTGCTGCCTTGCCGACCACTTTCGCGCCGGTGCGCAACGCGGCTGCCGACGCACTCTTGGTGCCTCCGATCGCCAGATTCTTCGCGGTCCGGGCTGCCCCCACCATCCCATGAGCTGCCCCCGAGGCCGATGAGGCGGCCGATCGCGCCAAGCCAGAGGCTGCGGCCACCGGGTGGCGCAAGGCTCCGCAACCGGTGTTCAGGAAGACCCACAAAATCACGAACACCGGGAGCAGCGGGTTTTTCATCACGGCGACCATCCAACAGGGAACTCCCCGCCCTGTCAATCTCCATGCGCCCCCATCCCGCTGAATCTCGTTGGCAAGTTGGCGTCAAACCTGCCTGCAGCGTTCAGTCGATGCTTGCGCGCGGCGTGAGAACATTCGATTGATGGCGCTGGCCCACGACAACCATGGCGATTTCCCCAAAATCCCCGGACCCTTCGATGAATCCGACCACGGCAACGGAAAAGGAGAAAAACCCATCGTCCATGCCCCAGAAGCCAGCACCGGCAGGGCTGCCGCCCTCGTCCATTTCGAACGCCCTGGGGAATTTCTTCCTCCTGGTGATCCTGGTTTCTTTGATCTCGATCCCGTTTCTGGTCTACTTCACCGATACCGGATCTCGCGCCAAGAAGGAGTTTCGCAAACTGATGCGCCCCCCGACCGCCGGTGGGGCCGCCGCCGCGCTGAGCGCTTCCGAGCTGGAAGCCGCGAGGCGCCGGGTTTCCGAGCTCGAGCACAAAGTGGAACTGTTGGAGGCTCGTGAGGCCGCCGCCAAGGCCCTGGCCGCGCAAGCGACGCCGCCCCCTCCTCCCAGGCCCGTCGCGCCACCGCCCCCGACTCTCGATTTCCCCTCGGTTCCCGAGGTTCTGCCGCGGCGCGAATATGAAGTCTCCAAACTCTTCAACGGGGTCAATGTCCGGACCGTGCTGGACCTGATCCAGGGCGATACGGCCACGAAAGAGCGGGGCCTGCCCGAGTCCTACGAGTTCCAGATCACCCTGAAAGTTGCCGTCCCGAAAGCCAACACCAGCTTGGCGGAACTCAGTTCCCTCAACCCCAGCCTTCCTTCGGTTCTCCCGGGATTGGAAACGCTCCTCAGCTCCGCCAAAGTCTCCCCGTTTTTTGCCAAGATTTACGCGCTCAAACACGAGCGGATCAAAGCGAGCACCACCCGCCTGGATCAATTGGAAACCCGGCACAACTATTTCGACTGCGAAACAATCCTGGAGTTGACTCATCCCACCACCGGCCAAAAAGCCGTGCTGGTCCAGGCGGAGATGGACGTGGTGGCCGACGGCTCCGACGGCGACCGCATGCCCGCCATCGACGATTACATTTCGCTCTCCAGCTACTATCAACCCACCACCAGTTACGGCTGGGCCAAAAAGACCAAGGCGGAGAATCCCCTCTTGCCCCGCCTCAAAAAGGAACTCGAGGAAGTGACGGCGGAATACGCCATCAAAGGGCTCCCGGCCGAGCGCAACCGCTTCCTCAACGAGCGCTCCTCGGATCTGAAACGGCTGGTGTCCGACTTGGCCAGCCGCAGCTACCTCATCGCGGAAGCGGATCCCTTCATCGTGTTGCCGCTCTCCATTGTCCGGCACGAGGGGACCATGACTCACTTGCCAGGCATCGGCGATTTCGCCGTCGTGATCCACGAGGGCAAGGTGTATCCGGCCATTTGTGGCGACAGCGGTCCCTCCTGGAAGATGGGTGAAGCCTCCCTTTTGCTGGCCCGGACGATCGACGGTGAGGCCAGCCCCTATCACCGTCCTGTCAGCGATTTGAAAGTGACGTATCTCATCTTCCCAGGGTCCGCCCCGGCAGGGAACGAGGCACCGGACCTCCCCCGGATCACCGCCCAGTGCCAGACCCTGCTCAACGGCATCGGGGGGCTCGGGGAAGGCGTCTCGTTGCACGTCTGGCGGGACATCATCGCCGAACGCCGCGCGGTCCGCGAATCGAGCAGCGCCCTAACGGAATCCAAACGTCTAGCTTCCATCATCGCGGCCCGGGAAACCGAGGCCACCAAAGCCCTGCTCAAGGCGCAACAGGCGCACAACGAGGCCAAGACCGCTCTGGACAAGGCCGCCCAAGCCACCCCTGCCACCGAGCCAGCCGCGCTTGAAACACTGAAGGCCGCTCTCGAAGCCAGAACCAAAGAGCTCACCAAGGCCAGGGACGCCAAGGAGGCTGCAGGTGCCGCCAAGGGAAAAGCGGACGAACTGGCCGGTCTCATCGCTGACAATGATCGCGCCATCCACGCCGCAGCAAACGCGGCTTACCCGGTCCCTCGCGCGGAGACCACGGAGGTGGCTCTCGCCAAACTGACGGAATCCCGCAAAGCCCTGGAAGCGTGCGCAAAACTCTGATTGCGGCGTTGGCCTCGTCGGTCTGCGACCGTTCGGAGGCCTGAATTTTCCATTTTTCTCCGCAGGCAAAACGCGGTATAGCCAATGCGTAACCCCTGAAAACCGATGCGCTGCTTCCCGTTCCTGGCTCTGGCTCTTGCCTTTCTCCTCAGTGGATGCACCACCGTTTCGGGACCGGATCAGCGAATCGCGCAGAATCCCGCTTGGTATTCCGAGCTCAAGCAGGAGGATCAATTGTTGATTCGCCAGGGCCGAATCCGCGAGGGCATGGGCAAGAACGCGGTCTTCCTTGCCTGGGGGAATCCCGACTCGGTGACGACGGGAACAGACCGAGGGAAGCCGGTTGAGACCTGGACCTACCTGACTTACCAACCGCAATTTGTCAGCGGTTTCGGGATGGGAGTTCCCGCCTATTACGGAATGGGATATTATGGTTATGGTCCCGGGGTGTTCCAGGATGTGATCTACACCCAGGAACCGGCGGCGATGGTCCAGTTTGAGAACAGCCGGGTCGTGGCTTGGCAGGCGCGACGCTAAACCAAGCTCCATCCACCAAATCCCACGATGCGGTCGGCTCTCTTCCTGTTTTTCCTTCTCTCTCTCTCCGTCGCGCCAGGGCAAGAGGCCCTGACGCGAACGCCCTGGATCTCTTCCCGCGTCCAGGGCTCTCCCGACCCACCAAAAGCCTTCACCACCGCTCCGGTCTTCCGCTCCCTGGAGTTCCGTGAGGCTCTCGAAATGATCAGCGTTCCCGGCCAGGATCGAATGCTCGTCGTGGAAAAGGCCGGCCGCCTCCTCACCTTTCCCAACCGACCAGAAGACCCGGTTCTCACGGCCGATCTGGTCATCGATCTCAAGACGCTGCACTCGGATCTGACCCACGCTTATGGCGTCGCCTTTCATCCGCGTTACCGGGAAAACCGGCAGATCTTTGTGACCTATGTTCTGGCTCCAAATCTGGACGATGGCAGCAAACTCTCCCGTTTCCGGCTCCGATCGTTGGAACCGCCTTCCATCGATCCCGCCAGCGAGGAGGTGCTCTTGACGTGGCGTTCCGGAGGCCACAATGGAGCAAACATCCGATTCGGGCCCGACGGCTATGTCTACCTCTCCACCGGGGATGCCGAAGTCCCCGCTCCACCCGACCCGCTGAACACCGGTCAAGACCTCTCGGACCTGCTCTCCTCGATCCTGCGCATCGATGTCGACCACGCCGATCCCGCCACCGGCCGAAACTACCGGATTCCTCCAGACAATCCCTTCCTGAAGGTGCCCGGGGCGAAACCGGAAAACTGGGCCTACGGGTTGCGCAACCCTTGGAAGATGAGCTTCGACCCCGCCTCCGGACGCCTCTGGTGCGGGGATGTCGGTTGGGAGCAGTGGGAAATGATCCACCTCATCCAAAAGGGCGGGAACTACGGTTGGAGTGCCCAGGAGGCGTCCCAGGCGGTGCGACCTGACACGCCTTCCAATCCGTCCCCGATCACGCCCCCAGTGATCAGTCACTCCCACTCCGAAGCGGCATCGATCACCGGCGGCCACGTGTATCACGGCAAGAAATTTCCAGAGTTGAAAGGCGCCTACGTCTACGGGGATTACGAAACTGGAAAGGTGTGGGCCCTGTGGCACGACGGAGTGCGCGTGACCCGGCATGAGGAAATCGCCGACACGCCGTTCAAGATCGTGACCTTCGGTCAGGATGAGGCGGGAGAGATCTACCTGATCCACTGGCGCAATCCCTCGACGATTCTTTCCCTGACCCGGCAACCGAATGCCCGGCCAACCACCCAATTTCCCCGCAAACTCAGCGAGACCGGCCTGTTCACGGACGTGCCCCGCCAGGAACCCGCTCCCGGCGTCTATCCTTACGAGATCGCCCAGGAAATGTGGCAGGATGGCGCCATCGCGAAACGCTTTGTCGGATTGCCCGGCACCCAATCCATCAAGACGGAAATCCAGCGGCGGGCGGATGGCGGCATTGCCAGAGTCACCACGGTCTGGCCCAAGGACAGCGTGCTGCTGCGCACCCTCAGCGTCGATCGCCCCGTGGAAACCCAGGTTCTCCACTTCGATGGCGAGGCCTGGAATGGCTACAGTTATCGCTGGGACCCTTCCGGCCAGGACGCCGAATTGTTGCCCGCCCAGGGACACGCCGACCTCGACTGGCACTTCTCGGCCCGGGGAGAGTGTGGACGCTGCCACAACAGCTGGTCCGGCTTCGCCCTCGGTTTCCAACCGCAGCAGCTGACCTCGATCCTCCACCAACCAGCGGACGCCGCCGCCACCACCCTTGGCTTGACGGATCCCGAGTTCTTCGGACAAACCGCCACGCGCCTGACCGCCCCAAACCCGAGCGCCACCACCGCAAACCGCGCCCGCGCCTGGCTCCACGCCAACTGTGCCCATTGCCACCGGCTCAACGGAGGCGGCTCCGTGGCCATTATGCTCAACGCCGAACTGCCTTTGGAGGAGACCCGGCTCCTCGACGAGATCCCAACCCGCGGCACCATGGGCCTCCCCGAAGCGCGCATCGTGGCTCCCGGAGCGCCTTGGAGATCCGTGCTCCTGAATCGCATCCTCCGCGTCGGCAACGGGCACATGCCTCCGATCGGGACTAGAGAACCAGATCCAGAGGGCATCGCTCTCGTTAAAGCCTGGATCGCCTCCATGCCAGGATCCTCCCCGGAGCCACAATCCAACCCTGTCAGCGTCGCCATGAAAGCTTCCCTGGAGGAAGACCGAAAGGCGGCCTCAGTCGGCCTGCAGAGCTCGGACCCGAACATCCGCGAATTGTTCGAGCGGTTCCGCCCCGCCTCGGAACGGCCCCGATTGGTGGATGCAACCACGCCCGAGTCCGCTCTTCTGGCCCTGTCAGGGAATGCAGCCCGGGGCCGGATTCTCCTTCATCCCGACGGAAAACTGGCCTCCTGCCTGGCCTGCCATTTCGTGCTCGGCCAGGGCCGGGAATTCGGCCCCGATCTCTCCCTGGTGGGCAAACGCCTCAACAAACCACAAATCCTGGCCAGCCTCTTGCGGCCATCCGAAACGATCGATCCCACATTCCGCGGCACCGTCGTGGAGACGCGGGATGGAATCGTCCTGACCGGGTTCCCGGTGGAACGGACCGCAGAGGAACTCCATCTCAAACTGCCAACCGGCCAGGTGAACCGGATCCCGACCCAAACCATCGTCAAGGAGTCTCCGCTCCCCGCCTCACTGATGCCCGAGCAACTGCTCCAGGGGTGTAGCCCGCAAGAAGTGGCGGATCTCCTGGCCTTTCTCGTGTCGCTCCGATCCTAACCCGCATTTCTCAAGCTCTCGCTGCTGCGGCTTGCCCAATGGCATTCCTGCTGCGTTCCGCTCGAATTCCCGGGTTCGCGGTATGTCGGCATACCGCGAACCCGGGAATCCTTCGCGCGTCTTGCAGGCAATGCCATTTGGCGGCGCCTCGCGACGCGATCCTTGAGAAATGCGGGCTGACCCCCCAACCAGCCTAACCATGGCACCTTTCGGTCCCTGCGTTGCTCGTCGGTCCGTTGATCCGCACAGCTTCGAATCTTGTGGGCCACTACAGCAACAACATGCAGTCGCCGTAGCTGTAAAAGCGGTAATTCTCCCGGATCGCCTCGTGATAGGCGTGAAGAATCAATTCCCTTCCGGCAAAGGCACTCACCAACATCAAGAGAGTCGATTTGGGGAGGTGAAAGTTGGTCAGCAAGGCGTTGACCCGTCGGAATGCGTAAGGCGGATGGATAAAAATCGAGGTCTCCCCTGCCCCCCCACGAATCCCACCTTCGGCAGCCAGATGCTCGAGCACCCGCACCACGGTTGTTCCGATGGCGACGACCCGGTCCGCCGATTCGATGGCGGCAGCGGTCTCTGCGGTCACCTCAAAACGTTCGACGTGCATCTTGTGCGCCTCGATCTCGGTGGCCTTGACCGGCAGAAAGGTTCCGGCGCCCACATGAAGAGTGACGAAACGGTGCGGCACCTTGGCCAGGATCTCCGGCGTGAAGTGAAGGCCGGCCGTGGGCGCAGCGATGGCTCCCTCCTTTTCCGCATAAACAGTTTGGTAACGCTCTCGGTCCCGATCTTCATCCGCCCGGTTCATGTAAGGCGGCAACGCCAAGTGCCCATCCCTTTCGGGATCAAGAGGCGGATCGAACCGGAGCCAGCGGGTGCCGTCCTCGCAAACTTCACAGACGGTGGCGATGGATCGTCCGATGGGCACCTGCGCGCCCTCTCGAAAGCGCTTTCCAGGTTTCACCATGCAACGCCAAGTATCGTTTGGCCCTGGCTCCAAGCGCAGAATCTCAAACCGTCCGTCAGGCGAGAAAAACCGGGCGGGAATCACCCGGGTGTTGTTGAGGACCACCAGGTCCGAGGCGGAGACAAAGGCCGGAAAGTCCCGGAAGCTGCGGTGCTCCAGCTGCCCGGTGCCCCGGTGAACGACCAACATGCGGGACGCATCACGCGTTTCCGCGGGATGACTGGCGACGAGTCTGGCAGGAAGCTGGTAATCGAAATCGTCGGTTTTCACTTCGCTCCGGCATGCTCTTCCTCCAACCTCGCCAACAGCCAAAAGAGGTCGGAAAGGCGGTTGACCCAGCGCAAGAGCATCGGATTCGGAAGTCTGCCGGACTCTGCCAGGGCCACAATGGCGCGCTCCGCATGCCTCACCACGGTGCGGGCCATGTCCAGAGCCGCCCCGGACCGGCTCCCCGCAGCGCCCGGCACCGCCCAACGCGCAAAGCTGATTCCCCGATCGGTCTCGAGCACGCGAACCAGTTCATCCAGTTCCGCGAGCATGGACTCGCCCACTAGCCCGCCACCTTTGTCACGATACGTGGCCCAGTCGTCTTCGTGGGTGGCGAGTTCCCCCATCACCAACACGAGGTCTTTCTGGATTTTGGCGATGCTGGAACCGACAAAGGGCTCGGTGGCATCCACTCTCGCGAGACCGAGGATCGCGTTGACCTCGTCGAGGAGACCATAGGTATCGACCCGTGGATCACACTTCGACACGCGCCGACCGAACATGAGATCGGTCTGCCCCTCATCCCCTCTCCTGGTGCTGATTGACATGGACATGGCAAAGAAGAACCCGCGGGAGCGGAAGACCGCCCCCACGGGACAAGACAGAATAGGCTCGCTCAGGAGATCAAGGGCGCCTTACTCGGCGTCGGCATACTCGCTCTCCTCCATCGGCTCTTCGGGAAGATCGACCGGGATCGCCTCGGCAGTCGGTTGGATCCGAATATCCCGAGCCGTCTTGAATCCGGTGCCGGCGGGGATGAGGTGACCCATGATCACGTTTTCCTTGAAGCCGCGGAGTTGATCGACCTTGCCCAGGGTGGCTGCATCGGTGAGAACACGGGTGGTGTCCTGGAAGGAAGCGGCCGAGATGAAGCTGTCGGTCTCCAAGGAAGCCTTGGTGATCCCGAGCAAGACCGGCTCGCCCTCGGCAGGCTTGCCACCTTGCTCTTCGATCTGGCGGTTGACCTGATCGAACTCGACCCGCTCAACTTGATCTCCCCACAGGAAGCTGGTGTCGCCCGGATCAATGACCTTCACCTTGCGCAGCATCTGACGGATGATGATCTCGATGTGCTTGTCATTGATCTCGACCCCTTGAAGCCGGTAAACCTCCTGGACTTCGTTGACGAGGTGCTCCTGGAGTTTCTGCGGACCGCAGATTTCCAGAATCTCGTGGGGCACCACCGGGCCCTCGGTGAGTTGCTGGCCTTTCTCGACCGTGTCTCCCTTGATGACGATGATGTGCTTGTTCAACGGAATGAGGTGTTCCTCCTCCTCCCCGGACTCGGGATCCGTGATGACGAGTTTCCGTTTGCCTCGCACGATGCCGGCGATGTCGACGAGTCCATCGATCTTGGCGATCTCGGCGGAGTCCTTGGGCTTGCGCGCTTCGAAAAGCTCCGCCACCCGGGGAAGACCACCGGTGATGTCCTTGGTCTTGGCTTGTTTCCGTGGAGTCTTGGCCACCATCGTCCCGGCGGTGATCTTTTTGCCCTCCTGGACACTGAGGAACGCCCCGGCCGGCACCGAGTAGGTGGCCAGCACGTCCTTGGTCTTCGGATCAGTGATGACGATCTGCGGGTGCAGGTCCTCTTTGTGCTCCACCACGACCAGACTGGAACCACCGGAGGCCTCGTCCTTTTTCTTGGCGATGGTGATTCCCAGAATCATGTCGCGGAAGCCAATGACCCCAGCCCGTTCCGAGATGATCGGAATGTTGTGCTGGTCCCATTTCACGATCGTCTCCCCGGGCTCGACCTGGGCGTTGTCCGGCTTGAAGATTTCCGCCCCAAGCACCAGGGTGTGGCTCTCGAGTTCGCGGCCATCCGCATCGTGCACGCTGATCGTGCCGCTCTTGCTCAGAACCACCCAACGGCCCTCGGACGTTTCCACCGTGCGGACCGAATTGTAGTGGATCCGACCGGCGTTCTTCACCTTGATGACCGGTTGCTTGGCAGAAGTCGAAGCCACCCCACCGACGTGGAAGGTCCGCATCGTGAGCTGCGTTCCCGGTTCCCCGATGGATTGAGCCGCCACAATCCCGACGGCGTCGCCCTCGCGGGCCATCTTCTGGGTGGCGAGGCTCATGCCGTAACAACGGGCACAACAGCCGCGTTCGGATTCACAGGTGAGGACCGAACGGATCTTGAGCTGTTCGCGGCCGAGACGGCCCAGCGCGTCTGCCTGCGATTCCTCGATGAGATCGTTGATCTCGATCACCACCTTGCTGGTCACCGGATCGGTCACCCGCTCGGAACTGACCCGACCGTAGACGCGTGTCTTGAGATCGACCACCTCTTCGTCGCCCTCATAAATGGGGGAAACGGTGATGCCGTTGACGGTGCCGCAATCCAGCTGCGTGATGATCACGTCCTGGGCCACATCGACCAGCTTCCGGGTCAAATATCCGGAGTCGGCCGTCTTCAGGGCGGTGTCCGCCAACCCCTTCCGCGCCCCGTGCGTGGAGATGAAGTATTCCAACACCGACAATCCCTCACGGAAGTTCGAGATGATCGGCCGCTCGATGATTTCGCCGGATGGCTTGGCCATCAGACCGCGCATCCCCGAGAGCTGCTTGATCTGCTGACGGTTGCCCCGGGCTCCGGAGTCCACCATCATGAACAGCGGGTTCGGGAAGGTGCGCCCATCGTTGTGCTCGATGGAACGGAAGAGCGCCTTCTGAATCCGATCGGACGCTTCCGTCCAGATGTCGATGACCTTGTTGTAGCGCTCCCCGTTGGTGATGACCCCGCGGGAATAGTGGGCCGTCACCTCCCGAAGCTTCTCGTAGGCCTCCTCGATCACGTTGGTCTTCTCATCCGGAATGACCATGTCACTGATCCCGATCGATGCCCCGGAACGGGTCGCCTCGCGGAACCCAAGATCTTTGAGCCGGTCCAACGCTTCCACCGTTTGCGACTGCCCGGACACCTGGTAACAGCGCCAGATGATGTCGCCGAGCACCTTTTTGTTCACCAGGGTATTGATGAAACCGAGGCGCTCCGGCCAGATTTCATTGAAACGAACCCGGCCCGGCGTGGTCACGATCACCCGACTCTCCTTGTCCCCGTAAACCGTGTCGGTCCCGAAGTCTGGGTTGCGCAACCGGATGGCATCATGGATGTGAACCTTCCGCGCGGCCAACGCGAACTCCACTTCGCCCATGTCGGCAAAGAGCGAGAGATCACGCACCTTTTCCTTGTCCCGGATCGGCAACTGCTTGGACCACGTCAGGTGGTAACAACCAAGGGTGATGTCCTGGGATGGAGTGGTGATCGGACGGCCCGATGACGGGGAGAAGATGTTGTTCGGCGCCAACATGAGCATCCGCGCCTCCATCTGTGCCTCCACCGACAACGGAACGTGCACCGCCATCTGGTCACCGTCGAAGTCGGCGTTGTAGGCACCGCAAGTCAGCGGGTGCAGACGAATCGCCGATCCCTCGATGAGCACTGGTTCGAACGCCTGGATCGACAAACGGTGCAGCGTCGGGGCACGGTTCAGGAGCACCGGATGGCCCTTGGTCACTTCCTCGAGGATGTCCCAAACCTCCGTGGTGCGCCGCTCGATCATCTTCTTGGCGCTGCGCACCGTGTGCACATAACCCAACTCCTTGAGCCGACGGATGATGAAGGGTTCAAACAAGACCAACGCCATCTTCTTGGGCAGACCGCACTGCCCAAGTTTCAACTCGGGCCCGATCACGATGACCGAACGACCGGAGTAGTCGACGCGTTTGCCCAGCAAGTTCTGCCGGAAACGTCCACTCTTGCCCTTCAGCATGTCTGACAATGATTTCAGGGCACGGTTCCCAGCGCCGGTCACCGCGCGCCCGTGGCGACCGTTGTCGAACAGGGCATCCACCGCCTCCTGCAACATCCGCTTTTCATTGCGGATGATCACGTCCGGCGTCTTCAACTGCAGCAGATTCTTCAATCGGTTGTTCCGATTGATCACCCGCCGGTAAAGATCGTTCAGGTCAGACGTGGCAAAACGCCCGCCCTCCAGCGGAACCAACGGACGCAAGTCCGGAGGAATGACCGGGAGCACGTCGAGAACCATCCACTCGGGACGGGTGCGCGACGTGAGGAATCCCTGAGCCAGCTTCAATCGTTTGGCCAGTTTCTTGCGAACCTGCTTGGAGCGGGTCTTGCCCATCGCCTCCTCCAGGTCGATGACCATTTGGGGAAGGTTGAGGTTGGCCAGCAGTTCCTTGACCGCCTCGGCCCCCATCCCGACACGGAAGCTGCGCTCCCCATACTCCTCCTCGGCCTCGCGCCACTCCACCTCGGTGAGCAGTTGCCCAGCCTCGAGCGGCGTGTTGCCCGGATCGATGACGATGCAATCTTCGTAGTAGATGACCCGCTCCAACTGCCGGGCGCTCATGTCGAGCATCAGCCCGATCCGCGAGGGCATGCACTTGTAAAACCAGATGTGGCTCACCGGAACGGCCAGCTCGATATGGCCCATCCGCTCCCGGCGCACCCTGCTCAAGGTCACTTCCACGCCGCAACGGTCACAGACCACTCCCTTGTGCTTGATCCGCTTGTATTTGCCGCAGGCGCACTCCCAGTCCTTGGTCGGACCAAAAATCCGCTCGCAGAAGAGCCCGCCCTTCTCGGGCTTGAAGGTCCGGTAATTGATCGTCTCCGGGTTCTTCACTTCCCCCTGGCTCCAGGAACGGATGACGTCCGGAGAAGCCACGGTGATGTTGACCTGGTCAAAGCCCTTGCCCTTGGCTTCGCCGCCCCAGAGTTCCTTCATATGGCTTTCAACGCTGTTTTCCATAATGTTGCTTCGATTGATGGTGCTGTTCGGCGGTTCAGGTTCAGGCAGTCATGCTCTCCAGGACATCGGCATCGGTCTGATCCCGCGGTCCGACCTTCACATTCAATCCAAGGCTCTGCATTTCCTTGATCAAAACGTTAAACGACTCCGGCGTGCCGGCTTCGAGGTTGTTGTCGCCCTTGACGATCGCCTCGTAGATCCGGGTCCGCCCCTGGACATCGTCGGACTTCACCGTCAAGAGTTCCTGCAGGGTGTAGGCGGCCCCATAGGCTTCGAGGGCCCAGACCTCCATCTCCCCAAATCGTTGGCCGCCATACTGGGCCTTGCCCCCGAGCGGTTGCTGGGTGACCAGAGAGTAGGGACCCACTGCCCGAGCGTGAATCTTGTCCTCCACCAGGTGGCCAAGTTTCAACATGTAGATGATGCCCACCACGACTTGTTGGTGGAAGGCTTCCCCGGTCCGGCCATCGTAAAGGGTCGATTTCCCGTTCTCGCCAACCCAGGAGAACCCATCGACTTCCCGGGCCTGCTTCAGGTAGTTCATCACCTCTTTTTCCGAAATCCCGTCGAAAACCGGTGTCGCCACCTTGAATCCAAGAGCTTTCGCGGCAATGCCGAGGTGCGTCTCAAGAACTTGCCCAACGTTCATCCGGCTCGGCACCCCGAGCGGATTCAAGCAGATGTCCACCGGCGTTCCGTCCGAAAGAAACGGCATGTCCTGCTCCGGAACAATGTTGGCCACCACCCCTTTGTTCCCGTGGCGTCCAGCCATCTTGTCCCCGACAGAGAGCTTGCGCTTCTTCGCCACGTAGACCTTCACCTGCTTGATGATCCCGGGATCGACCTCGTCGCCCGCCTCCAAAGCATCCAGGCGCGTTTCCCGCTCTTCGTTCACGTCCGAGAACTTCTGCTCAAACTGGCCGACGATCTCGACGATCTTGACCCGAATCGGACTGTGCTCGATCTCGATCGAGTCGTAAGATTCAGCCAGCTTCCGCAACAACGTCTTGGTGATCTTGCGGTTTGCCGGGATCAAGATTTCCCCGGTGCTGCCGTCCATCACATCGAGCGGAATTTTCTCTCCGAGCAGGACGTCTGAAAGTTTCTCGGTGAGCTGATCGGTCAACTCCTCCTTCTTCCGCTTCCATTCATCCTCAATTTCGGCCAACTGCTTCTCCTTCTCCGCCTTGGAAAGTTTCTGGCGAACCGGAGTGTTGCGCGAGGAAACCCGCACGTCCATGACGATGCCACGGCAGCCCGAGGGAACCCGCAGGGAGGTATCCTTCACGTCCGCCGCTTTTTCCCCGAAAATGGCCCGCAACAAGCGCTCTTCAGGCGCCAACTCGGTTTCGCTCTTCGGCGTGATCTTGCCCACCAGAATGTCTCCGGGCTTCACCTCGGCCCCAATCCGGATGACCCCATCCGGCCCAAGGTGCTTCAAGGCCTCGTCCCCCACGTTCGGAATGTCCCGCGTGATTTCCTCCGGACCGAGCTTGGTGTCCCGTGCCCCGATCTCGAACTCGTCGACGTGGATCGAAGTGTAGATGTCCTCCTTCACCACCCGCTCATTGATGGTGATCGCATCCTCGAAGTTGTAACCGTTCCAGGGCATGAAGGCCACCAGCACGTTGCGCCCCAAGGCCAACTCACCGTTCTCAGTGTTCGGACCATCGGCCAGAATGTCCCCTTCCTTCACCTGGTCACCCCGACGTACAAGTGGCTTCTGGTTCAGACAGGTGCCGGCATTCGACCGCATGAACTTCCGCAACGGATAGACATAAATCCCCTTGTTCGCGTTCGGCTTCACGCTCTCGACGTTTGCCAGGAATTCCCGATCCGTCACCGGGAGCTTACCGTCCTTGGTCACCACGATCATTTCGGCGGTCGCCGCCGCCACAATCCCGTCCCCTTCGGACACCACGACGGCACGCGAGTCCCGGGCCACCTTCTCCTCCATCCCGGTGCCGATGTAAGGCGAGTCCGAGACCAGGAGCGGCACCCCTTGGCGCTGCATGTTGGAACCCATGAGGGCCCGGTTGGCGTCGTCGTGCTCCAGGAAGGGAATCAGACTCGCCGCCACGGAAACCAACTGCTTGGGACTCACATCCATGTAGTCAGCCAGTTTCGGGTCGACGTCCTTGAAGTCACCCTTGTCCCGCACCGTGATCTTGGGCGACAGGAAGTTCCCTTTGCCATCGATCTCGTTGTTCGCCTGAGCGATCATGTGTCGCTCTTCCTCGTCCGCCGTCAGGTAGACGATCTCCGCCTGCACAACCCCGTTCACAATCCGGCGGTAAGGCGTTTCGATGAACCCGAACTCGTTGATCCCCGCGAACGTGGACATCGAGTTGATCAGCCCGATGTTCGGCCCTTCCGGCGTCTCGATCGGACAGATCCGCCCGTAGTGCGACGGATGAACGTCGCGCACCTCAAATCCGGCACGATCCCGGTTGAGTCCCCCTGGACCAAGCGCCGAAAGCCGCCGCTTGTGCGTCAGCTCGGACAGCGGATTCGTCTGGTCCATGAACTGACTGAGCTGCGAACGCCCAAAGAAATCCCGAACCACCGCCGAAAGCGCTTTCGGGTTGATCAACTTGCCCGGCGTCATCGCCTCGATGTTCACATCATACAGCGTCATCCGCTCCTTGACGAGACGCTCCGTCCGCGCCAAGCCCACCCGGCACTGATTGCCAAGGAGTTCTCCCACGGCACGAACCCGTCGACTGCCAAGGTGATCGATGTCATCCAGCACCCCCTGGTTCCGCTTCAGCTTCAGCAGATACTTCAAGGAGGCCACGAAATCCTCCTTGGTCATCACCCGCACGTCGGTATCGGTCTTGAGCCCCAGCTTCTGGTTGATCTTGTAGCGACCCACCCGAGTCAGATCATACTTCTTCGGATCAAAGAAAAGCCGCTTCAACAGCGCCTTCGCGTTCGGGATGGTCGGCGGATCCCCGGGACGCAGACGACGGTAAATATCCTTCAGCGCCTCTTCCTCGTCGTGCGCGGGGTCCTTCTTCAACGACTTGATGAGAATGTCGTCCTGGGCCGTGTCGATCACCGGAACTGTCTTGTGTCCCAGGGCAAGCAACTGTTTGACCACGCCAATGGTCATCGGCTCATAGGCCTTGCAGAGCACGATGTCCCCGTCCATCAAGTCGGTGAACGGAATCCGGGAACTCAACTCCTCCTCGTCGATGTCCGCCCGCAACTCCAGGTTCTCCACATCGTAAAACTCGCGGATGATCTGCTCGTCCGTCCCGTAGCCAA
>QQNE01000074.1 GCA_003402735.1 Verrucomicrobiota bacterium
CCGCGGCCGGCGCTTCCTCGGCCCGAGCCGACGCCAGACCGCACCCCCAGAGGGCAAACCAAACGATCCAACGCAAACCAGGCATGAGTCTCACAGTGCGTGCGGATGCGGTCGATTTCAAGCGACAAGCACGGCGCACGGCCCCTGACACTCTCCTCCTTGGGGTGCGCCCGACTCTTCTCCAGGATGGAGGGAAATGCCTGGCAGAACAGGCGGTGCCATGAATTCAACAAGCCACGCGGAGCCTCGCACCGCTTCCTCTGTCAGATTGGGCTCAGTGATTTCCCCGGTTTGGAAGGGGTGATCACCCTGAACAAAAACCAAACTTGGAATACTGATATGACTACCCGAACCATTCAAACTCTCCTCGCCGTCGTCCTGATCGGCGGAATCGCCCCGCTCGGTGCGACTCCTGACGTCAAGGGAACCTATCCGACGACCAACAGTATCCGACAAATCCACCAACTCCAAACCGGGGACCATTATCTCCTCACGTGCGACGTCTGCCATTCCGTCACCGCCGTGGAGATCAAGGGCCACGCGGATGTGACCGCACTCTGCCACGATGGCGGCCGGGTGCATTGCGGATCCTGCAAGAAACGTGCGTTCGTCAAAGTCACCAACCCATCCGGAAAATTCGGAATCTCGGGGGCCAGAGTGAGCTATGTGAACGCCGAGGGATACGAGTGCATGCACCTCGTTCCGCTCAAGTGAGAAAGGCTGTGTCGTTGTGATGGTGTTTTGTGATCGGAATGCCGCTTGGCCGTGCTGCGCCAAGCGGTTTTCCCGTTTCCTGCCCCCCCGCCTTACGCAACCTCGGCGGCCACGCATTCGATGGCGAATTGGCGGGCCCAGGCGTCGGCCGCGAGAATTTGCTCCAGCCCAGGATGCTCCTCACAGACGTGCGCCTCCATGGCCCTGGCCACGATCTCCCAAATGGCCGGGAAAGATAGGCGCCGTGCCAGGAACGCAGCCACGGCCACCTCGTTGGCGGCGTTGAGCACCGAAGGCAACGTCCCCCCTTCCTCACCCGCCCGCCGCGCCAGGTCAAGCGCCGGAAAATCCGCAAGGCGCGGCGCTTCAAATTCCAGTTTGGAGAGCTTCGCGAAGTCGAGCGATTCCAGCGTGTTCGGCACGCGTTCCGGCCAGGTCACCGCGTATTGGATCGGAAAACACATGTCGGACTTGCTCAGCTGCGCCAGAACCGAGTGATCGATGAACTCGACCATGGAATGGACGATGCTCTGCGGGTGGACGATCACATCGACCCGATTCATCCCGACGCCGAAGAGCCAGCGCGCCTCGATCATTTCCAGGCCCTTGTTGAAGAGGGTGGCGGAATCGATCGTGATTTTCCGTCCCATTTCCCAGGTCGGGTGACGCAAGGCCTGTTCGATGGTCACTGCGGCCAACTGTTCCGCGGGCAATTTCCGGAACGGGCCTCCCGAAGCGGTGAGAATGATGCGCCGCACCGTGACGGGGTCCCGGTCCTCCAGACATTGGAAAATGGCATTGTGCTCGCTGTCCACCGGCAACACCCGACGCCCGTGACGGGCCGCGGTGGCCATGACGATCTCCCCGGCCATCACCAGAATCTCCTTGCTGGCCACCGCAATATCCTTGCCGGCCTCGAGCGCCGCCAGCGCCGGACGCAACCCCGCGGTTCCGACAATCGAAATGAGGACGAGGTCGGCCTCCGGCAGCGTGGCCAACTCAACAAGCCCCTCTTCCCCGGCGTGAACCTCGGCCCCGGGAACCGCGGCCCGGAGTTGCGAATGCATCGCACCATCGGAAATCGCCAGGTGACGGACGCCGAATTCCCGGGCCTGCTGGGCCAGCTTGTCCACGGAACGGAGCGCCGCCAACCCCACCAGCTTCATCCGGTCCGGAATGTCCCGGGCCACCTTGAGAGCGCTCTCGCCAATCGACCCGGTGGACCCGAGAACGACGACTCGTTTCAGCTGCGGAGTCACGGCTTGATCCATTCGAGGTAGAAATAGAGAATCGGGGTCGTTACCAGGATGCTGTCGATCAAGTCGAGCACCCCGCCAATGCCGGGCATGACATGGCCGGAATCCTTGGCTCTCAGACTGCGTTTGAGGGTCGATTCCGCCAGGTCGCCCACGACCGCTCCGAGGGCGATGAGACCGGCCAGCACAGCGGTGTGTGCCGGAGTGAGCAACGGGACCCCGCGTCCCCACAAACCGACGATGACAAAGGCGGCGAGGTAGGCAAAGGCAATGGCCCCGGCGAATCCCTCCCAGGTTTTTCCGGGACTGAGATGCGGCACCATCTTGTGCTTGCCGATCAGGGAACCGACGATGTAGGCCCCCATATCGGTAAACTTGGTCACCGCCAACCCAAACAGAAGGTAGGTCCGGCCCGGCACCACCCCCGGCAGGTTCTCCCGCCCGTCCTCAAACCAGGAGACGCGGGTGGTGAAATTGAACAGGAACGAGATGTAAATGAAGGCGAACACGCAGGCCATCACCTGGATGTGGCTCCGCCCGGGGTTCACCGGGGAGAACATATGGATCAGGAAGCCCGCCACCGTGATGTGGAAGATGGCCAGCAGGTCGAACCACGCAAAATCGGTCCCATTCCCCGCCGCCGCGCTCCAGAAACACACCGACACATACACCGCGGAAAGGGCCATGGTGACCGCCGCCTCGCCGCGGGCGTGTTTCATGTGCAGCAGGTGAAAGAACTCCCACAGCCCGCCCATCATCAGCACGAAAATGATGATGAAAAACGGAACCGGATGAGCAGAAACCAGGGCCCCGCCAATGAACAACCAAAGAAACAGGGTCGACCCGAACCGCGAAACAAAAGCGGAGAGCCGACTCTTTTTGGACGGCTGCGGACCCGGATCTGGAGGCGGGGACGACATCGAGAAATCGAAGGGACGGGGCAGCGCTCTAGGGATTGAACTGATTGAGCCAAGGTTGCAGCACGCCTTTCCAGAGGGCGTAGCCTTCGGAACTCATGTGGAGACCGTCTTTCTCAAACAGAGCCGCGTCCGGTGGGGTCTCGGGCGTTGCCGCCGTCGCCAGCATCGGCGTTGCGATATCTGCAAAGTCGAGCTCGGGACTGGCCTCGCACAAGGCGGCGATGACCCGATTCGCCTTGTCCATCTCCGGCCAGATCTTCCATCGCTTGCGGCTCGGCTTGATGGAAATGAAGAGCAGGGGCGTGCCGGGAAACGCCTTCTGGAGCTTGTCGGCAAACGCAGAGAAAGAGGCCACCACTTCCTCGGCGGTGGCGCCCGCGCCAAAATCGTTGTCGCCGGCATAGAGCACCACGGCCCGGGGTTGGTAGGGCTTCACCACCCGGTCAAAGAAATGGACAACATCGGGTAGCTTGGAGCCGCCAAACCCGCGGTTCAGGTAGGGCAACCCCGGCCAAAACCGGGCGAGGTCCCACTTGCGGATGCTCGAACTGCCGACAAACAGGACCGGCGCGGCAGGGGGAGGCGCGGCCCGGTCTGCGGCCTCGAACTTCGCGATCTCCGGCTCCCACTTCGCGAACGGCGACGAAGGGGTCTCCGCGAACGCCCCGGATCCAGGGGACATCCACAAAAACAGGGCGAAGAGGGAAAGGCGGCGAGACATCGGCGAATCAGACGACCGGGTTTGCGTCGACCAAAATGACATCATCCACAATCTGCAAGGGAAAGGAACGCGTCGGCAAAATCGCCGGACCGCTCAAGGCCTCCCCCGTCTGCAAATCGAATTGCGCGCCGTGCCACGGACAGGCGACACAAGTTCCCTCCACCCATCCGTCCGAGAGCCGGACCTCGGCGTGGGTGCACCGGTCCTCGATCGCGAAAAAACCTGAGCCGGTGTGAAACACGGCGACCCGGGTTCCCTCGACGACGGCCGATTTGCATTTCCCCGGAGCGATCTCCGAAGTCTTCGCGAAGGGCAGCATGGGGGGCATAACTTGGGCAAGCTCTCGCCATACCAGACGAAACGCCAGTCTTTTTGCACATTGTCCCGGAGGATGACGCGATGTTTTTCCAGCGTGAGATTGATTTCCTCCCAAAGTTCGGAGAAGTCTCCGCAAGATCATGGGATGGATCGCCGAGTTCAGCAGCGCCGCCGTGTCCGTCGAGCCGGGAGGCAGCATCACTCTGCTGGTCACCTACTTCGTCGTGGCGGTCGTCGCCTCGTTCACCTGTTCGATGTGCGAGGCGGTGCTCCTGAGCCTCACCGGCCCCTACGTGGCCCATCTGAAAAAGGAGCGACCGATCCCGGGAGAACGATTGGCGCGGCTCAAGGAATCGATCGACCGCCCCCTGGCGGCCATCCTCACCCTCAATACCGTGGCCAACACCATCGGTTCGTTGGCGGTGGGCCGCGAAGTGGGCCAACTGGCGCTGACCGGAGGCTGGGGCGGCTGGGCGGAAGGGGCGGCGGCGGGCGCGATGTGCATCACGATCCTCATCGCCGGGGAAATCATCCCGAAAACGATCGGCGCAAGTTATTGGCGGCAACTCGCTCCCGGGGTCGGCTGGTTGCTGGGCATCATGACGGCGCTGACCCTCCCGGTCATCTGGATGATCGGCCTGTTCCGGCGCGGTAGCATCCGGGAAGCCACTTTCAGCCGCGAGGAGCTGAAGGTGATGGCGGAGATCGGCCAGAGCGAGGGCAAACTCCGGGAGTCCGAGTCCCGCATCCTGCACAATCTGCTCCACCTGCGCGAAAACACGGTTCAGGACGTGATGACGCCCCGCGTCGTGGTGTTCTCGCTCCCCATGAACAGCACGGTCCGGGATTTCCTCGGTCGCCATGCCTCCAGCCCGTTTTCCCGAATCCCACTCTACGGGGAGGACAAGGACGACATCCGCGGATTCGTCCTCAAAACGGACGTCTTGCTGGCCGCCGCCCGGGACCAGCACGAACAGACCCTGGAAAGCATCATGCGGGAAGTCGTCTCCCTCCCCGCCACCACCCGGCTCACGGATGCCTTTGAACAATTGGTGGCCCGGCGCGCCCAACTGGCGGTGCTGGTCGATGAATTCGGCCTCTTCGCCGGTCTGGTCACCCTGGAAGACATCGTGGAAACGTTGCTCGGCATGGAAATCGTCGACGAAGCCGACCAAAAAGAGGACATGCAGGCCTATGCCCGCCGCCTGTGGGGAAGGCGGGCGCGGCGCATGGGCATCGCTTTGGACACCCAGCCCACCGAGGACCGGTCCGGGCGTTGAGACGACGCATTTTTGGGCAGACATGTCGAATCCGGACGAACCTTCACCCATCGCGGCGGAAGCCAACGGAGAGTCCGCTCAGCGGAGCCCGCGTCGGCGCAACCGGTGGCCGCGTTGGTGGCCGCGCCGCCGCAGTCGGCTGACCCGGCACGGGATGCTGCCGCTCCTGATCAAGGTGTTCGCCGGTTTCTCCCAAATCGACGGACAGATCGATGAACGGGAGATCGATGTGGCGCTCGGTTCCCTGCGCCATGATTTCCCGGAGGCGATCTACTCGGAACTGAGGGAACTCTACCGGCAGGCGTTGCGGCAGCCCCAGGATCTCAACGGGATCGCCCGTTCCCTGGAGAGCCGGTTGGGGATCGAGGACAAAATCCTGCTCGGGGTGCAGCTCTACGCCATGGTCTCCCGGTCCGAACTGGATCGCAAGAACCTCACGGCCTTCTACCAGTTCATGTCCAACCTCGGCGTGGCGGACGAGGCCATGGACATCGTCTACCAACTCAACGCCAGTGAGCCGGGCGCAATCTCCGGGGCGGCGGCACACGGTCATCACCTCGAAACCCTCGTGATCCGCTGGGGAACCCAGGGCGACGTGGTTCTCCCGGGTCTGGAACCCGGCCACGCCATCATCGGGTTCCGCCTCGGGGACCTGATCCTCCTCAAAAACATCGGCACCCTCCAGGTCATCACCCGGGGCCGGACCATCCAACCCAACGGCTTTGTCCGGCTCTTCGACAGTCAGCAGGTGGTGCTCGGGGAAATGGTCCTGGATTACCGGGATCTCTCGTTCTATTTCAACGCCAAGAAACAGGTCGCCTCCCTGCGCCTGTTCCTCTCCTTCGACGGCGCGGGCGACGCCTACGTGGAGAAGCAGCGGAGCCGTCAGACGTATCTGGAGGTCCGGTTCGGTCTGGGCGTCGGCATCACCGCCTTCCGGGACACCCCCGCCACCATCAACGGCCTGCGCCTCGCTGAGGGGACCACGGTCGATGCCTCCTTGCGGGACCGCATCGAATTCGACGACCGCACCGAGATCGCCCTCCTCGATTTGTGGCGCCGCGCCAAGGTTTTGGGGGGGCGGTTCGACCTCAACCCGGCCCGCTCCGAGTATCTCGTCTCCAACAATCCCTCCGATCTCCAGGAAGGAGATATCCTGGTCTCCGGCAGCGAAGATCGGCAACTGCTGCTGCGGATCCGGTGCGACCACGAAAACCGCACCGGCCAGTTGGAAGTCATCCGCTGTGATCGCCCCGTGCTCATCGGAGATGTGCCGATCCGCGGCAGCCGGGTCATGCTGCGCGACGGCGACGCCATCACCATTGGGGAAGGGCAGTTCCTCCGCTGTCATTTCACCGAGGGAATCATCGAAGAGGAACGGAACCTCGTCAGCCGCCTCCAGGTCCGGGAAGTGGCGCATCGCTATGGCCACGACCCCGCCCTGGATGGGGTGAGTTTCACGGTGGAGCGCGGCGAAATGGTCTGCATCATGGGACCGAGCGGGAGCGGCAAGAGCACCCTCCTGCGAGCCTTGGCCGGTCATCTCAAGCCTTCCCGGGGCCAAATTTTCCTCAACGGCGTGAGCCTCTACGGGTCTGTCTGGAACCGCCAGCGCCTCATGCCCTATGTCTCCTTCATCCCCCATGAGGAAGCCGTCGAACCTCTCCTCACCGTGGAGGAAAACCTCCAGCTCGCCGCCTCCATCCGGGCTCCCTACCTGCGCAGCGCGGATCGGCAGCGGCGGGTCGATGCCAAACTGGCGGAACTCGGACTGAGCGAGGTGCGGCACCAGCGCGCCGGGGACAGCGAGATCCGCGTCCTCTCCAGCGGGCAGCGCAAGCGGCTCAACGCCGGCTTGGACATGATCGGCATTTCCGATGTCTATCTCTTCGACGAACCGACGTCCGGTCTCTCCTCCAAGGACTCCGAGCATGTCCTGGAACTAATCCGCGGCCTGGCCCACAACAAGATCGTCCTGGTCAGCATCCACCAACCGAGCGCGCGTCTCTTTCAACTGTTCCAAAAAGCGCTGCTGCTCGACCACGGCGGCAAGGTCGCCTTCTTCGGCACGCCGCGGCAAATGCTCGAGTATTTTCGCAGGATCCAACGCGAGGAGCAGATGACCGACACCCCGGTGCCGCGGAGTGAGGACGGAGGCTGGGGGCAACCGGAATTCATCTTCGACATCCTCGAGACCCCGTTGCGCGACCTCAACGGCGAGGTGATTTACGAGGAGGACAAGCGCGGACAGCTCTCCCCTTCGCGCCGTTTCAGCCCGGCGTTTTGGCAGGACCGCTTCCAGACCCATCGACTTCTCGAGGAAGTTCATCGTGACGAGCCCGAGACCGATCCGCAACCGGTCACCCCGCCTCCCTTTCCCGGGCGCACCTGGCGGGATGAATGGGTGCAATTCGAGGCCCTCTTGCGCCGGTCTTTCCTCGGTCGCCTGCGCAATCGGTCCAACCTGACCACCACCCTGCTGGAGGCCCCGGCGCTGGCCTTGCTCGTCTCCTTTGTTCTCCGTTATGCGGAAGACGCAACCTATCAGTTTCACTCCGCCTTTCATCTCCCCACCTATTTCTTCCTCACCCTCGTCATCGGAATGTTCCTGGGCCTCACCAACAGCGTGGATGAAGTGCTCCGGGACCGCACCCTCCTGCAACGGGAACGAAACCATCGCGTCCGGGTCGGGCACTATGTGATCGCCAAAATCCTCACCCTGGGCCTCTTCGCCCTGGTGCAATGCGTCATCCACACCCTGGTCGGTTCCTGGGTGCTCGGCATCCGCGGCATGTTCCTCTTCAACCTCGGCTGGATGTATGTCACCACCATCCAGGGGGTGATCACCGGCCTCATGATTTCCAGCGTGGTCCCCAACCCCAAAACCGCGCTCAACTGCATCCCGCTCATTCTCATCCCCCAAATCATCCTCGGCGGCGCCTTGATCAAATACGAGGAGATGAACCGGGATGTGAAGGTCGAGGAGGCTTTCCGACGCATCGTGGATCGCAAGCCCACGGATCAAACCCCGGACAGCCGCCTCTCCGTCCCGGCCGTCTGCGCCCTCATGCCCCTCCGCTGGTCCTACGAGGGAATGATTCTCTGCGCCGCCCGTTACAACCCGGTCAGCCGACTCCAAACTTCGTTCGACCAAAACGCCCGGGTCCTGGCTTCGCAACCCCAACTCAGCCCCGAAGAGGCGCAACGTCTCCGAGCCATCAAAGACGCGCGCCCCTATCTCCAGGGCCTCGAAGCCAAGTCCCCGCAAGCCGTCGAACTCGGCCTGAACCATCTCCGCGCCACCCTGCAGAACGGCGTGCTCGACCGGAATCTCCTCAAGTCCCTCGCTCCACTCCCAGGTTTCCCGGTCTTCCGACCTCACGACCTCTACGTGAACCAGAAAATCCAGGACCTCTACACCCGCGCCGAAATGGAGCGCCTCGATTACCGCTCCGGCACCGCTCCCAACGTCTTCTTCGGGGCGCAACGAACCTACCGATTCACCTGGCCACCCGGCGCCCCCTCCAGGCAGCTCGTCATCTCGACCCTCGCGCTCGATTTGTCGATGCTGGGATTCTTCGCGGTGGCCGGTACGATTCTGGTCTATCTTGGCGTCAGCGCCATGCTGCGCCGCGTCTGAATCGGGCGATTCTCTTGAACAAACGCGCTCCAATCGCTTCCAACACGGAACCGGGGGGGGACGGATTTTTGTTCATGCTAGTTGATTATTTGGAGCGTCTGTATAATCTGCGGCCGTGATCCTTCCAGGTCCCGTTTCCGGTTTCTCCTCTTCCCCGTGAAAATTCTCCTCACCAACTTCCGGCTCGCCGAGCGGACCGCTTCCGAGGTTTCCGTGCGCGACTTGGCTTTTGCCTTGCGGCGCTTGGGACACGATGTCTGCGTCTTCGCCTCCAAAACGGGCCCTTTGGCGGACGAATTCGGCGATCTGGACATCCCGGTGATCGCGCACCCTGGGGCTGCCCCGTTCAAGCCGGATCTCATTCACGGCCAATACAATCTGGAGACCATCGCCGCCCTGCTGAGCTTCCCGGACCGCCCCGCCCTCTACCTCAGCTTCGGCACCCGCCAGTGGCGCGAGCATCCCCCCACCCATCCCCGCATCCTGCGTTACCTCTCGTTCTCCCAATCCGGAAGGGAATGGCTGCACGAGGCGGGAGTGCCGCGCACCGTCACCCGGCTCCTGCCAGGCGCGGTGGAGATGGATCGTTTCGTCAACGTGCGGCGGCTCCCCGAAGCTCCGGCCCGAGCTCTGATCTACGACCGCACTTCCGGCCAGGGGCGCAACCTCGAGGACATCCGCCAGGCCTGTCAGCGGTGCCACATCCAGCTCGATCTGGTGGGCGATCTCGTCGGCAAGAGTCCCACCCGCCCGGAAATCATGCTGCCGGAGTATGACCTCGTCTTCGCCTCCGGACGCTCCGCCATCGAGGCCCTGGCCTCGGGGTGCGCCGTGATTCCGGTGCGCGACGGCCGGTGCGGCAAACTGGTGACCACCGCAAATTTCGATTCGATGCGGGACGAGAACTTCTCGCCAAGCGAATCCGGCGCCAAGCTTGGTCTGGGCTTGGAGACCTTGGTGAACGAATTGGAGAACTGGGATTGGCGTCACCTCGCTCCCGTGGCCCGCCGGGTCCGGGAAGAGATGAACTCGGCCACCGTGGCTGCCCAGCTGGTGAAGATCTATGAGGAGGTGCTGGCGGACGACGCGGAGCGCCGGAACAACGCGCGCAGCGAGTTCCCCGCCCTCACGGATTGGCTGATCCAACTGGCGGACCAACATCACCTGGTGGACAGCGGTTTCCTGGCCATCCAACACCGCGTCTCCAGCCTCAAATCGGTCCGCGAGGAGAACGAGAGCCGCACCGAAGAACTCACCAACCTCCTGGAAATGGAGAAGGCCAAGGTCCGCGCCGCACGCCGCCTTTTCAAAGAGGGGAACATCATTCACCAGGGACTCTGGAAACGAATCGAAAACGAGTGGCGCGAACTCGAGCGCCAGCACCTCGAAGGTGGCTCGCAGGATGATCGCCCCCCGCCCTCCCCAGGGGGCCGGGCACCGCTCGACGCCTCCTCCGTTCGCGATTTCACCCCGGCCCGGGAATTGGGGACCGGCGTGGAATTGCCCGGCTGACTTTTTCTCTCAAACCTTTTTCCGAACTCCATACATTCCTCACACCGCATGTCCGTCACCTACACCGACGAAGATATCAAAACCCTGGACTGGCGGGAGCATATCCGCCTCCGGCCCGGGATGTACATCGGCAAACTCGGCGACGGCAGTTCTCCGGACGATGGGATTTACGTGCTCCTCAAGGAGGTGATCGACAACTCCATTGACGAGTTTGTCATGGGGCATGGAAAAGTGATCGAGATCGAATTGGAGGGGCGCCGGCTCCGGGTGCGCGATTACGGGCGCGGGATTCCGCTGGGCAAGGTCAAGGATTGCGCCGCCAAGATCAACACCGGTGCCAAGTATGACTCACAAGCCTTCAAGAAGTCGGTCGGTCTGAACGGAGTGGGCATCAAGGCAGTCAACGCCCTCTCGGCCTCCTTCCACATCCAGTCTCACCGGGAAGGCAAAACCATGGCGATCGACTTCGTGCGTGGCGATCTCTCTCGGGAAATGAAGGCGCCCCAGTCTTCCCGCGAGGAATCCGGCACCGAACTGATTTACGAACCGGACGTCGATGTCTTCGGCGAATACGCCTATGACGCGGCCATCGTGGAGAAGATGCTCCGCAATTACTCCTATCTCAACCAGGGCCTCACCCTCTCTTTCAACGGCAAAAAATTTCGTTCCAAAAACGGTCTTCTGGATCTCCTCAATGATCACCTGGAAAGTGATGCGCCGCTCTATCCGGTGATCCACCTCACCGGTGACGATATCGAGATCGCCCTGACTCACAACGATTCCAACGGCGAGGACTATTTCAGCTTCGTCAACGGACAGAACACCACCCAGGGCGGCACTCACCTCGCCGCGTTCCGCGAGTCCATCGTCAAGGTGGTCCGGGATTATTCCAAGAAAATGTTCGACGCCGCCGACGTGCGCCAGGGCATCGTCGCCGCGATCAGCGTGCGCGTCGTGGAACCGGTCTTTGAATCCCAGACCAAGACCAAGCTCGGTTCCGCCCTCATGGAACCGGGTGGTCAGTCGGTCAGGACTTACATGGCCAACTTTCTCGGGTCCGCCCTGGATAACTACCTGCACCAACACCAGGCGGTGGCGGATGCCATGGTCGAAAAAATCGCCCAGTCCGAACGGGAACGGAAGGAGATCAAGGGAATCCAGAAGGCCGCCCGCGAAGGGGCTCGCGCGGCCAAGGTGCACAACAAGAAATTGCGCGACTGCAAGGTGCACTACAACACCAAGCACGCCCGCCACGAGGATTCCACGCTGTTCATCACCGAGGGCGACTCCGCGAGCGGTTCCATGACCACGGCGCGCAACCCGGAATTTCAGGCGGTATTCAGTCTCAAGGGAAAACCCCTCAACACCTATGGCAAGACCCGCAAGGTGGTCTATGAGAATGAGGAGTTCAACCTCCTCCAGCACGCCCTGGATATCGAGAACGGGATTGAGAATCTGCGCTACAACCGCGTGATCCTGGCCACTGATGCCGATGTCGATGGCATGCATATCCGCCTGCTCTTGATCACCTTCTTCGTTCAGTTTTTCCCGGATCTCATCCGCGACGGGCACGTCTATATCTTGCAGACTCCCCTCTTCAGGGTGCGCAACAAAAAGGAGACCCGCTACTGCTATTCCGAACTGGAAAAGCAACGGGCCATCCACGAACTCCGCCCCAATCCGGACATCGTCCGATTCAAAGGGTTGGGCGAAATCTCGCCCAATGAAATGAAGGATTTCATCAACGAGAACATCCGCCTCGATCCCGTCGAGCTCCCGCCCCACACCAAGACCATCCACGAACTTCTCGAGTTCTACATGGGCAAGAACACCGAGGATCGGCAAAAGTTCATCATCCAGAACCTCCGCGTCGAAACCGATTTCGTCGCGCCGGAGGATGAGGAAACCCCGGTGGAATCCCTGGCCAGGGAATTGGCCTGAAGCGGAGTGACCGACTACCACGCTCCCGTCCTGCCCCGTGAGGTGCTCGAAGCGCTCCGCCCGCAACCCGGGAAGCGCTTCGTCGATGGCACCCTGGGCGGGGGCGGTCACACCGCCTCGTTGCTGGAGACCGGTGCGGAGGTCATCGGGATCGATCGCGACCCCGAAGCCCTCGCCGCCGCCACCGCGCGTTGCGCCTCCTTCGGCAGCCCGTTCCGCGCCCTGCACGGGAACTTCGCCGAAATCGCTTCCCTGGTCAGCGGCGCCGGTTGGGAAGAGGTGGATGGCGTCCTCCTCGATATCGGCGTCTCCTCCCACCAACTCGATGATGCCAGTCGCGGCTTCTCGTTCCAGGGAACCGGCCCGCTCGACATGAGGATGGATCCGTCGGGCGGGTTCAACGCGGCGGATGTGGTGAACACCTACCCCGAGGACGCTCTGAAACAGATCCTCCGGGAATTCGGCGAGGAGACCTTCGCCGGCCGCATCGCCCGGGCCATTGTCGAAGAACGGCAGAAGCGGCCCCTCACCACGACCCGGGATCTGGCGTCGCTCGTGGAACGCGTCTACCCCGGCCATTCCAAACGCCACCCCGCCACCCGCACTTTCCAGGCGATCCGCATGGAGGTGAACGCCGAATTGGCTTCCCTGGAACGGGGGCTTGAAGGAGCGACCCACCTGCTCCGGCCCGGCGGGCGCCTCGCCGTCATCACCTTCCATTCCCTTGAGGATCGCATCGTGAAAAACTTCATCCGCAACCGGAGCCAGCGATGGATCGATCGCCCCGAATGGCCGGCTCCCCGGCCCAACCCGGATTTCCAATTCGAGCCGATTGGCCGCAAACCGGTGGAGGCCGGCGACGATGAGGTGCGGACCAATCCGCGGTCGCGCAGCGCCAAATTGCGTTGGGCGGAACGCCACGCCGATTCGGCCCGGCGCGCATGAACCCGCCAAGTTTGGCTTGCAAGGCGAGCCCTCCCGGAATTCCTGTCCGCTCATGCCCCATCCCATTCTCGACTCTCCCGATCCTGAAATCTTTCGGCTCCGGACCACCGCCTCCGGACCGTCGGGCAAACTTCCGTTCTCCGAGGAGTTTCTGGCTCAGGCCCCCAGCGGCGATCTCTTCGGCTGGACCCAGAACACCGGGATGGGCTGGGATCCGCGCAAGCTCACCGGGAATGATTTCCTCCTGCTGAGCACCCAGGGCGGCATCCGCAATCCCGATGGTTCCCCGACGGCCCTGGGATTCCACACCGGACACTGGGAGGTAGGTCTGCTCATGGAGGCGGCGGCGCGCGAACTCGCGGTCTCGGGCGGGGTCCCCTTCGCGGCGTTTTGCTCCGATCCCTGCGACGGACGCACCCAGGGCACGACGGGGATGTTCGATTCCCTTCCCTACCGGAACGACGCGGCCATGATGTTCCGCCGCCAGATTCGTTCCCTGCCCACCGCCAAGGGGCTGATCGGGATCGCGACGTGCGACAAAGGGATGCCGGCGATGATGATGGCTCTGGCCGGCACGCCCGGGCTCCCGGTTGTCCTGGTGCCCGGGGGGGTCTCCCTGATCAGCGAGGAGGCGGAGGATCTCGGCAAGATCCAGACCATCGGGGCCCGGTTCGCCCACGGGGAGATCTCGCTCGAGCACGCCGCGGAACAGGGATGCCGCGCCTGCGGATCTCCCGGGGGCGGTTGCCAGTTCCTCGGGACGGCCGCCTCCAGCCAGGTCGTCGGGGAGGCGCTCGGCTTGAGCCTTCCCCACTCCGCTTTGTGCCCTTCTGGCGCCACCATTTGGCGGGACATGGCGGTCCGCTCGGCCCGCGCCCTGCTCAAATTGAAGGCCAACGGCCTGATCAGTTCCAAGATCCTTTCCCCCGCTTCTCTCCACAACGCCATGGCCCTGCACGCGGCCTTTGGCGGATCCACGAATCTCATTCTCCACGTCCCGGCGATTGCCCACGCAGCCGGTTTGCCCAGGCCCACCGTGTCGGATTGGACGCGGATCAACCAGGCGGTGCCACGGCTCGTGGATGCCCTTCCCAACGGCCCGCGCAGCTTTGCCACGGTTCAGGTCTTCCTCGCCGGCGGCGTGCCCGAAGTCATGCTCCACCTCCGAGAGGCCGGGTTGCTGGAACTCGATGCCCTCACCGTTTCCGGGGAGACCCTCGGAGCAAATCTGGACTGGTGGGAACGGAGTGAACGCCGCCAACGGCTCCGCGACAAACTGCACGAACTGGACGGAATCGATCCCGAGGATGTCATCATGTCCCCCGCCAAGGCTCGCGAACGCGGCTTGAACAGCACCGTGACCTTCCTGACCGGAAATCTCTGCCCGGACGGTGCCCTCATCAAGAGCACCGCCATCGCTCCGGACCGGCTCGACGCCAACGGGCGCTTTTTCCACATGGGCCCGGCCCGCGTTTTCCCCACCGAAAAAGAGGCCATCGCTGCGGTCAAGGAACAGCGCGTCGCCGCCGGAGACATCCTGGTCGTGATCGGCCTGGGACCGGTCGGGTGCGGCATGCCGGAGACCTATCAATTGACTTCCGCCCTGAAATACCTGCCGTTCGGAAAATCCATCTCCCTGATCACCGATGGCCGGTTTTCGGGAGTCTCGACCGGGGCCTGCATCGGTCACATCAGTCCCGAGGCCTGGGCCGACGGTCCGATCGGCAAACTCCGCGATGGCGACCCGGTGCGGATTGAGATCGACACCCGGAAACTCATCGGCACGGTGGACTATGTGGGTCCGGACCCTCTGGAGGCCCGAACGATGTTCCCCGGCTTGGTCGCGGACGCGCGCGTTCCCTCCGATACCCGGCTCTGGGCGGCGCTGCAAAATGTCAGCGGCGGGACCTGGGGCGGCTGCGTCTACGATGTGGAGGCGATCCTCGCCAAGCTCCGCTAAAGCGAAAGTTGCGGAAAGCGATTGCCATTCCCCGGATTCCCCCGACCTTCCCTCACACCGCATGCGCGGTGGAGCCTATCCAGGCCCCCTTGTCCGGTCTTCCTTCGATGAGAGATTGTTTGAGGTTCCCCTAGTCACTCATCGAACCCGCCAGCCGCCGCAACCCGGTGAGGGCTGGCCTCCCTCTTATGACCGACACCTCCTTCGAGGCGCTGCCTTTGGCTGCGCCCCTCCAACGCGTTTTGCGCGAACTCGATTACACCATCCCTTCGCCCATTCAGGCCCAGGCCATTCCGCTGCTCCTGCAAGGCCGCGACCTCCTCGGTTGCGCGCAGACCGGCACTGGAAAAACCGCCAGCTTCGCGCTTCCCATCCTCCAAGCCTTTCACCTCCAACCCAAGGGCCCGTCCGCCCGCTGTTGCCGCACCCTGGTCCTCACCCCCACCCGTGAACTCGCCATCCAGGTGGGCAAGAGTTTCACCACCTACGGGCGACACGTCCCTTTCAAGCAGACGCTGATCTACGGCGGTGTCGGCCAAGTCCCCCAGGTCAACGCCATGCGCAACGGCGTCGATCTCCTCGTCGCCACCCCGGGTCGCCTCCTCGACCTCATCGAACAACGCCATGTCGATCTCTCCAAAGTCGAATTCTTCGTCCTCGATGAAGTCGATCGAATGCTCGACATGGGCTTCCTGCGCGACGTGAAAAAAATCGTCGCCCTGTTGCCTGCGCAACGGCAGTCGCTCTTCTTTTCCGCCACCCTTGCCCCGAACATCGTCGATCTCGCTCGCACCATCCTGCGCGACCCGGCCCAGGTCAGCATCGCGCCGGAAACCACCACTGCCGAGAAAATTCAGCAGCAGGTCTGCTTCCTGAACCGCGACGCCAAACGCCCCCTGTTGGAACAACTCCTCCGGGGGCAGGCCCAGGCCAGTGGTCAAAAACTGACCATCGTTTTCAGCCGCACCAAACACGGCGCGAACAAGCTGGCCAAGAGCCTCTGCGCGTCCGGCATCCCGGCGGATGCGATCCACGGAAACAAATCCCAGGCCCAACGGGAAAAGGCCCTTGACCGCTTCAAGAAGGGGCTCACCCCTGTCCTCGTGGCCACCGACGTGGCTGCCCGCGGCGTCGACGTCAAGGACGTCGGCTTGGTGGTCAATTTCGACCTCCCAAACGAGCCGGAAGCCTATGTCCACCGGATCGGGCGCACCGCCAGGGCAGGCGCCGAGGGCCGCGCTGTCTCCTTTTGCTCGGAAGAGGAACTCGAGTTTCTCCGGGAAATCGAAAAAACCATCCGCATGCCCATCCCACGCTGGGATGATCACGACTGGCACCTCGAAACCTTGGCGCAACAGCACGGAAACGGTCGGCGCGCCCAACAGGTTCAGGCCTCGTCCCGAAACGGGAACGGGCGGAGTGGACGGAGGTCGAGCGGACGGAGCTGGGGGCGCCGCTAATCCTAATGTAGTCCGTCCAACAGACTGCACATTCTGCTTGGCGGGCTACACTGGATTCCGGAATGGTCTGGGGTCGCACCAAAGGCGCAAAGGCGCAAAGGTGCAAAGAAAGCGGAGGGAGACGAAGTTTGGGAAACCCGCCAAGTCCCCCTGAAGGGGCTCTGGACTTCCTGCCCGAACCCTCTGTGAACCGGCTTCCGCTTCGTGCCTTAGTGGCTTTGTGCTAGGCTTCCAATGTCCTTTTTTGAATAAAGTGCAGAATGTTGGGTGGGCTACGTTAGTCCACGCGAGTCGGGGGGCGCATTTCGAGACTCTGAAGGGGGCCTGCGAAGGGCGCGGTGACCAAGCCGCTGGCCTTGTAGATGCCCTTGATTTTCTGAAGCTCATTGCGGGCCGCCAAGTGGAGCATGTAGAGGATGCCCATGATGGCCAGAAGACTGATGAGGAGCTGCCAGAATGGCAACCCCTTGGCCGGTTCCAGCGGATCCCGGGAACGGTCTCCGCGGCTCGACGAGTGATCGCCTGGCGAACGGTTCTGATGCTCCATCAGACAAGCCATGCGCAGGATTGCCGGGCCGAACTGGCTGAGCTTTGAGAAGGCTCGGGAACGGCGGCCCAGGCATTCCCGGGTCCGCCGAATCAGGATTTCCAGTTCGCCGGGCGCATACGTGGCGGATCCATCACTCTCATCCAGATGCTTGACCCACAACACCGCCAGATCCCTGGGAAGCCTTTGCAAAATCCGTCCCACCATGAGCCGGTTCCGAATCAGACCGACCATCCAGTGATCCGGCACGGAACCGACCCGCCGCTCCATCAACAACTCCGCAAGGTCCGGACTCAAAAAGGCGATGGCGTGAGCCAGGCTGGCGTGAAGGTCATCTGCAGCGAGTTGATCGATCTCCGTGGACCGACGCAACAAACGGGACGCAAAGTCGGCCAAATCACCCGTGGCTCCGCGCCGAACCAAGACATCGACCCAGGCCTTCGCCAGCTGAAAATCCCCCTCCACCATGGCATCAATCAAGCGCTCCGGTGCCACCGCGGCCATGACGAGGTCGGCATGCCCCTGATCAAAAGCGCTCTTCAACAGCCGGGCCCATTCCCCGACGGGAATCACCCCACTCCGTTGCAACACCGCTGCGATCTCCGTCGATCTGCCAGAGGAAAGCGCTTCTTGCCAGTCCGTTTCAAAATCCATTCTGCTACCTAAAAAAAGTTTCCATGAGCCTGAAAAGCTAAGCGAAAGCGATAGCAATTTCCATGCCCCATGAGGCAACTCCACGAAATTTGATTCGCATTTCGTCAGACAAAAGCAACCTGAAAAAACCCAAGTTTTTGATCAATCAAAGAAACGCCACAGGAAACCCCTAACGTCAGCCACGAAATCCTTAGGCTTGACAGATTCCTTCCACTTTCGGCACCTCGCGCTTCCCCGATTCTGAAAAATTCTCACGCCGCTCGCCAAAAACCCACCGACAACCTTCCCGAATCGAAGCAAAGGCTCTCATCCGACCGTCGCTTGCGCTTCGAGCCAAGCAATGCCTAAAGTGTCCCAGATTCACTCGACCCCCACGCTTTCCATGTCGCCTCTCCTCCGCGCCACCGCACTCGGCATCGCCTGCCTTCTCGCGACCTCCTGTGATGAGAAAAGAGCCACCACCACGATTCCCTTTCTCGGGTCCACGCGCACGGTGAACTGCACCTACCGATTCGTGCCGCGCGGGGCCAACCTGGCCGGGAATGGGAAGGCGGCGATCGTGGTGGTTGCCGAACTGCCCTTCCTCAAGGGTGGCCTGGAAACGCTTCTGCGGCAGGAGGGATTGCCGGCAAGCAGCCGCACGAACCGGAACACTTACTTCAACTTTCACGGTCTCGACGTGAGCGGCGGCCTGGCGACCGGGAGTTTCCTGGTGCGCAACCAACAGTTCGGTCCAGCGTTTGGAACCCCGCTCAGCGATGTCACGGTGGCGGTGAACCTGCAGCTCGCTCCGGTGGTGGATCGGCGGGGAGAGCTGGGATTCCGCGTGAAAACCTCACACCGCAAAGTGAGCGGTAGCGGCCTCGCCACCTTTTTGGATGATTGGTCAGGGGGAAGGCTCATCAACGTCAAGAGCGAGATTGACCGGGCCTTCCACGCGGCCCAAGCGCTCATGCCCAAGGAGATCGGGTCGGGCTTTTCCGGTGAGGATGTTTCCCCTGGCTCCGGTCCCATCCGGAACCTAACCCTGGTGAAGGCAAGATTCCTCACCACCGCAACGAGCCCGGTGGCCCTGGAGTTCATCTTCACCCCAGGCTGATGGTCAGGAAAGGTCAGGTCAGGCTCAGCCCCAATGTTCGGCGATCTTCCGCCGCAGGAACGCCACGCTCCGTTCCAATTGTTCCATGCCATCGACCCCATCCTCGATGCTGATCCACCCATCGAATCCCTTGCGTTTCAGCTCGGAAAAAATCGCGTCGTAATCATTGAGCCCCTTGCCGATCTCCCCGTGGCGCAAGCGCTTGGCATACCCTTGCGCGCCGCCCTCCTCCTTGCGGAGATCCTCGATGGTGCCCTCAGCGAGATATCGGTCGCTGGCATGCATGGTGACGACGCGGTGCGAAACGCGCTTGAGCAACTCGATGGGATCTTCCCCGGCCAGGTAGGTGTTGCTGGGATCGTAGTTCACCCCGAAGTTCGGGTCCTCGATGGCCGCCACGAGACGACAAAAGACCTCCATCTTCTGGGCGAATTCCGGGTATTCCCAGAAATCGTCCTTGTAATGATTCTCGAGAATCAGGGTGATGCCTCGCTCCCTCGCGTGCGGCAAACAGGCGTGAATGGAATCCGCGGCCAGCCGGACCCCTTCCTCGATTCCGAGTTCCGGACGGCGCTGACCGCTGAGAACGCGGCAGTAAGATCCGCCGAGCGCGTGGGTCATCTCGATCCAGCGCTTTTGTTTGGCGATTTCCCTGGCCCGGAAATCGGGGTCCGGATGCGTGAAGTCCGGTGAACAGCACATCATCGGAATCACCTTGCCAGCATCCTCCACCTCCCGGCGGAACCGTGGCCAGTTTTGTTCATCGCTCATCTCGAGAAACCCGGCATACCATTCCAAGCCCTGCACATCGAGCTTGGAGGCGAGCCGGATCCATTCGGACACGGTCATGGTGCCCTCCTTGCAGAGGGCCGTCATGAAAGCTTTGGGAAAGGCGGCGAGCTTGGGCATGACTTGGATTCAGACAGGTTTGAGCAGAGACTTCACCACCTCACCCCCATGCATCTTTTCAAACGCGGTGTGCCACTCTGTGACCGGCCAGACGCCGCCGATGATCGGACGCACATCGAGCTGACCGCTCGCCATCAAGGCAATCACGCGCTCCCAGACAGGCCAGTTGTGACTGAAACTCCCCTGCAGCGTGATGTTTTTTTGCACCAGCGGATCGATGTTGAACCCGAGCGGCTGCGGTCCCCAACCCACCTTGCTGATCCACCCGGCGGGACGCACCAGTTCGAGGGCGATCTTCAGGGTGACACTGGCCCCGGCGGCATCGATCACGCCATCGCACCCCAATCCGTCGCGTTCTGTCGCCCATGGCTTGGCGTCGCCGATGATCACCTGACAGCCATATTGCTTGGCGATCTCCAACCGGTGGGCATCTTGCGGCAAGCCGACGATGGCCACTTCCGCGCCGCAAAGCCGGGCCATGGCGGCGCAGAGGATGCCAATCGTCCCCGGCCCCAGCACGACGACCCGATCCCCCGGTTCGATCCGGGCGTTCTTGACCACGGCGTTGTAGGCCACGGAACACGGCTCCGTCAGGCAGGCCTGCTCAAAGGGAAGATGATCCGGCACGTGATGCAAAATGCGGCTCGGCACCCGCACATACTTGGTCATCGCCCCGTTCACTCCATAACCGAATCCCTTGCGGGTCGGGTCCAGGTTGTAGAGACCGCGCCGGGTCATCGGATTGTCCTTGGAAATGATCGCCGCCGTTTCGGAGACGATGCGGTCACCCACGCTCCAGTGCTCCACGCTTTGACCCACCTCCACGATCCGGCCCCCAAACTCATGCCCAAGGACCACGGGATAATTCACCGGCCAGGAATGATCGGCCGTCCATTGATGCAGGTCCGAACCGCAAACCCCGACATTGGCGACCTCGACGAGAACATCTTCCGGACCGATGACCGGGGTCTCCATTTCGCGGAGTTCGACACAGCCCTTCTCGGGGGCGAAATTGACAACGGATAGGGATTTCATGAAAGGATTTGGGTTGATCAGTTGGGGAATGAAATCGGTGAGACCTCTTGCGAGTGGATCGCCTCACAAATCATCCGAAGAGAGGTTTCCAAATCGCCGTCCGCCGTTTTGAAGGCGTCGGCATCGATGGTCAGGGGAGCCCCCAACACCACCAGAGGCGCCCCGTATCGAGGGCACTGGATGGCCTGTTCAAGAGTGAGCCCTCCGACAGCTTGGACCGGAATCCTGACCGCGGACACCACCTCGCGGAGTTGGTCCAAGGGGCTCGGCATCCGCATCCCGGCCGCGGCAATGCCCCGGCGCTCATCATAACCGATGTGGTGAATGATGTAGTCGCACCCCAGATCCTCCAGCCACTTGGCCCCCTCGACCATGTCTGGACAGATCATGTTGTCCCCCATGACCTTGCAACCGAAATCGGCCCCTGCCTTGACGACGCACTTGATGGTTTCGGCATGCGCCCTGGCCATGACGACGACGTGGGTGGCCCCGGCCTTGGCCATCATCTCCGCTTCGAGATAGCCACCATCCATGGTCTTGAGATCCGCGATGACCGGGGTTTGGGGAAACGCCCTCCGCAGCGCCCGGACACCGTGCAATCCCTCCGCCAGGATCAGGGGCGTGCCCGCCTCGAGCCAATCGACCCCGGCCCGAAGCGCGAGGGCGGCTGTCTCGAGCGCCTCATCGATGTTGGTGAGATCAAGGGAAATCTGGACGATCGGTTTCATGACACAGACAAGGGTGAAGTGTAGGCGGTTCGGACCGGAATGTAGCGACAAAGATGATACAAAATGCGACGTCCCGCCTTGGCGCCGCTCTCATCTGGGCTGGACCGAGAAGAGCCCCGAGAACCCGCTGGCCCGGTAACTTCCGGTCAGCAACGACTGGGTTTGCAGAAGCACCCCGCCGAAGCCGACGGAAACTCCGGCCGATGCATCCTTGTAGCTGCCGGTGAGGAGACCGGTGCGGGGATTGAAGCTGAGCACGACGCGTTCCGGCCCGTAGTAAAGGATCCGGTTCAGTTGGTTCCAAGTGGCGGCCCGATCCAGCGACAAAAGCGTCAAGTCCGGCTTGCTGGATAGATCTGGCCCGGC
>QQNE01000075.1 GCA_003402735.1 Verrucomicrobiota bacterium
AACCGCCAGGGTGCCCGGGTAGTAGGTGAACGAGGTCCGTTTTCCCGCCGGAGAAGGTCTTCCCTGCCATTCCGCGCTGAGGCGTTCCGCTTTCCGGCCATCCAGCGGAAGCACGTTGTGGCGAGCCGCTTCCGCCCACCATTCGTCCTGCAGTTCACGAAGTTTCTGGGGGTGGCGCGAGGCCAGATCCGTGGCCTGACTGAAATCCTCGTCCAGGTGATAGAGTTCCCAGACGGTCGAATCCGGATTCACCGGCTTGGACTGGGTGTCCCATGGAATTCCTGCCCTCGAGGCGGCCCACCAACCGTTGCTGTAGATCCCTCGGTTCAGGAGCATTTCGAAATATTGACTGCGGCGCCGTCCCGGGGCGCGGGCATCGTCGAAGGCGTAGAGCATGGAGACACCTTCGATCGGCTTTTGTTCCACTCCGTTTAAGCTGCTTGGGAACGCAATCCCGCAAGCTTCGAGAATGGTTGGGGCGAGGTCGATGACGTGATGAAATTGGCCGCGCACCCCGCCGTGATCCTTGATCCGCGCCGGCCAGGAGACCACCAGTGGATTGCGCACCCCGCCCAGATGGGAGGCGATCTGCTTGGTCCACTGAAAGGGCGTGTTCATCGCGTGGGCCCAGCCCGCGGGAAAGTGATTGAAATGCCTGGGCCCTCCCAGTTCATCGATCGCCTTGAGGTTCTCCTCGAGGGTTTCCGCTACCCCGTTGAAAAAGGAGTTTTCGTTGAGAAGTCCCACCAAGCCCCCTTCCGCGGACGCTCCGTTGTCACCGACCAAGTAAAAGATGAGTGTGTTCTCTGCGTCGGGCAGGGATTCGACGAGGTCGAGCAAACGGCCCATCTCGTGATCCGTCTCCGCGGTGAACCCGGCAAAGACTTCCATCATTCGGGCGAAGAGCTTTTTCTGGTCGGGCGAAAGCGAACTCCAGGCCGGCAACTCCTTGGGACGGGGAGTCAGTTTGGTTTCAGCCGGGACCACCCCGAGCCTCTTTTGCCGCTCCAGGGTCTGTTCCCGGTAGACATCCCAGCCATCGTCGAACTGGCCTTTGAACTTGGAGACAAACTCCGGTCGGACGTGATGGGGCGCGTGGGTCGCCCCCGTGGCCATGTAAAGGAGGAACGGTTTTTCCGCGTCGATGGAGCGGATCTGCCGAAGCCAGGAGGTGGCTTTGTCCACCAAGTCCTTTGTCAGGATGGAAGCAGGATCGGTGGAGGGCTGAACGAGCTGATGGTTTTCATAGAGCGTCGGGTGCCATTGATCCGAATCACCGCCCATGAATCCGTAGAAATAATCAAAACCCAGCCCGCTCGGCCAGCGATCAAAGGGGCCGGCGGCGCTGGTCTCCCAGTCCGGCGTGTTGTGATTCTTGCCAAACCAAGCGGTGGCGTATCCGTGTTGACGCAGCACCTCGGCAAAGGTGCCCACATCCTTGCCGAGAATTCCGGTGTAGCCGTCGTATCCGGTCGCGGCTTCGGTGATCACTCCATTGCCGCACGAGTGATGGTTCCGGCCCGTGAGAAGGGAGGCCCGGGTAGGGGAGCAGAGCGCCGTGGTGTGAAACCGGGTGAACCGCAAACCGTTCCTCGCCACCCGGTCCAGGGACGGAGTGGGCACTTGTCCGCCAAAGGTTCCGAACTGTCCGTAACCGGCGTCATCGATGAGGATCAAGAGCAGGTTCGGCGCGCCCTTGGGAGGCTGCACCGGTTGGGGAAACTGGGGTGGATCACTCTCCGCCAACGTCCTGCCGATGGTCCCTGTGTAGTGGAACGGTTTGAACGGAAGAACGGAAGCGGGCTGCGGAGCCACCGTGGTGACGCGCTGTTGTCCATGCGCGGGGAGAAGCAATGCCAGGGGGCCAAGCCACGCGGCTGGCAAGAGCGGGAGAAGGTTTGTTTTCATGGATCGAGCGAGAGTTCATGGTTTTGTTCCATCGCACCTCCCCAGAGCTTCCGGCACCGCCGGGCCGAATCAAACCAACCCCGGCCCCCGAAAAGACCGTACGACCCCGCGCCTCCCTTATTTCCGCAGTGTCGGCTCTCCCCAGATTGCGTAAGCACTCTTGGCGTCGATCCCGCGTGAGGTCAGGCTCAGTTGCAGACGGCTGATCCCCTCGATCTCACAAATCATCGGCTGCGCCGCTTCATCTCCACTGACAATCCTCGAGGCCAGCACCTTGTCGTCACCGGAAATCGTGAATTCCACCCGGCCCTTGGCGCCCAGCTCGGGATGCAATCCGGCCAGCACGGCAAAGCGACGGTAGACCCCTTTTGGCAGCAAAAAGGTCAGGGATTTGCCCATCCCCGCACTGATGCCCTCGCGGAATTCCTTGGGGCCCGATTTCATCCGCAGCTTCAGCGGCATCGCCTGTTTTCCCCCGGCCAGGATCACCCCGCTGCGTGGATATCCCCAATGCGGGGCGCTGAAAAATTCGGCCTGTGGATAGTAGAGGCTGAGCGCCTCCAGCGGAAAAAAGTTTCCGATGCCCACCGCCTCCAGCGCCGTCCCTTCATTTTGCGCGATCTTGCTCGTCCCCAAACAGATGATGGTATAGAGCGCATCCGCCAACACTTGTCCATCCACCACGGCGGCACGAAGCTGGTGCTTCACCACGCTCTCCTTGTCTTCCGCATAGAGCGCCTGCAGAATGGGGATCGTTGTGCTTCTGGCGTTGAGAATGGCCTCGTGCAACCGGTGCATCAGCCGCCACGACGCTTCGTCCACGGTCGCGCCCAGCAAGACCGGGTGATATTCCGTGAGGGTGACGGCGAAATCCCCGTTTTCGATCGGTCCATGCATCAACTGATCCTTCGTTGCCTCGCTGGGAGGCAGAAACTGTTGGAGCAGGGTGAACATGTTATCTCCGGGAACCGTGTGAGAAGGGCTGCCGTAGTCCTCGATCTGGTGGGAGAGGGTGCCCATATAGCGCGCGGCGTCGCCGGTCCGACCCTCACGAAGACCGAGCACGGCCCGCTCCATGAAATAGCGGATGACCTCGTAAACCTCGGGTTGTTGGGTTGGCAGGTGGAGGATCTTGAGATAGACATCTCCGGGGGCCGAATCCATCTGGGCGAACCGTGCATTCTCCCGGTCGGTGAAGACGTGATCCGGGATCAGGCAATAGCGGTCGCCGAGAGCGGTCGCCTCCGCTCCCAAAAGCTCTCTCTGCCAGGGGGGCAAAACCGCGATCGCCGCTCGGGTGATGGCGTGGTGAGGTTCTCCCCAGGCGAGGGCCCGGCCCGGCAAGAGCAGGGCACAGGTCAGGAAAAGCGAAAAGAGGGCGGCGTGCGAGGGCATGGGAGAGTCAGAAGGGGCCCCTGCCGACACGCCATTCCTCGACCAGTTCCTTCGGGAAATCCTTGAGGAAGCGCGAGGGACGTTGCAGCACATCCCCGTTGTGGGACCCGGGCCAGATGCTGGGATAGGTGAGATAGAGTTCGTCTTTGGCACGGGTCACGGCCACATAAAAGAGCCGGCGTTCCTCTTCCAGACCACCATCCGCATCCTCGTCCTCCATCACCCGCGCGTTCGGGAACATCCCGTCGGCGAGCCAGATCAGAAAGACCACTCGCCACTCCAATCCCTTGGCCTGGTGCACCGATGTCAGGCAGACGGCTTCGCGGTCCGGTTCCTGATTGGGCGTGTTCCCGGTATCGACACCGGTGAGCAAGGACAACTGGGACAGGAACTCGCCAATTTCATCGAAACCGAGACTATATTGCTTGAGCTGGTCGATGTCTTGTTTCCGGGAGTCGTAGTTCGGATATTTGCTGCGGAGATAGTCATCGTAAACGCCGCCCAGGATGGATGGAATCATCCGCGCCGGCGGCACCGGCTTTCCCTCTTCGTCGAGAAGCTCGTCCAAGGTGTAGGCGAGTTGTTCCCACGCTTTGCGGCCCTTGGCCGGCACCTTGAACTCCAGCAGGGTGGAGGAGGGGCGACCGGAGGCGGCGTCCGCGGCCTCGCTGTCCAGCCATTTGCGCCAGAGTCCCTCGGCGGTGGTCGGCCCGATGCCGGGCAGCATCTTGGCGAGGCGCTTGAAGGCGACCTCATCGCGTCGGTTCACGATCACTTTCATGAAGGCCGCGATGTCCTTGATATGGGCCTGCTCGAAGAAGCGCAGACCGCTGGTGACCTGAAAGGGAATGCCGCGCGAGGTCAACTCCATTTGCACCTCCATGGAGTGAAAGTGGGCCCGGTAAATGACCGCCATCTCCTCGAGCTCAATGCCTTCCTCACGAAGTTCCAGGATCCGCTGCGCCACGAATCGGGCCTGTTCGGTCGGCGTTCCCAACGAAACCAGCGCCGGAAGATGTTCCTTCTGCGGGCGGGCGGGTTGCAGTTGTTTGGCAAACTGGTTCCGGTTTACTGCGATCGTCTCGTTCGCCAGCCGCAGGATTTCCGGGACGCTCCGGTAGTTGGTCTCGATCTTGTAGACCGCCGCCCCCGGGTAGCGCTCGGGGAACTTGAGAATGTTCTGAAAATTCGCGCCGCGCCAGGAATAGATGGATTGGGCGTCGTCCCCCACCACCATCAGGTTGCGGTGTTCCCGCGCCAGGAGGTCGATGAATTCCCCCTGGAGCGTGTTGGTGTCCTGATATTCATCGACCATCAGGAATTGAAACTGACGCTGGTAATGCTCGAGGATGCCGGGGTGATCCTGCAACAGTTCAACGGTCTTGATGAGAAGATCGTCGAAGTCCATGTTGTTCGTCGCTCTCTTCTTTTTCTCGTAGGCCTTGTGCACCGCGAGGATCGGGTCGAGCAGCCGGTCGAAATAAGGATAGCGCCTCAGGACCACGTCTTTCACCGGTTTGCGGGTGTTGATGGCCAGACTGTAAAGATCCCCCAGGACTTCCGGCTTGGGAAAGCGCAGTCCCTTGGTGTCGATCTCGCACTCCGCAATCACCGTCTGCATCAGATCTTTCTGGTCCTCGCGATCCATGATCGAGAAGTTCTGCTCGAACTCGATCTCCGCGGCGTGGCGACGCAACAGGCGGTTTCCGATCGAGTGAAACGTGCCGCCCCAAAGTTGCCGTGGATCGATTTGCACCAACTCCTCGACCCGCTGGATCATTTCCCGCGCGGCCTTGTTCGTGAAGGTCAAGAGCAGGATGTTCCGCGGATCGACCCCATTCTCCAGCAGGTAGGCCACGCGGTAGGTCAAGGTTCGGGTCTTCCCGCTTCCCGCACCGGCAATGACCAGCGCCGGTCCCGGCGGACAGGTGGCGGCCGCAAGCTGCTGGGGATTCAACTCGGCGGCGTAATCGATGCGCCGACCGGAATGCGACGCAGGCGCACTGACAAGGGTGTAATCGCGGGCCATGGTTCGAGACCCCCACCTACGCGCCGCTTTCCGGCCCTGACAACAGGAAAAGTGTTCAAGAGGACGCTTGAGCGGTTTCGTCAGGGACCGGGATTGCGGTCGCTACTTCTCGCCGGGCACCGGCCATTGCGGATTGGGCTCGTGAGCTTCGTGCAACAATCGGGCGGCTTCCTGCACCTTTTCCGGATGGGTGTCCGCCAAATCGGTTCGCTCCTGCGGATCTCGGGTCAGGTTGTAAAGCCGGATCGGGCCGCTCAGCATCGGTTCGCGGATCGCTTTCCAATCCCCAAACCGCACCGCCTGCCGCGTTCCCTGTTCGTGGAATTCCCAGTAGAGGTAGCGGTGCACCGCCTGTTTTCCCTCGCCGGTGAGGGTCGGCAGAAAGGAGAGGGAATCGGTGTCGGGCGGGACCGGCACCCCGGCCAGTTCGCAGGCCGTGGCCAGCAGATCCCCGAAATAAGCGGCGTGCGCCGAGCTGGAACCCGGCCGAATCGTGCCCGGCCACCAAGCCAACGTGGGGACCCGGATGCCGCCCTCGTGGAGCGAGCGCTTGGTGCCCTGGAACGGGCCGGAGGCCTGAAAGAAGTCGGGCCGGTTCCCGCCTTCCCGGTGCGGTCCGTTGTCGCTGCTGAACAGAACCAGCGTCCGGTTTTCAATCCCGTATTCCTTCAGCCTGGTCAGAAGCGTTCCGACGTCCCGATCCAATCGACTCACCATCGCGGCTTGGCCCTTGTCCGGAGCAGGCCAGTCCCAGTCCGCATAGATCCCGTGGTCCGGCACTTCCTGGCCATCGCCGACGCCGCGCGCGGCCTCGTTGTTCGCGTGCGGCAGGGTGAACGGCAGGTAGAGAAAGAACGGCTTCCCGTGATTCTCCTTCAGCCAGGCCAGGGACCGGGCGAAAATGAGATCGTGGCTGTAGTCGATCCGCGCCGCCGGATCGGCCCATCCGCTTCCCTTGGGGGCCTTGGCCGCTTGCGGCGATTCCAGCCAAGCCCGCGCCAACCGGTTGCGCAGCGGGACGGTCTCCCGGTTTGAGATGAGGAATTCCGGGTAGTAATTGTGGGCGTGGGTCTGGTTCAGGTAGCCGAAAAAGGTGTCGAACCCCTGGCTCAGCGGATGGCCCGGGGAGTTGAGTTCGCCCAAGCCCCATTTGCCAAACATCGCGGTGGCATACCCGCTCTCTTTCAAGACGGACGCCACGGTCACCGAGCCGGTGGGAAGCGCTTGCCGATTGGCGTCCGTCCCCGTGCCGGCATTTCCCCGGACCGCTGCCCGGCCTCCGTGTCGTCCGGTCATCAGAACGCACCGGGACGGGGCGCAGACCGTGCACCCGGCATAGAAATCCGTGAGCTTCATGCCTTCCGCCGCCATCCGGTCCAGGTTTGGAGTCTGGATGTGACGGCTCCCAAAACAGGCGAGATCACCGTAACCAAGATCGTCCGCGAGGATGAAGACGAGGTTCGGTCGGGTCGGCTCCGCCCCGACGGACATCCAGCCGCCCCACAAAAGAATGGAAAGCACGAAACGGAAAGGCATGGCCAACCTCTAGGGCAACCAGCCTCCGCCCGTCCAGCCGGAACTCGTCAAAGGATGGCATCCGCACCGTTTCGCGGCGGGGAGGACGCGGAGAGCAGCTGCCGGAACGCTTGGGCGGAGGGCGACAGCGATTGTCCCCGGCGCTGCAACAGGGCCACGCTGCGGGTCACCGGGCTCCCGGCGAGCCTGAGCCGCGTGCAGTTGGGGCTCGCCGCCCGGGTGGCCAGTTCCGGGAGCAGGGCGATGCCGAGGGCCGCTCCCACCAGCGAACGGATGGTGTCCAATTCACCGCTCTCGCAGACGATTCGCGGTTCAAACCCGGCTTCGCGGCAGGCGGCGAGGGCGGCGTCGCGGGCCCGGCCTTTGTAGAAAATGAAGCCCTCTCCGGCCAACTCTCCGAGCCGGGCAGTCTTTCGGTTGGCCAGCGCGTGGGTCCCGGGCACGAGGAGCGTGAAGGTCTCGGTAAAAAGCGGTGTCTCCTCAAAGCCTCCGATCGGTGCCGGAAGTTGCACGATTCCCAACTCCGTCCTTCCGCTCTCGACCCACTGCGCTACCTGTTCCGAGGTTCCTTCGAGGAGGGAGAGCTCGATTCGGGGGTGATCCCGGCGCATCAACGCGATCGCCGGAGGGAGGACGCAGGCACTCACGGAGGGGATGGCTCCGATGAGAAGACGTCCGGCGCGCAGTTCCACGAGGTCGTGGATTTCCCGGCGCGCCGTTCCGGCCTGAGTCAGCAGGATCTCGGCGTGTCGACGCATCACCTCTCCGGCAGCGGTCAGGGTGGTTTCCCGGCGGCCGCGATTGAAAAACGGCGTGCCGAATTCGGCCTCCAGTTTGCGCATCTGTTCGCTGAGCGCGGCCTGGGCGAGATGCAGCGATTGCGCGGCGCGGGTGAAACTTCGTTGGCGGGCGGCCTCCAGGAAATATTCCAGTTGGTAGAGTTCCATCGGATTTTCCGTTCAATATGACTGGAAAGAACTGTTTTACCAGTGGTCAAAATTCATGCAGGGTCGGTGTGGAATGAAAGTGAGGAACATTGGCATCATCATGAACGGCGTCACCGGGCGCATGGGAACCAATCAGCATTTGATCCGCTCGATCAAGGCGATCCGTGACCAGGGGGGCGTGCGAAGCGGGGATCTGGTGTTGATGCCCGAACCGATTTTGACCGGTCGGAATGCGGAAAAGTTGCGGGCTTTGGCGGAGCGGACCGGATGCAGTCGTTACACCACGGACGTGGACGAAGCGTTGGCGGACCCGGCCAATGAGATTTTCTTTGATGCCAGCGGCACTCTACAGCGCGCCGGTTTCATTGAGAAAGCGGTGAAAGCTGGCAAGGCCATCTACTGCGAAAAGCCGACGGCGGTGGAAACGTCCGAGGCCTTGCGCCTGGCGCGGCTCTGTGAGGACGCCGGTCTGAAAAATGGGGTGGTCCAGGACAAACTCTGGCTCACCGGCATCCGCAAGTTTCGCATGATGCAAGACCAGGGATTTTTTGGGCGAATTCTCAGCGTCCGGGGCGAGTTTGGTTACTGGGTGTTCACCGGTGAGGATGCGGACCAGCCGACGCAGCGACCGTCCTGGAATTACCGCAAAGAAGACGGTGGCGGGATCATTGTGGATATGCTTTGTCACTGGCGTTATGTCATCGACAACCTTTTTGGCAAGGTGAAAGCCGTCAGTTGCATCGGCGCCACCCACCTGCCGAAACGGATCGATGAAAACGGGCGGGAATATTCCTGCACCAGCGATGACTCCTGTTATGCCACCTTTGAGTGCGACAACGGCGTGATCTGTCAGTTCAACAGTTCCTGGACTGTGCGCGTGCGGCGTGATGATTTGCTGACCATGCAGGTCGATGGCACCCATGGCAGTGCCATTGTGGGTCTGCGCAAGTGTTGGGTGCAGAGTTTGGGAACCACGCCGCGTCCCACCTGGAACCCGGACATCGAACAGCCGATCAATTTTTTCGCCGGTTGGCAGGAGGTTCCGGACGGCACCACCTATGACAACGCATTCAAGGTGCAGTGGGAGGAATTTCTCAAGCATGTGGCTCTGGACGCACCGTTCCCGTGGACATTGCGTGAGGGAGCCAAGGGAGTCCAATTGGCCGAACTTGGGTTGAAGAGTTGGGAGCAACGTCAGTGGTTGCCCGTGGAAGAATTGCCCGAATCCGAATGAAGTCTCTGATCACTCACCCGGCGGACTTGAAGCCGCACACTCCTTGGGAAGACACCATCTGGGCCTGGACCAGCGAGGAGAAACTCATCGACCATCACACCAAGGCGCGTCTCTGCGCCGCAGCCCTGCTTCCGTTTCGCGATGGCAAGCCGGATTGGGAGAGCTTTGTCGCCAGTCTTCGGTGGATGCAGGCCTCTGCGGATCATTACGGGGTGGAACTGGTGCCCGTGCTCAACGCGGATACCGGATACATCTTTGACATGGACGACGTTCTCTACGCCGAAGTTTTGCGTCGTTTCCGCGCCGAATTTCCCGGCATGCGGTTCGTGGCCGGAATCACGGGGCGAGGGGCGGAGAACGATTCCGGGTTTCAGGCGATTCGTTACAAGCCGCTGCTCGACATCGTGCAGCAGCATGAAAATTGCGAGGTGATGATCATGACCTCGCGCTGGCTCAACAGTCTCGAACCGGAGCGGCGTCGCGATGGATATTTCGAAATCGCGGAATGGCTGGTGCGGCCCGGGATCGTTCATGCTTTGGAACCCTCATTCGTGCCCTGGGCCACCCCGTTCGAGCCTTGGTTGCTTTGGCAGTTGGCCAGTCATCCCAAGTTCACCGGGGGAAAGATCAGCACCTTGGATGCTCCTCATTTTCTTTATTGGGCCGCCATGTGCCGCGATCAGGGGCTCGATTTCGCGCCGCACAGTGGAGACGACTTCGGAATCGCCTGCGCCATCAAGCTCGGTTTTCCCCTCCTCATCGGAGCCGCCAGCAGCGCCGCTCCGTTGATCTGCGCGGCCAAGGACATGTGGTTGGCGGACGATTCCCCCGCGAAGCGTTTCCTCACTGGCGCGGGTCCGGGAAGGTTTGATACCCGGGTCTACAAGTTGTTCGAGGCCTTCCAATCCATGGAGGATGAGGTCTTTCGTCTCGACGCCAAGGGCAGCGCCGCCGCTTACAAACACAGCACCGCGCATCTGTTGCACGCCCTGGGGGTCGTTGCCTCACCGGAGGCGCACCCGAATTGTCCCGATCTTCGCCGAGGCGACGAAGCCGCCCGCATGGGAGATGCTCTGATTCGCGCCCGGCGCATGGCACAGCGGTTGGGCATTGCCGGGATGGGCGCATGACAGGAAGGGAGGAGCAGCTCAAAGAAGTCTCCGCGGTGTATGCGGAACTGGCGGCCCGACCGATCGAGCGGAACTGCACGGCGACGGCGCAGTGCTGTTCCTTCCGCGCCACCGGTCGGACGCCGTTCCTGACCAAGGGGGAAGCATTCTTCGCGATCCGGGCTTGGCGCGCGGCGGGGCGCAAAGTGGTTTCCGCGCCTCCAGACGGTTCGTGTCCTTTTCTGGCAAGCACAGGGCGCTGTCAGATTTACGAGGCGAGGCCGTTTGGGTGTCGCACCCACTTCTGCGAGGCGGCCGGAGGTCCCTTCGCGAGGGCGGAGGTTCGGGACCTGATCCAGCGTTTGGAGCGGGTGGATACGGAACTGGGCGGCCGCGGCGGAGTGAATTTGTTCACCGCAGTGACCGCAGCGATGGAGGAGTGGGAGACAGACCCGGGCCGCGGCAACCGACGCCAGAAAGGCCGTTGCCGCGGGCGGGCCAAGTGATCCTCGAATGAGGTTTATTTGTCCTGGGGAATCCGCATCGCGTAGAAGGATCGGTAGGCGAAGACCAACGCCGTCAGGAGGAAGAGTCCGCCGATGAAGTGTTTGATGCCGGGATTGGTCATGGTCACGGCGATCTCCACGGCGAGAAGTCCGAAGAGGGTGGTGAACTTGATCACCGGGTTCAGGGCCACGGAGGAGGTGTCCTTGAAAGGATCGCCCACGGTGTCGCCCACGACGGTGGCGGCATGAAGGTCCGTGCCTTTCTGCCGCAGATCGACTTCGACGATTTTCTTGGCGTTGTCCCAGGCTCCGCCGGCGTTGGCCATGAAAATGGCTTGGAACAGGCCGAAGAAGGCGATGGCGATGAGGTAGCCGATGAAGAAGTAGGGATCAAAGAATGGCAAGGCCAGGGCGAAACAGAAAATCACCGCGAAGATGTTCCACATGCCCAGCTGGGCGTAGTGGGTGCAGATGGAGACCACCTCTTTGCTGTCTTTGTCAGACGCGGTGGTGGCATCCAGTTTCATGTGTTCCTTGATGTAGACCACGGCGCGGTAGGCCCCGGTGACCACCGCCTGACAGGAGGCTCCGGTGAACCAATAGATCACCGAACCCCCCATCAACAGCCCGAGGATGATCTGTGGTTGGACGATGGAGAGACCGGTGACGACATTTCCGAACAGGTTTTCCAGGAGCATGATGATCCCGAAGACCATCGTCGTGGCCCCCACCACGGCGGTGCCGATGAGGACCGGTTTTGAGGTGGCTTTGAAGGTGTTGCCCGCGCCGTCCCCCTTCTCCAACTGATACTTGGCGTTTTCGAAATCCGGGGAGAACCCAAACGTTTTCTTGATCTCGGCCGCGATTTTCGGACGGCTTTCGATCTGGCTCAATTCGTAGACCGATTGGGCGTTGTCAGTGACCGGGCCGAAGCTGTCCACCGCGATGGTCACCGGCCCCATTCCCAGGAAGCCGAAGGCGACCAATCCGAAAGCGAAGATGGGCGCGGCGAAGCCAAACTTCTCCGGCATGATGGACATGAGCGCCTCGTTCAGAGAGAAATGCCAGGCGAAATACATGAGCGCGGTGATGACCATGCCCATCCAGAATGCCGAAAAGTTCCCGGCCACAAATCCGGACAGAATGTTGAGCGAAGCTCCGCCGTGCCGGGACGCGTTGGTGATTTCCTTCACATGACGCGAATTGGGGCTCGTGAAGATCTTGGTGAATTCCGGGATCAGCGCGCCGGCAACCGTGCCGCAGCTGATGATGCAGGAAAGCACCCACCAAAGATCCGGGAGAGCTTTTCCGTCCAGTTTGAAGTCGCCCAGCAGAAGGTGGCTGGCCAGGAACGTCACCGCGATGGAGACAGCCGATGTGATCCAGATCAGATGGGTCAGGGGAGCTTCGAAATCGAAATCCTTTTTGGTGCCGTAGAGCGATTTGCCGATCGATTCGTTGAGCAGGTAAGATCCCAGGGAGGTGACGATCATGAGCGCCCGCATCGCAAAGAGCCAGATGATGAGGGTTGCGCCAACCTCGGGACGATCGGCCAGGGCGAGGGCGATGAAGGTGATGAGGGCCACGCCCGTCACGCCGTAGGTCTCAAACCCATCTGCCGATGGGCCAACCGAGTCGCCCGCGTTGTCTCCGGTGCAATCCGCGATCACCCCCGGGTTTTTGGGATCGTCCTCGGGGAGTTTGAAGACGATCTTCATCAGGTCGGAGCCGATGTCCGCGATCTTGGTGAAAATGCCACCGCAGATCCGCAGCACGGAGGCGCCCAAGGATTCGCCGATGGCGAAGCCGATGAAACAGGGACCGACCAGATCTTCCGGTAGAAAGATCAGGATGCAGATCATGAAGAACAGCTCCACGCAAACCAGAAGCAGACCGACGCTCATTCCGGAACGCAGCGGGATGCCCAACGTGGCGAACGGATTGCCGCGCAAGGCGGCGAAGGAGGTGCGGGAATTCGCCACCGTGTTGATCCGGATGCCGAACCAAGCGACGCCGTACGAGCCGGCCATCCCGAGAATGGAGGCCAGCAGGATCACCACCACGCGGAAAGCCCCGGCGTGTTGGAGAAAGCCGAAGTAGTAAATCATGCAGACCGCGATCAGTCCCCACAGGATGCCGAGGAACTTTCCCTGGGTGTAGAGATAGGTCTTGCAAGTCTCCCAAATCGTGTTCGAAACCGCGGCCATGCTCTCGTGAACCGGGAGCAGGCGGGTCTGACGGTATTGCAAAAGTCCGAAAAGGGCACCGAGCACGCAGACTGCCAAGCCGATCAGCATGAGAGAGTGCCCGCTGATCCCCCCAAGCGCCGGGAAGGAGACGCTGTCGAGTTTGGGGATTTTCAAGTCGGCTTCGCTTGCCAAGGCATTCCCCGCGCCAGCGAACGCGAGGACCGTCATCAGGAGATGGGACTGTAGGGGTTTCATAAAAAAGAAATCATTGTGCGGGATGCATTTCCGTTGGGCTAGACAATTTTTGTCAGGGGTCACCGTAATTGTTCTTCTTGGGCTCTGGAACGATCATGGGACGATACGAAAACCATTTTCCCGTGCTTGCCAGGTGACAACCGCTCACGCAGACTGGCGGCCCCATGCATCAGATGAGTTCTCCCACCGAAGTCACGCGACTGCGTGATCTCTCCCCGCATCAGTGGAAATCCGGAATCGCCGCCTGGCTTGGTTGGTTGTTCGACGGCTTGGACATGCACCTCTACACGCTGGTGTGGGCGGTTTTCGTGGCGCAACTGATGGGAGTGCCGGAGGATCATCCCGATGTCTCCCGCAACGGGGCGCTCATTCAGGCCATGTTTCTCATCGGCTGGGCTTTGGGCGGCGGATTCTTTGGCCGCGTTGGCGATCTGGTCGGCCGGAGCCGGACCCTGATGCTGACCATCCTCACGTATGCTTGCTTCACCGGGCTCTCCTTTTTCGCCCAGAACTGGCAACAGTTGGCGCTGTGCCGATTTCTGTCCGCCCTCGGCATCGGAGGGGAATGGGCGGTGGGGGCTTCCTTGCTTTCGGAAACCTGGCCGAAGAACTGGCGGCCCTGGATCGCCGCGGTGCTGCAGAGTGCGGTCAACTGCGGGGTGTTGCTGGCCTGTTTGGCCGGATGGTTGATGGCGGGACAGGAACCGAAGTTTCTTTTCCTGGTGGGCATCCTTCCGGCCCTCTTGACCCTGTGGATCCGCAAGGCGGTCCCGGAAACGGAGACCTGGGAGGCGGCCAGGGAGGGGCAAGCGGTGCCGAAGATCTCAGAATTGTTTGGCGCCAGGGTGGCTGGCGTGACCTGGCGAGTCCTCTTGATTTGTGGAGTGGGACTGACCGCGCACTGGGCCTTTTTGTTCTGGCAGGCTAAGTATGTCAAGATGCTGCCCTCGGTGGTCGCACTCGACAAAGCCGGCAAGGACGAGATCGTTGCCGGCGCGCTGATGTGGATCATGTTCGGATCGATTCTCGGCAACTTCATCGCGGGCGGCTTGGCCAAGATCATGGGATACCGGAAAACCATCTTCTTCATGTTCCTGGCCTATTTCGGCAGCATGTTCGTCGCTTTCCATTGGGATTGGGACTGGGCGGAGACCAAGGTCCTCTTTTTCCTGATCGGTGCCTGTCAGGGCGTGTTCGGACTTTTCACCATGTGCCTGCCCCCGCTGTTTCCGGTTCTGCTCCGAACCACCGGTGCCGGGTTTTGCTACAACATCGGCCGGATCGTGGCGGCCGGTGGAACCGTGTTTTTCGGCATCTACCAAAAGGATCTGGACGTGCAGGCGGCCATGCAGTTGGCCAGTTTCCTCTTCATCCCCGCGGCTTTGCTGACCTTGCTGTTGCCCGATCCGGAGGAGGAGTCTGGTCCGGTCGGTCAGATGGCGGATTGAACGCCGCCGCTCTCCGGTTCAGCGGATTTTTTGGTCGGGCAGGGCGGCCTTGATGCCCTCGTCGAGTGGCATCTTGTCCGTTTCGGCCGTGAGACCGGTTGAGGCCATCAGGCGGGAGAGTTCGGCCCGCAGAGAACCGATCCGCCCGGCCTGGGCGGCGTCCAGGATGAGATTTTTGGTTTCACCGGGATCCTGTTTCAGGTCGTAAAGCTCCGCCAAATGCTTGTCCGGCCCTCCATCGCCGGTGGGGTAGTGGATGTATTTCCAATGGTCGGTCCGGATGGCCCGCACATTGGGAGTGTAAGGAAACTGTTTTTCGTAGTTGTAATGATAGAACCAGCTGGTGCGCCAGGTAGGATCCCCTTCCTGGATCAGTTTGACCCAGCTGCGCCCGTGGATCCCGGTCAGGGGGGGCACGTGGCAGAGTTCGAGGAGGCTGGGAGCCATGTCCACCGTGAGGACTTGCTGAGCGATGACTTTGCCTGCCGGAAGGCCTGGGGAGCGCACGATCAAGGGGATGCGGATGGAGGCTTCGTGTGCCGTTCGCTTGTCGACCATTCCGTGTTCTCCCTCGAGAAGACCGTTGTCCCCCATAAAAACGATGATGGTGTGGTCAAGCTGGTCCGTTTTTTCCAGCCAGGTCCGGATTCGGCCGAGGCTGTCGTCCACGCTGAGGATGGTGCCCCAATAGCCGTGAACCATGTTTTCGAAGTCGATCACCGCCTCTGGACGTTCGTCCGGGAACTGTTTCCGCCACTCGAAGAGCGGGCCGTAAATGCCGTGCCAGGTGGTCAAACGCTGCTTGATCCACTCCGGTTTCCCGGTCAGCTGAAAGGCGGTGTCCGGGTAGGGAACTTTGACGTGGTCAAAGGCGTGGGCATACTTGGGTTCGGGCGTGTAAAAACTGTGGGGGGCCTTGTGCCCGAGCAAGAGACACCAGGGGCGTGGCCCGCCCTGTTGTTCTTTGAGCCAGTCCATGGCCATGTCGGTGACCACGGTGGTGTAGTAGCCCGGGATGGTTTCCCGTTTGGTCCCGTTGACGTTCCATTCCGTGTCGAAGTATTTGCCCTGCCCCTTGTGGGTCACAAACCGATCAAACCCGGGCCGCGGTTCATCATTCTCCTCGCCCATGTGGTATTTGCCGAAGTAGGCGGTGGCGTAGCCGGCCTCGTGGAGTCGGCCGGGGAAGGAGGTCATGGCCGCCGGATACTCGGTGAAATTGTTGGTGACACCGTGAGCGTGGGCGTAGAGACCGCTGAGGATGGAAGCACGGCTCGGTGAGCAGAGCGAGGTCGTGCAAAACGCATTCTGAAAGCGGACGCCCTCGGAGGCCAAACGATCGATTTCCGGCGTCTTAACGTGAGGACTGCCATAGCACCCCAACGCGGCCGGTCGCAAGTCATCGCATAGGATGAACAGAAGATTTGGGCGGGGAGGGATGGTCTGCGCGGCGGAAACGCTGGGGGAGAGGCCCAGAAAAGCGCCGACCAAGATCGAAACGACGAAGCGAGTGGAACCCATACGGCCTCATCATTGCTTGCGGATCACCAAGCAGTCAATCACAACGCCCGCTCCGGGTTGGGAACAGACGTTGAGAACGCCGCCGATCAGGTTGGCCCTGTAGGCCATGGTGGCCATCCCGAGCCCAGTGGGAGGGGGCGAGGCAAAGCCCCTGCCATCATCCCGGATCACCAGGCGGGCCGTGTCCTTCTCACAGGTCAGCTGGATCTCGATTCTTGAAGGCGCTCCGTGTTTCAGGGAATTGTTGATCGCCTCCTGCGCGATGTGGTAGAGATGAATCGAAACGAGGGGATCGGGGGCGTCCGCATCGCCGTCGCAACCGAACTCGCAGGGGATTGAACTCGCCGCCGTGGTGTTCGAGGCGAGCGTTTCCAGAGCTTCCTGGAGTCCCTCGTCCGCGAGGTTGCGGAGCATCAGACCGTGCGACAAGTTGCGGGTGTGCGCGATCGCGTCGCGCAGATGGTTCCCCAGATCGGTCGCTTGGTTTTTGAGGGGCGGGTGGCCATCGAGGTCGTCCCGAAGATTCTCGCACATGAGGGACATCGCCGTCAGTTGTTGGCCCAAACCGTCGTGCAAATCGGTTCCGATGCGCCGTTGCTCTCGCTCGGCGATTTTTAGGATCTCTCCTTCCAGCTGTCGCTGGTCCGTGATGTCGAGTCCCGAGCCGATGATGGCCCGGATGCCGCCGTCATCGGCTTGGAGGACGCTGTTGGCCCAAGAGATCAGCCTGAGTTCGCCGGTCTTGGTGACCCAGTAGTTTTCGTAACGGCTCGGGACTTGGTCCGCCAGAAGCGCTTCGAAAGCGTTGTGAACGTGTTCAACCTGCTCTTTCGGCAGCAGGAATTCCCAGAGATGTTTGCCGATGACTTCGGCGGCACCATAACCGCTCGCGCGTTCACAGGCCTGGTTGAAACGCAAGATGCGTCCGGCCTTGTCGAGCACAATGATCAGGGCTCCAGACGTCGCGAAGATGGCCATGTTGAAGTCGCGCTCGTCTTGAAGCGCTTTTTCGGTGAGGCGACGCGAGGTGATATCCTGAAGATCGGTCAGGAGAAAGCTGCAACGGCCCAGGTTGTCGATTTTGACGCTTTGCATCATCACCGGCACCGTCGAGCCATCCTGCCGCAAAAGCCGGAAATCGCTGCAGAGCCGGGTGTTGTGAAGGGATTTTGCCTGGAGATGAGTCCGGAAGCGGGCTAGGTCTTCCTCCACGACCAGTTTCTCAAAGGTCTTCCCCGTCAGGGTTTCCGGACTGGTGTTCAACATCTCCGCCATGGAACGGTTGGCCTCCAGGATGAATCCGTCAGGATCGATGGTCAGGCAGGCGGATGGACTGAGTTCAAAAATGGTGGCGTAGTGTTTCAGGTTTGCCGCACAGCGTTCGTGTTCTTCACGGAGCCGAGCGCATTCCTGGCGGAGTTGCTCATTTTCAATCTCCAAACTCATGAGCGCAAGCCAATCTGGGGTTCGAAACGTCCGGTAGTTAGCGGAGCTCAGAGTGGACCCAATGTCAGGGCAGACGGCGTTTCAGGGGAAGCGGGAACGAGACGCATGAGCCAAGGCATAACGCGACGAAAGCGCACTGGCAAACTCAATCTGATTTGGTCAGTGCGTTTTTTTTGCGAAGTCAGTTCTCGTCTGGGTATGCTCCGCCAGGAAATTCCTCCGCCCGGAGCGCACAACTCATTGCGCTGAGGGCCGCTTTCTGGCACTCTTGGATCTGATGTTTCCAGTCCGTAAACCTCTCTTCATCGCTGGCGGCTTGGTGGCCATCCTGACGATCGTATGGCTCCTGGTTCTGGATCTTCCCACCCCCTTCGGGAAAGCGGGGAACGTCGTTCAGCGCCCCGGCGAGAAGCAACCATCGTCGCCCTCTGTTTCGATGCTGGGGAAAGTCGGCTCGTCCAACCCTGCCGCCAGCGGGTGGACCCCTCCCCAGGGGGATCCCGTAGCCCGATTCCGGGAGTTGAAAGGGGCTCCGGCGCAGGTGCGCAAGGACCTGATTTCCAATTTCATGGCGCTGGGTCACGACCGCAATCCTTACCTTCTCATCGAGGCCCTGACGGATGCCGACGCCGACGTCCGGCTTTTCGCGGTCGAGAGCGCTGCGTCCTTGACCGTGGGTGAAGCCACCGCTGTCCTCGCCGCTTCGTCTTCGAACCCGGACCCTTCGGTGCGGGAGATGACTTGGAGCCTGGCGGCTCCCTACCCGGTGGAATCCAAGGCCACGATTTTCTCGGGGGCCTTGCGTCAGGGGGACGAGACGATCCTGAACGAGGCGTTCACGGAGATGCGGATCCGGCCGGAGAAGGCGCTTTTTGAAATGATGCTCACCGAGGCCATCCGTCCCGGAGTGGAAGTTTCGCGCCATGGCCTCTTGTTGGGGGAACTCAAAGCCTGGTTGGTCCCGGGCGGAGGCGACGTGCCCGAGTTCGCTAACGCATCCCAAATGGCTGAGTGGTGGAGAGCCAGCCTAGTCAATTATGACGACTATCTCTTGCGGACCGATGTCAATCCTTGAACCGATCCAAGCCCGGATTGACACCGATCATTGATCGGGGGTAGGGTCTACACATGGGTTTACGCCGTTTTTTTCCGCTGGTTTGCGTCCTTGCCGCATTGGTCTTTGGGCTCTCCTCCTGTTCTGGTCCGGGGAACTGGTTGATCGGCAAATGGCAGTTTGATCGCCAGGCCACCGAGGCTGCCCTGAAGCGTGCCTCGGCCGCAGATGCCTCTGCCTCCCGGACCTTTCTGGACTCCGTCGCCAGCAAGGTTGGCGGGGCCGTTTCCAGCGCCGTTGCGGCGCATTTGGATGGCATGCGGCTCGAGTTCACGGCCACAGAGATGCGCCGATTCGAGAGCGACGGATCAGGAAGCGCGGTGGCTTACAAGGTGATCGAGAAGCCCGATGTCGACACCATGGTGATCCAGGACGCCAAGGGCGAGATTATGACCTTCAAACGCGAGGGTGGACTCATGTGGCGCACCCTCGACAAGGACGGCAAGGTCCGCATCTATCTGAAGAGGGCCTGAGGTGGCGTGGGGGATGGTTCGCTGGAGCGGGGGGCAAGAGACGGTGACGCCGCAACCGATTGCCCACGATCTCGGCGGCATTCCGAAGAACCGATAGATTCCATCGGTTCGGACGGGTCGACGCTCTATTCCCCGATCCGAAAGAGGTGGCCCTCCGTTCGGATCAGCAAATCATCTTGGACGACCGCCATCGAAGCCAGAGCGCGCTCACCCAATGCATTGGTTGCCAACACTTTGGGTTCGGGACCCGCAGCGAAGACGGTGCAGCTCCCCTGTTCGTCCAGAGCATAAATTCTGCCGGCATGGTGGAGCAGGGAGGCGGAGGTGTCGCTGCAGAGACGCTCCTGCCATTTCACTTCGCCGCTCGCCGCCACGTAGCAGGTCCCGATTCCCTTGTCGTCCACTGTGAACAAATGATCGCCCGCCAAAACGAAGGAGGCGTTCCGCGGGACACCCTTCTTGGCCATCCAGGCCACGTTGGTTTTCGTCACGTCACCGGTTCCTCCCGGGCGGACGGCATACAGAACCGGCTGATCATACCCGCTGCTGGCAAAGATGAGTCCATGCCCGAAAACAGGCCGAGGCACCACCGAATACCCCTCGCCCCAGTTGCAGCGCCACTTCTCCGCACCCGTCTTTGGGTCGTAAGCAAAAATGTTGCCGCTTCCGGGGAGGATCAACTCCTGGGTCGCTCCCTCTCCAATGAGCAAAGGAGTGCAAAAGGAAAACTTGCGGGTGGCCTCCGTCTTGCGCGGGGTTTTCCAAACCTGTTGCCCGGTGGCAAGATCCAGGGCGATCACGAAAGGGTCGGGAGGACCATCGCAGCTGAAGATCAGCCTGTCTCCTACGACCACGGGAGAGCCGCCATTGCCGTGGACCGGAGAGTATTGGATGGAGTCGACCTTCCAGACCAAGGTGCCATCCAGTTCAAGGCAGGCGGTGCCATGGGGGCCGAAATGAAAAAAGACCCGATCCTGGTGAACCAGCGGGGTGGGCGATGCATGGCTGTTTTTCTTGTGGATCCGATTGGCGTCGCTCCCCTTCTGGAGGAAGATCTCTTTGTCCCAAAGAATGGTTCCGGTCGCCGCATCCAGGCAAAGAGCCCGCAAGGAGCGGTCCACCGTGGGGAGGTCGTCCTGGCGGCCGCTCGCCGAGACCGCCGTGGAAAGGAAGACTTTTCCCTGATGCACAACCGGTGAAGACCAGCCCAGGCCCGGGATCGCCGCCTTCCAAACCACGTGCTCCGTCGCGCTCCAAGTCAACGGAAGTTTGGTCTCCGCCGGGACCTCGCCTTGCTGGCTGGGTCCGCGAAATTGAGGCCAATCGGCCCAGGCCAGGAGAGGAGCCAGTGCCACCAGACCGTAGAAGGAGCGAGCAAGCCTATGCATAAACCCCCCCACCACGCTCAGGCTTGGCGCTCTTTATCAAACTGGGCGTCGAAGATGATGTTCGACGGCGGGAAATCGAGATCGCGGACGAAAGCTGCCGATTCGGCGGCCCCGTGTTCCCGGTCCATCCCGCCATCCTCCCACTCAACGGAAAGCGGACCGGTATAGCCGATGTCGTTCAGAGCCCGGATGATCTTTTCGAAATCAATGTCTCCGCGGCCAACGGATTTGAAGTCCCAAAAGCGTTTGCGGTTGTGGAAGTCAACGTGTCCGCCAAAGACCCCGACTTCGCACGGCTTCTCGCTCCATGCCACGTCCTTCATATGAACGTGGAAAATGCGGTCGGCGAAGCGGTAGATGAATTCGACGTAATCGACGCCCTGATAGCCGAAGTGGCTCGGGTCGTAATTGAATCCGAAGGCCGAATGGTTGCCCACCGCCTTCAGGGCGCGTTCCGCAGAAGCGATATCGAAGGCGATCTCGGTTGGGTGCACTTCCAGCGCATAGCGAACCCCATTGTTCTGGAACTCGTCGAGGATTGGGCCGAAGCGCTTAGCGAAGTCCTCGTAACCACGATCAATTTGGCCCGGAAGGTTCGGTGGGAAGCTGTAGATGAGGTGCCAAATCGAACTGCCGGTGAAGCCATTGACCACCGAAACCCCAAACTCCCGGGCGGCCCGGGCGGTCAGCTTCAATTCGGCGGCAGCGCGCTGACGCACGCCCTCCGGATCGCCGTCACCCCAGATGTGGTCGGGGAGAATCTGTTTGTGGCGCGCGTCGATGTTGTCGCAAACCGCCTGGCCCACCAAGTGGGTCGAAATCGCCTGGCATTTCATGCCGTGATGGTCCAAAAGGGCCCGCTTGGCGTGGCAATAGGCGGCGTCGGCTTTGGGAATTTCGAAGTGATCCCCCCAACAGGCCAGTTCGACACCGTCGTAGCCGAATTGCTTGGCCTTGCGGATCATCGTTTCGCAGCTCAGGTCGGCCCATTGGCCGGTGAAAAGTGTGACGGGGCGTGCCATAGTGTCGCCTGTGTTAGCGCCGGAGCCGATGGGAGGCAAGCAGGAATTGGGCTGGCACCATCCGCTACGGCGGCAGAACGCTCTCAACCGACCCCTGGAACGCCCGGCTTGGGTCGGCGGAGACTGGATTGGGGCGGGGGCGGCGACGGGCAAGCCGACGAGCCAAAGAAAAAATAAACAATTGTCAGTTGCGCTTCCTCCATGATCGAATAGGATGACACCCCTCACCGGAAACGTGGGGACGGCAAGCGGAAGCGAATCAGATGGGAGGCTCGAGAGAGTGATTCAGGAGGGTTCGGGGAAGCAAGGCCAGCAGATCTTTGAGAAGCAGATTTCGGTCAAAGCAGGAAATTGCTTGGCCGAAACGGAAGAAGAAAAGACTATGTAGTGCGTTACGTGCAAGTAGTTCTCGTCTAGTTTTCAGAAATT
>QQNE01000076.1 GCA_003402735.1 Verrucomicrobiota bacterium
CCTGAAACTCTGGGGAGTAGCAGAGTTCCATAAAATGATCGTTCCCTTCCAATTCCAGGAAGGCAAGCTGGTTTCCCGCCGGGGACTTATCCGTCCGCCGGTTGAGCCGGTAGCCCAACTTTTCATAGAAGCCGATGCTGCGGTCTAAATCCGCCACCCGGATACGCGTGTGCAAAAACTTGATCATGAACTGAATTGGCTGCTCTCACTTGTCCCGAAGGAACAACGGTAGTTCCCCGTTGGGATCATAACCCGGCCCCTTCGGCACCGTAGCCCTAGTCGATGGATCCATCGCTTTCAGAAATTGAAACAAATCGCTATCCGTCGACAGAACCAAGGTCGTGTCCTGTCCCAAGATCGTTCGATAAACTTCCATGGTCTGGGTGAACTCGTAGAACTTGGCGGCTTCCGGGGAGGAGTTGTAGGCTTCAGAATAGATCCGCGCCGCCTCTGCATCTGCCTTCCCCTTGATCGTCTCCACCTCCTTGTAGGCGTTTGACTCGATGTCCTTCAGTTCACGCTCTTTCTCCCCGAGAATCCGGTCCGCCTCGCCGTCGCCCTCCGAGCGAAACCGTTCGGCGATCCGCGCGCGTTCGCTCACCATCCGGCTGTAAATCGTCGTCTCCACTTCCGGCTGATAGTTCACCCGTTTCAACTGGACATCGAGCAACTCGATCCCCCAAGGCTTGGCCTTCAGTTTCTCCACCGCCCGAGCCTGAATCTCCGACTCAATTTTGGCCCGACCATAACGGATCGACCTGAGTTGACTGGTCTCACCGAGAGTGCCGGAAACCACGTCCGTGACCTGGGCCTTGCGGTCGGTCTCGGAACGGATGATCTCGGCGGCTTCATGACTTCCCACGGTTTTCGGAATTTCACTCCCCAAAACGTCATCCAACCGGGAAAGGGCGCTCCGCACGTCCCGCACGTTCTCCACGAACGCCAACGGATCGGAGATGCGCCAGCGCCCGTAGGCATCGACGATGATGTTCGTCTTATCCTTGGTCGGCATTTCCCGGGAGGGACCGTCCCATTCCAGAACCCGTTTGTCCAACCGGATGAGCTGATGCACCACCGGCACCTTGAAATGCAGTCCGGCGTCCACCACCGGTGCCCCCACCGGCAATCCACCTTGCGTGACGATCACCTGTTCCGTCATATCGACGGTGTAGACCCCGTCGAGGGCCACCAAAGCCAGCAGCAGAACCGCCAGCAGCAGTCCCAGCGTTCCAGGAAGTTTGTTCATGTCTATTTTCCTCCAGAAGTTTCTCCGCCAAGCTGCAGCAGGGGCAGGGCTTGGGTCCCGCTCTCGTCGATGATCACTTTTCTGCCGAGCCCGGGAAGAACTTCCCTCAGGGTCTCCAAATAAATCCGCCGCTTCGTGATCTCCGGGGAGCGCTGGTATTCGGTAAGGAGGGCCTTGAACTTGGCGACATCTCCCTGGGCTTCGTTCACCCGCTTGGACTGGTAACCCAGGGCCTCGCTGACCATCTTCTGCGCGGTCCCCTTCATCCGCGGCACCGCCGTCTCATACTCGCGCTGGGCCACGTTGATCTTCTGCTGGCGCTCCTGCTGCGCCTTGTTCACGTCGTTGAAGGACGGCTGAACCTCCGCCGGAGGATCCACGAAGCGCAATTGCACCAGATCAATCGCGATCCCCATGTCATACGACTCGGCAAGCTGCCGCAACTGATCCACCGCTTCCCGCTCGATCTCGTCCTTCCCGACCGTGATCACTTCATCCACCGTGCGATCCCCGATCACCGAGCGCATCACCGCTTCCGAAGCGTCCCGCAAGGTCTGCTCGGGCTCGTGCACTTTGAAGAGATAGGATACCGCATCCCGAATGCTGTATTGCACCACCCACTGGACCAGCACGGCGTTCAGGTCCCCCGTCACCATGTTCTGCTCCAGCTTCTGCTCCTCCCAGCTCGATGTCTGGTAACGATTGGTGCCTCCTTCCGTGCCGAACCCAAACTCCATTTTCATCTGCCGCCGGACCGGCACCACCATGGCCTCTTCGATGCCCAGAGGCAGCTTGAAATTGAACCCGCGGTCGTCCTCCCGAACGTATCGGCCGAACCTCGTCACCACGGCCACGGAATCCACCGGCACCGTGTAGACGGAACTGACGACGCCCCAAAGGGCCAGAAGCGCCAGGATGCCCCCCATCAATTTGCTCACGGAAATGTCAATCTGCGGGGCAGAGGAGGATTGCGGTCTCGTCATGGGTCCAGGTGGTTCACATTCTCTTCAAATCCATCAGTCGCCGGAAGGCCGGGACATCTCAAACCGGCCCAGGTTGCTTCGCTCCGACCGGAAACTGGCTTCCATGTGATCCGGGGAGATCACCCCTTCGTGGGAATACGTTCCCCACGGAAACATCTTCTTGGTCCCCTTGACCCGATAACGGCCATCGGGACCGGGCTGAACATCTCCCTCCGCGCGAAAGGTCGCCTGCATCCAACCCGCCCAACTTGCCCAATACCGGAACGAGAGCGTGTCCTCGTCCTTCTGCTCCACCAGGCACCGCAACTTGCCAGTGTGGCCATTCGCGGCGCTGGTCCACGTCCCCGCCCACGCCCCAGTCACTTCCCCACGGCGCGGTGCCGAAGAGACACTCTGTTTCCAGGCCCGGTCGAAACCAGGCGTCGTGCAGGAAGCCAACGCCAGCAGCGAGCTTCCCAGCAGCACTCTTCCGAATTGTTTCATGGGGTTTTGGCGATCAGGTTTACGAATAGATGTCCGCTCCGCGCTCTTGAAATTCGCGAGCCTTGGCCTGCATGCCCGCATCGAGCGCTTCCGCCTCAGTCACGCCCTGCTCCTCCGCAAACTTGCGGACATCCTCCGTGATCTTCATGGAACAGAACGTCGGACCGCACATCGAACAAAAATGCGCGGTCTTCGCTCCATCCTGCGGCAGGGTCTCATCGTGAAAATCCCGCGCCCGCAACGGATCGAGGGAGAGATTGAACTGATCCTCCCAACGGAACTCAAACCGAGCCTTGGAAAGGGCATTGTCCCGATATTGGGCGCCGGGGTGCCCCTTCGCCAGATCGGCCGCGTGCGCGGCGATCTTGTAGGTCACGACCCCCTCCCGGACATCATCCCGGTTCGGCAACCCCAGGTGCTCCTTCGGCGTGACGTAACAGAGCATCGCGGTTCCATACCAGCCAATCATCGCCGCACCGATCCCGCTGGTGATGTGATCGTAGCCTGGTGCGATGTCGGTCGTCAGCGGCCCCAGGGTGTAAAACGGCGCCTCGTGACACCACTCCAATTGTTTGTGCATGTTCTCCTCGATCATGTGCATCGGCACGTGACCGGGCCCCTCACACATCACCTGAACCCCCTTCTCCCAAGCGCGACGCGTCAGTTCCCCCTGCGTCTGCAATTCCCCGAACTGGGCAAAATCGTTGGCGTCCGCGATCGAACCGGGCCGCAAACCATCCCCGATTGAGAACGAGATGTCGTAAGCCGCCATGAGGTCACAAATCTCGTCCCAATGCTCGTAAAGAAAGTTCTCCCGGTGATGCGTCAGGCACCACTTTGCCATGATCGATCCGCCCCGGCTCACAATCCCGGTCATCCGCTGCGCGGTGTGCGGGATGAACCGCAACAGCACCCCGGCGTGGATCGTGAAATAATCCACTCCCTGCTCCGCCTGCTCCACCAAGGTGTCCCGGAAAACCTCCCAGCAGAGATCCTCTACCCGGCCGTTCACCTTCTCGAGCGCCTGATAGATCGGCACCGTCCCGATCGGGACCGGAGAATTCCGCAGGATCCACTCTCGCGTCGCGTGGATGTTCTTGCCGGTGGACAAGTCCATCACGGTGTCCGCGCCCCATTTGGTGGCCCAACGCAATTTCTCCACTTCCTCGTCAATTGTGGAGGCCACTGCGGAGTTGCCGATGTTGGCGTTGATTTTGACCAGGAAATTGCGGCCGATGATCATCGGCTCCAATTCCGGATGATTGACGTTCGCGGGGATGATGGCCCGGCCCCGCGCCACCTCGTCCCGCACAAATTCGGGCGTGATCTCCTCCGGAATGGCCGCACCGAACGAGCGTCCCGGATGACGGAACCCCAATTGATTGGCCCGGGCCGAGGCAGCTTCCCGCTGCTGCGCCCGCCCCATGTTCTCCCGGATGGCGATGAACTCCATTTCCGGGGTCACGATCCCCTGCCGGGCATACCACAACTGGCTCACCGGATGCCCCGTGGCCCGCAACGGACGGCGCATAAGCCCCGGATAGCACTTCAATCGGTTCCGCTCGGACTTGCCGGTGTTGAACCGTTCGGCGTGCGCGTCCGACAAATACCCGTTGTCGGCCGGCGTCACCACGCGTCCGTCGTATTCCTCCACGTCCCCCCGTGCGCGGATCCACTCGGCCCGCAAAGCTGGCAAACCCGCCTCCACCGAACCGGCAAACGCCGGATCTCCCCAGGGTCCCGATGGATCATAAATCCTCACCGGAGGGTTCTCCTCGACCCGACCGTTGGCATGCCGCGTCGGCGACAACTCCACCTCCCGCATCGGCACCAGCACATCGGGATATCGGCTCCCCCGCACGTAGACGCGGTGACTCTTGGGAAACAGTGATTCCGCTTCGCGGCGGATCTCAGGCTTGAGGTCGGGCTTGATCATCGGTTTGAATCTGAGGGCTCCTGAGTGACTACGGTGGCGGCGGTGCCCTCGGCGGTCTCAATTCATCAACCGCTTCACACAACCGATCTCCCTGCGGCGGCATTACCCGCTTCAGGTTCAAAGGGTCCCCGGGTTTCCCCGGGATCTCAGCTGGCCGGTGAATACCGGACTCCGCACCCCCGTCGCTACAGGAAAGTCTACGCCGCCACCCGTCGAAGTCAATGCCGCTCCCTTCCGCTGTTGCATAGAGTGTTTGCCAGGAAGAAGCGCCCGGTGCAGTATCCGCCTCATCCTCCATGCTGAAGATCTTTGATCGCTACCTGGGCAAGCAGCTCGTCTTCTCGACCTTCTTCGCTGTTTTCGTTCTCAGCATGGTCCTGGTCCTGGGCAATGTTTTTCAGAAGCTCATCTCCAAACTCGATGAACATCCCGAACTCGGCTGGGGATTCGTCCTCGAGTTCATGCTCAACGTGCTCCCGTTCTCCCTGATCTTCACCATTCCCTGGGGCATGCTGACGTCGATCCTGTTGATCTACGGACGCCTCTCCGCCGACAACGAACTCACCGCCCTGCGCATGGCTGGTCTGAGCATGTGGCGCATCTGCACCCCAGTCTTCACCGTCGGTCTCATCGCCACCGCCGCCTCTTTCTGGCTCAACACCGACATCGCCCCCAAGTCGCAGTCCCGCATCGCCCAAGTCTTTTTCCGCATCGCCACCCAAAACCCGGGGGCCATGTTCATCAATGACGAGGTGATCAACTCTCTCCCCGGCTACCTCCTCTACACCGAGGAGCGGCAACTGCTCGACGACGGCACCGGTCGCTACCGCCTCAAAAATCTCCAGATGGTCAAGCTCAGCGGTCGGGCCCGGCCAGACATTTTCATCCGCGCCGCCGAAGGCATCATCGGCTTTGATCCCGGCAACATGGACGATCTCATCATGGAACTCGAAGACGCCCACATCGAAAAGGCCGAGAGCGACGATCAGACCGAGTTCCAGCTGCATCATTACGTCAAGCCCGGCCACGCCACCCTGCAGATCTCCCTCGCCGCGCTCCGGGAACGCCACCGCAAGACGAAACCGAGCTTCATGACCCTCACCGAATTGCGCCAGAAAGTGGCCGGGGAACTCGATCCGGCCCTCAAATCTTCCTACCTTACCGAGATGCACAAACGCCTCTCCCTCTCCCTCGCCTGCATCACCTTCTGCCTGGTTGGCGTCCCCCTCGGCGTCACCGCCCAACGGCGGGAAACCTCCATCGGATTCGCCCTCAGCATGATCATCGCCATCTGCTACTTCGTCTTCATCATCGTGGCGGATTCGTTCTCCGACTCGCCAGCCGCCTTCCCCCACCTGCTCATGTGGCTGCCCAATATCGTTTTCATGAGCCTCGGAGCCGTGATGTTTGCGCGCCTCAGCCGCAAATGATCCCACTCCTGCCAAGCCGCCTCAGCAAACGACTGCTTGCAAGCCCATCCATTTCCGGAAACAATGCCGGGATGCCCCTCGCCAGTCTCACCACTCTGTTTGCCCTGGCGGTGGCGATCGCGGCGGAAGCTGCAGAACCATCCGTCCTGATCAGCATCGGCCCCTGCCGCTTCCGGGACGAATCTTGGGCCGATGGCGACAGCTTTCCCGTGATCAAGCCAGACGGAAAATCGATCACCATCCGGCTCTACGGAGTCGATTGCGTGGAGACCCACGTGGCAGGGGACGAATCAAACGCCCGAAGATTGCGCGACCAGCGGCGCTTCTTCGGCGTCGCGGACATCGAGGCTGCGCAACGCTTCGGCTTTGCGGCCAAGGAAAAAACCAGGGAACTGCTCTCGCTCCCCTTTTTCGTCCACACCGCGTTTGCGGATGGTCGTGGGGATCCCCAATACCAACGGGTTTATGCGTTTGTGACCTTGCACGACGGCACCGATCTCGCCGAAACCTTGGTGCAACTCGGGCTGGCACGCGCCTTCGGCGTCTGCCGGGAACGCCCGAATGGGATGAGTGCGGAGGAATGGCAACAAACCCTCGAAGACCTTCAACTGCTCGCCAGCAAACGCGGCGCGGGCATCTGGTCGATCACGGATTGGGACAAGCTCACCGAGGAGCGCCGCCAGTTGCGCGCCGAGGAGGCGGAACTCGAACGAGTCCAGGGAACGGTCAAGTTGAGTGCGGGCAATACCATCGACCTCAACTCCGCCGCCCGGGATGAGTTGATGCAATTGCCTGGGGTGGGCGAGGCCACCGCCCTCGCCATCATCCAAAATCGCCCCTACCGCGCCGTGGAGGACCTGCTCCGGGTGCCCAACATCGGCGCGGCCAAGCTCGAAAAAATGCGTCCTTTCCTGCGGATTTCCTCCCCTCTCAAGACCAGCCCTTGACATCCTGGACAAATGGGGCGACCTACTCCGCCCGTTTTCGAACCCTTCGAACCATCTTGCCGCCATGGCCCACACTGAAGTCATTCTCCGCGAAAAAGTCCTCAACCTTGGTTCCGAAGGCGATGTCGTCCGGGTGCGCCGCGGTTACGCCCGCAACTTCCTCGTCCCCCACGGCAAGGCTTACGAGGCCACCAAAGGCAACCTCCGCAACTTGGAGTCCTTGAAGAAAAAGCGCGCCGCGCGCGAGGCCGCCGAATTGGAGGATGCCGAAAAAATCGCCAGCAAGATCAGGCGGGTGAAGCTCGAGCTCGAATTGCAGACCGGTGCCTCCGGAAAAGCCTTCGGGTCCATCTCCCTCAACGACGTGGTCAAGGCTCTCGAAGAGAAGATCGGCGAGAAAATCGATCGCCACCTCATCCACATGGAGAAGCCGATCAAGTCCACCGGCCAGTTCGATATCCCCGTCAAACTCCACCCGGAAGTCACCGTCGACATCAAGATGGTGGTCAAGACCGTGGGAGGTGTCGAGGTTCCCGCTGAGGATCAAGAGGGCTGATCCCACTCCATGTTCCCCCGCAGCCAGTTCGCGGCCAGCGTTGCCAACGACTGCGGCATTGTCGAGTTGATGGAGGATCTGGGCTCCGCCCTGGCTTCTGGCGAACCAGACATGGTCATGATGGGAGGCGGCAATCCCGCCCGCATTCCAGAGGTGGAGCGCCTCTGGAGCCAGGCCATCACCGCTCTGGCCCAGTCCCCGGACGTCCTCGGGCCCATGCTCGGCAACTACGATCCCCCGTCCGGCAATCCTGGGTTCCGCTCAGAGTTGGCTGGCTTTTTGCGCCGAGCCTGCGGCTGGGAGGTCGGCCCTGAAAACATCGCAGTCACCCCGGGCGGCCAAACCGCTTTTTTCTTCCTCCTCAATCTCTTCGGCGGTCGCCGTTCCGATGGCGGTGGACCGCCCCGCAAGATCCTGCTTCCCCTTGCCCCCGAATACATCGGTTACGCCGGCCAGGGACTCGAACCCGACTTCTTCGTCAGTTGCCCGGGCAAGATCAAGTTGACCCGCCCGAACCGATTCAAATACCACATCGACTTTGATCGCCTCCAAATCACGCCCGATATTGGTGCCATCTGCCTCTCCCGGCCCACCAACCCGAGCGCCAACGTCGTCACCCGGAAAGAATTGGAGCGACTGGCCACCCTGGCCGAGACTCACGGCATCCCCTTGTTGCTCGACAACGCCTACGGATTGCCCTTCCCCGGCGTCGTCTATACCAAGGCCGAACCATTTTGGCACCCCAGCGTCATCCAAACGCTCAGTCTCTCCAAACTCGGACTGCCGGGAACGCGCACCGGCTTCGTGGTCGGCCCCCCGGAAATCATCCGCGAAATTTCGGCACTCAATGCCGTGGTGGGTTTGGCGAACAACAACCTGGGACAATTCCTTGCGAAATCGCTGCTCCAGTCCGGTGAACTCGAGCGCATTGGCCGGGATGTGATTCGCCCTTATTACCGCCGCCGCTGCCTCGAAACTCTCGCTCTCCTCGACCGGGAATTGGAAGGACTGCCCTATCGCGTTCATGAACCGGAGGGAGCCTTTTTCCTCTGGCTCTGGTTGGAGGGCTGCCCGCTCTCAAGCCGGGAGCTCTACCTCGGGCTGAAAGAACGCGGGGTGATCGTCGTTCCGGGGAACTATTTCTTCTACGGAATGCCCGGGGATTGGACCCACCAAAAGGAATGCCTCCGACTCTCCTACACGCAACCCCCGGAAATCTTGGAGAAAGGAATCAAGGCCTTGGGAGCTTGGTTGCGCACCCTGGCATTCCCCCCGCGGCGGAAGCGGACTCAGCGAAGCGCTGGATCGGGAGACAAAACGTCGGCAGGCTGATTTGAGGACAAGGTTCCCAGCGGTGCCGGCGGAGTGTAGGAACCGGCTGGGGCCTGACGCCCCCGGACAATCACTTGGCTGGGCTGGCCGTTCACCATCTCCACCGTCATGTCCACGCTGAAAAAGTCGGAGACTTCCTTGAGGATCTCCCGTCGACTGATCGAGGAGGAGACCAGATTGAGCACGGGAGCGTTTTGCGGAAGATTCTCCAGCTTGTAACGGATCTCCGCGATCGGCTGCTGCTCAAACACCATGCTCAACGGCATGTTCTCATAGCGCACCTTGAACCGCTCATCCATCCACTGTTCCAACGGAGCATAATTCGTCACCAAAAACCCGATGGCTCCACCACCCGCTCCCGTCGGGGTCCCCGGGCCCTGCAACTCGCCGGACGCAGAAGAAGGACTGTCAGGACTGGTGCTCTCACACCCAAGACTAACGAGTGCGCCAATGGCCAACAAGACTGCCAAGGGGGTAGCTTTCATGATAGAAGCTCACCCTCACGACTCGCCTTCAAAAAGTCAATCGCGAACTCCCGACAATTTATGATGGCAAACCTTACGCCTTCCCGGTTGCGCATCCTCAACTCCCCGCGAGGATGCCAGCCATGGCTCTCCATCCCCTTCCCGTCGGTTCCCGCGTCTCCTCCTGGGGCGAAGGCCCTCTCTGGTGGCAAGATCGTCTCTATTCCGTCGACATCGAGTCCCACTCGGTCGTCCGCTTTGACCCGGTCTCCGGTCAGGAAACCGTTTGGAACATCGGCGAACGCGTCGGCTGCGTCGTTCCCCGCTCCGGAGGCGGCCTCGTGATCGCCGGGGACAACGGCTTCTCCTTTCTCGACCCCGTCTCCGGCACCAAATCGCCCATCGCCGATCCGGAACCGGACAAAAAGCCGGACAATCGGTTCAACGACGGCAAATGCGATCCCGCAGGCCGATTCTGGGCCGGGACCATCAGCACCATTAAGAAAACTGGCGACGCCAGACTCTACCGGCTCGACCCCGACCTTCGCGTTTCTGAAGTCTACGGCCCCGTCACCAACTCGAACGGGATCTGCTGGAACGCCGCGGCGGACGTCATGTATTACATCGACACCCCGACTCGCAAAGTCCTCGCCTTCGACTACCACCTCGAGACCGGCGCCATCTCCGATCCCCGAACCGTCATCGACACCGCCGCCCTGGGCATCGAAGGTTCCCCCGATGGGATGACGATCGATTGGCTGGGGCATCTCTGGATCGCCATGTGCCACGGCGGTTGCGTGCTCTGCTTCGACCCGTCCACCGGGAAACCCTTGGAACGAATCGAATATCCCTGCATTGAAACCACGGCCCCGGCCTTTGGTGGCCCGGATCTGCGGACGCTCTACGTCACCACCGGGATCAAGAAGGGTTTGGAGGAGCCCCTGGCGGGAAGACTTTTCGCGGTGGAGCTTCCGGTGCGTGGGCTGCCGACCCACCCCTTCGCCGGATGAGGGCAGGAACCGTCCACCCCACGCGGCCCTCCCTCATTCTCGCTGATAACGCCTTCGGTAAGCCATTGGAGTCATCCCGGTGACCGCCCGAAACCGTTTGGTGAGGTGACTCTGGTCGCAGAAACCGGTCGCGGCAGTGATCTCGCCGACCGATTGCCGGGTGGTGGCGAGGAGACGCTGCGCCTCCTGAACCCGGAGAGCCAGAACGTATTCCATCGGGGACAACCGCAACAGTTGCCGGAACCTCCGGTTGAATTGGGACACCGAGAGCCCCGCGATTCCGGCCAGTGTCTCCGCGCTGATTTCGTCGACAAGATGGGTGTCGATGTAGGTCATGACCCGCTGCAGCTCACCGAAGTATGCCCGCTGATCCTCCGGGGTGGCGATCGGCCGCATGAAACCCGCCAGCCCCATCAAATCGCCCTGCAGATCGAACAACGGCGTCTTGCTGCAGCTGAACCAGCGCGGCGTGCCGCGGATGTGGGGCACCAGCCAGACCTCGTTCCAAACCGCTGCCCGCGTCTCGAAGACCATCCGGTCATTGGCAGCGTAGGCCTCGGCCAGCAGGGCGGGAAAATATTCGTTGGCGCTGCGGCCAATGAGATCCTCTTCCCGGTCCAGATCGTAGGTGACAAGGTGGAGGGCGTTGCAGAGGACATAACGACTCTGAACATCCTTGACGAAGACACAAGCCTGCGGAGAAGAGGCCATGAGACGGAGCGGAGAAAGAAGCGTTGGATTGCGCCGGAAAAAAAACTCCTGAAATTGACGTGCTTCCTCGGGACTCATGCGCGGAATCTACCAAATCCAGTTTTTGTGATACAAGACGATCGTCAATCTGGTGACTAGAATTGACGACGAAAGTTTTCCCCTAAACCGCTATGTTTGATTTTCTCGCGGAAAGCAAGGCGCCCCTCTGTGGTCGCTAATTCTCCCGCCGCTCCTTCCTCCAAGTGGGAGCCTTGGGACCGATCGGGTTGTCTCTTCCCCAGTTTCTGGCGGCGAAAGAAAACGGCCAGGTCAAGGGGGACGACTCCAAGGCCTGCATTCTGATCTTCAACCTCGGCGGTCCCAGTCACCTCGATTTGTGGGACCTGAAGCCAGAGGCCCCGAGCGAGATCCGCGGCCCTTTCCAGCCGATCCCCAGCAAGGTCCCGGGTTTCCAGCTCTCGGAGATCCTCCCGCTGCACGCCAAGATCACCGACAAATTCTCCCTGATCCGTTCCTGTCATCACGACGGCGCCGCCGTGCACGACGCCGGCTGGCAGATGATGCAGACCGGGCGACGCTTCACCGGGGGCGTGCAAACGCCACACGCCGGAGCGGTGGCCAGCTATCTGATGGGCCGGAAATCCGATCTTCCGCCCTTCGTCGTCTTGCCCCAGCTCATGGGCCGCGGCGGCGGCAATCTTCCCAACGGCCAGGCCGGTGGCTTTCTCGGCAAGGCCCATGATCCGTTCTCGCTCCAGGCGGATCCATCCAAACCCAATTTCAAGGTGCCCGACCTGCTCCCTCCGGACCAGATCGGGGGAGCCCGCATGGACCGGCGCCGCAAGATGCGGGATCTCGTGGAGGGGACCATCAAGGATTTCGAGGCCAGCGAAGATGCGCGGCTCATGGACGACAACTTCCAGGCCGCCTTCCGGTTGATGACCAGCGAACAGGCCCGCAGCGCCTTCGATCTCTCCAAGGAACATCCGGCCCTGCGCGAGCGCTATGGGATGAACCGGGTCGGTCAATGCATGTTGCTGGCCCGCCGCCTCGTGGAAAACGGAGTTCGTTTCGTGACGGTGAACACCTTCCACACCGTGTTCAACGAACTCTCGTGGGATATCCACGGATCCAAACCGTTCATCTCCGTGGCCCAGATGAAACAAGAGGTGGCTCCCATGTATGACCGCGCTTACACCGCCTTGATCGAAGACCTCGACCAACGCGGTCTGCTGGACTCGGTCATGGTGGCCGGTCTCGCCGAGTTTGGCCGCACCCCCAAAGTCAATCCGGCCGGGGGGCGTGATCACTGGCCCCAGTGTTTCACCTGTTCCTTCGCTGGAGGCGGCGTTCAAGGCGGACGCATCATCGGAAAGAGCGATCCGATCGGTGGATTCCCCGCAGACCGCCCCGTCGAGCCGGGCGATATCGTGGCCACCATTTTCAAAGGACTCGGGTTCGACCACGAATCTCATTTGCCGGGCCCCTCCGGCCGTCCGTTCCCCTTGGTGGATTTCGGAAGACAACCCGTTCACGAACTCTTTGCATGAGAAACTGGCTCTACGGTTGGGCGCTGCTTCTGGCTGGCGCAGGGGCGGAGGTGAAACTGCTCCCGGGAAACATCACGCTTCACGGGCCAGAGGCTCGGCATGGAGTCCTGGCGGTGCGCGCCGAAAGCGGGCATTACGCCGGGGAATCCCCGATCAAACGCCTCTGGACAGAGGACGCCAAGATCGCCGTCATCGCGGATGGTTTCCTCGTGCCCAAGGGCAACGGCCGCACCAAGGTCATGGCGGAGACCGGTGAAGGGACCGCAAGCGCCGAGGTGACGGTGGTCGATTTCGACAAACCTCAGGTGTGGAGCTTCAACAACCACGTCATGCCCGTGCTCTCCCGCAACAATTGCAACATGGGCGCTTGCCATGGAGCGATCGCCGGGAAGGGAGGCTTCCGCCTCAGTCTCCGGGGATACGATCCAGCCGGAGACCATTACAAGATCACCCGGGAAATGCGGGGACGCCGCGTCGAACTCGCCGCGCCCGCCCAAAGCCTGCTCCTGACCAAACCCACCGCCGCCACCCCGCACAAAGGGGGACGGAGAATCGAGCCGGAATCCCACGATTACCGGGTCCTCGCCGCGTGGCTCAGCCAGGGCGCCAAAGGCCCCTCCCCCGCGGATGCTTCCCTCACCAAACTGGAAGTGCTTCCGGCCCGGTCGGTTCTCGGGATCGGCAACTCACAAAGCCTCCTGGTCCGCGCGACCTACAGCGATGGCCGCACCGATGACGTCACCCGCTGGGCCAAGTTCACTTCGGCGGATGAAACGGTTGCCGCAGTCGATGACAAGGGAACGATTTCCGTGATCGGCTCCGGCGAGGGAGCGGTGACGGTCTGGTTCTCCAGTCAAATCGTCATGGCCCGCGTCACCGTGCCGTTTGAAAACGCTGTCGATGGCCACGCCTACGCCTCGGCTCCGCGCCGCAATTTCATCGATGACTTCGTGATCGCCCAACTCGAGGAATTGCGTCTGCCTCCCTCGCGCCGCACCACGGATGAGGAGTTCGTCCGCCGGGCGCATCTCGACACCATCGGCGTGCTTCCGTCGGCGGAAGAGGTGAAAACCTTCGTGGCCGGGACGGACCCCGGCAAACGGGACGCATTGATCGACCGCCTTCTGGCCCGCAAGGAATTCATCGACTACTGGACCTACCGTTTTTCGGACATTTTCCTCATCAACGGGAAGGTGCTCCGTCCGGAAGCGGTGAAGTCCTACTACCAGTGGCTCCGGGGCAAGCTGGCCGCCAATGCATCCTGGGCTGAGATCGCTCGTGAAGTGGTCACCGCCAAGGGCGACAGCAACGTCAACGGAGCCACCAACTTCTATGCGGTCCACCAGGATCCGGAGACGATGGCCGAGAACATTAGCCAGAGCTTCCTCGGGCTGTCGATCAATTGCGCCCGTTGTCACAACCATCCGTTGGAGAAATGGACCAACGATCAGTATTACGCCTTCGCCAACCTTTTCTCCCGGGTCCGCGCCAAGGGTTGGGGGGGAGATTCACGCAACGGCGACGGTCTCCGGACCGTTTACGTCGAGTCCCGGGGCGATCTGATCCAGCCGCGGACCGGGAAACCCCAGGCACCCGCGCCGCTCGATGGAGCGGTCCTCGATGCCGCTTCATCCCAGGACCGGCGCGAGGCTCTGGCGGATTGGTTGACCGCGAAAGAGAACACCCTCTTCTCCCGGGCGATCACCAACCGGGTCTGGGCAGCCTATCTCGGACGGGGCTTGGTCGACCCGGTGGATGATCTTCGGAGCAGCAACCCGGCCAGCAATGAACCGCTCCTGGAAGCGCTCTCGAATCACTTCGTAGAACATCATTTCGATCTCAAGGCCCTCATGCGCGTCATCCTGCAGAGCGAGACGTATCAGCGCAGCAGCGAGGTGCTGGCCGCGAACCGGGGCGATTCCCGCTATTTCTCCCGGTATTACCCGCGCCGACTCATGGCTGAGGTCATCCACGACGCCGTCTGCTCCGTGACCAAGATTCCCTCAAAGTTCGAGATGATTGATCTCGCGGATGGAAGCACGGAGAAGACGGCGCTTTATCCGCAGGGAACCCGGGCCATGGAGCTTTACGATTCCGCCGTCAACTCGTATTTCTTGTCCGCTTTCGGTCGCAACAAGCGGGAGATCACTTGCGAGTGTGAACGCTCAAACCAGCCGAGCATGGTTCAGGTCCTTCATTTGGCCAACGGAACCACCCTGAACGACAAGCTAGCGCAACCGGGCGGGCTGATCGATTCCTGGCTGGCCCCTTCCCGTTCCAACGAGCAAATCGTCGAAGAAGGATATCTGGTGGCCCTGTCCCGGCTCCCCTCTCCGGCGGAACGGACCGGGTTCCTCTCCATGATCAAAGACGTCACCGGACCGGAACGCCGGGTCGTGCTGGAAGACTTCGTCTGGGCGATGCTGACTTCCCGGGAATTCCTGTTTCAACGATAATGAAAATTGCCTCGTTTCTCTGGATCTGTGCCGCAACGGCGGTCGCCGCCCCCGAGTATCGCCGGGACGTCCTGCCCATCCTTAGGGATTACTGCGCCGGTTGCCACAACAGCCGCGACCTGGAGGGAGAATTCTCCGTGGAAACTTTCGCCGCCCTCATGGCCGGGGGCGAAAGCGGTGAACCGATCCTGAAGGCCGGCGATTCCGGCCAGTCCTACCTCACCCGCCTCATGCGCAAGGAGGCCAAACCGGCCATGCCTCCCCGCAAGGAACCCCAACCTTCCCGCGCGGAAATCACCGTCATCGAACAGTGGATCGATGCCGGAGCCCACGGCCCCGCTCCCGGCGAAGACAAGTCCCTGCTCGAGGAACTGGCGGTGCCAACTGTCGCGGCGGCCAAGCTCTCGAAGGAGCCAGTCTCCGCCCTCGCGGTCTCCCCCGACGGCAAACAGATCGCTGCTGCCCGCTTTGGCCGAATCGATTTGCTCGATGCCGTCACGCTCCAACCGTTGTTTCGCTTTGCCTCCGGGCCCGGCAAGATCAACGCCTTGCACTGGTCCGCCGATGGAACCCATTTGGTGGCGGCCGGCGGCATCCCGGGCCTGAAAGGCGTGGCCTCCGTTCACAACGCCTCCACCGGCGCCCTGATCCGCTCGTTTGGAGAGGGCCATCGGGATGTCCTCTATGATGCGGAATGGTCCCCAGACGGAAAACTGCTCGCCACCGCCGGTTACGACCAATCCATCCGCCTTTGGGACGCAGCCAGCGGCCAGTTCGTTCGCGATCTGCCGGGACACAACGGGGCCATCTTCGATCTCGCCTTTTCCCCGGACGGTCGGCTCCTCGCCAGTGCCAGCGGCGACCAAACCTCAAAGGTCTGGCGGGTGCGCGACGGCGAACGTCTGGACACGCTCAACCAACCCCAGGGCGCCCAATTCCGCATCGCGTTTTCCCCGGACGGCGGCTATTTGATCGGCGCCGGCGCGGACAACCGGATCCGCACATGGCGGCTCCTCTCAAAAGACGATCCCGCGATCAATCCGGTGCTGGAGGCCCGGTTCGCCCACGAGGCGGAAGTCGTGCAGTTCGGGTTTGATCCCAAGGGCTCGCGCCTCCTCTCGGCCTCGGCAGATGGCAGCGTGAAACTCTGGTCCCTGCCCGGCCTGCAGCCCTTGTCGGACTCCGGCCCCCAGGAAGAGGTCGTGTCCGGCATCGCCTGGACCGGGAACGGCTTCATCGCCAGCACCTTGCCAGGCGCCTTGGTCCGTTACGCTGCCGAAACGGGGCCATCTCCCATGGGCACCGTCGGTCAGTCCCTCACCGCCATCGTTCCGACTGCGTCCGGGCCCCTCAACGCCATCGATGAAACCGAGCAACCGAGTCCCCAACCGGTGGCTCTTCCCGCCGTCGTGAAGGGAAGCATCAGCTCGAAGGGAGATCTCGACACGTTTCGGTTCGAGGCCAAAAAAGGCGAGCAGTGGGTCCTGGAAGTCCACGCGGCCCGGGACAAGTCCCCACTCGATTCCAGGATCGAGGTCGTGACCATGGACGGCAAGCCCATCGAACGGACGGTTCTGCAGTCCGTTCGCGATTCCTGGTTCACCTTTCGCGGGAAGGACTCCGACACCTCCGATGATTTCCGCATCCACAACTGGCGGGAAATGGAACTCAACGAGTATCTCTACTGCAACGGGGAAGTGGTCAAACTCTGGCACTATCCCCGGGGACCCGATTCCGGATTCCGGGTCTATCCCGGAATGGGCAACCGCCAGACGTGGTTCGATACCTCGCCACTCTCCCATGCCCTTGGCGAACCTTGTTACATCGTCGATCCCCTGCCCCCGGGCAGCAAACCGCTCCCGAACGGCTTGCCCCTCTATCGCATCTTTTTCGAGAACGACGACGACGCCTCCCGAAGGTTCGGGAAAGATTCCAAACTGACCTTCACCGCCCCTTCGGACGGCAGCTTTCTCGCCCGCATCGGCGATGTGCGCGGTCTCGGCGGCTCCGACTACGGCTACAAGTTGACCATCCGTCCCATCGCGCCGGATTTCTCGCTCGTCCTCGAAGGAAAGGATCCCAAGGTCGCTCCGGGAAGCGGTCAGGAACTCGGCTTCCGCGCCGTCCGCGAAGATGACTTTGCAGGCGAAATTGAGATCAGCCTGGAGAATCTCCCACCAGGCTTCTCCGTCTCAGGCCCCACCACCATCCAGGAGGGCCAATCCTGGGCCTACGTCGCTCTCCAGGCAGCCGCCGATGCCCCAACCGTCACCGAGGAACTCGCCGCCAAGGTCCAAGTTGTCGCCAAGGCCAAGATCGGCGGGAAAACCGTTGAAAAACGCACCGGAAACCTCGGCAAGATCACGCTCGGCCCCGCCCCGAAGCTCCTTCCACGCCTCGCCACCGCCGAGTCCATCATCACCATCCATCCGGGAGAAACCATCTTCACGACGGTGGTCGTGGAAAGGCGCGGCTTTGACGGAGAGGTGAATTTTGGCCGGGATGATTCCGGGCGCAACTTGCCGCACGGCGTTTACATCGACAACGTCGGTCTGAGCGGACTGATGATCCCGACCGGAGCCAAGGAACAGCGCTTCGCCATCACCGCCGCCAAGTGGGTCCCCGCAGGCGAGCGCTGGTTCCACCTCGTCACCAAGGCCGAAGGCGGACACGCCACCCCTCCCGTAAGACTCCGCGTCGTGCGGGAATAGGTGCTTTCCCACAAAAAAGGCCGCCCGGGAAATCCCGGACGGCCAGATCCAGTCGATTGGTTCAGGCGGCGTTCGAGGCCGATTCGGGAACCTCTTCCTCAGCATCCGCAGGACCGGCGCTCTTGGCTCCGTTGACCCACATGGGTCGTCCCATGAACTCTTTGCCATTGAGCACTTCAAACGCCCGCTTCGCCTCTTCCACCGAGGCCATCACCACGAAGGCGAAGCCTTTCGAGCGCTGCGTGTATTTGTGATAGACGATCTCCGCGTCCCGCACCGCGCCCACTCCGTTGAACAAGTCGTAGAGATCCGCCTCGGTCACGTCATAGTCCAGGTTCCCCACATGCAGCCGCTCCGTGGTGGGCTCCACCGGTTCCGGCGGCTTGCGCTCGCGACGCTCTTCCTTGCGGGATTCACCGCTGCCAGCCTCGATCCCGCCACGGGACCGGGTCGCCTCCCGAGGTCTCTCGTTCGGAGCATCGCGATCACGATCGCGGTCCCGGTCCCGGTCCCGATCGCGGTCCCGGTCCCGGTCCCGATCGCGGTCCCGCTTCCGCCCCGATTCCCGATTCCCGGTCGACCGGTTCTCGGCGGTGTGGACGGGAACCCGCTCGACAACGCGTGTCGTCGGACTTTGACGGGAATCTACGATGCCAAACGTCAGGAAACGGATGACCTTTTCGACAAGGCTTTCCGGCTTGGGGGCCGGTTTGGAATAACGGCGGCGGGTGCGTGCCTCCGAAGCGCCTTCAGGCCGCGGCTGGCGCTGCAAGCCTTGGGGATTCGGGGACGAGGAATTGGAGGGAGCATGCCCCTGGGGACGCCCCTGACCGCCGCCACCTCCACGGCGGCGGCGCCTGCGGTTGCGGCTGCGGGGAGCCGATGAGCCTTCTGCGGAAGAGGATGATGATGACATGTTTTGGATATGAACGGTTCGTTGTTTGGAGTTCGCCGTCCGGGTGGATAGTTCCAAAGAGACAGGGGATGCTGCTGCGAGCCGCCTCGGCTCCGCCATCCTTCAAATGTCCACCAGATCGGAGGCTACGTTTTCGAGGCGACCGGCTTTCCCTCGCGTTGCAATCTGTCCGGCAAGGAGTGCTGCCGCACTGGGAACCGTGAAGTCCCCGCGCCCGATCCGCCAGAGCGGAGACGAACGAAGACCAGATCAACGCGATGGCCAGGCTCACGAATCCAATCCTCTCGTGGGCGACTTCAAGCACGTTTCCTTGCTTGCCAGTCGTCCCACCCGGCATTGCCACGTGTTGAGCAGGGGGAAGCATCGGCCAAACCTCGAGCCGGACACTACGCCAGGGATCAGTCCATGCAAGTCAATCGATCGACTCTGTGAAAAACCGGTGAACAGACCGCCGTGTTGACAGCGGTCTGCGGGCAAACCAGGATATTGGTTCTTGTTCCAGAGACGAACGGATGGATCCCCGGATCACAGCGGCGCTTGAGCGCTTCTCCCGCAATGAAATCGAAGCGTTCCGACGCCCGATCGAGCCCGGCACTGCCCCAAATCCCAAGGATCCACTGACCTTCGCCCGGCTCTGCGTCTATCTCGCAGTGCATCGCCTCGACCTGCCCCTTCACAGCTACGAGGACGCGGTCACCGAAGGAGCCGATGACTGTGGTTTGGACGGGATCGCCGTGGCCGTCGGCTCGGAACCCCTGGATTCCCCGGCCAGCGCGCGATCCTCCGCCGAAGAAGCCATCGAATGCGCCAGGGAAGCCGAGGGAATCACAACGGAACTGCCGCGTCCGCGGGTCTTGTTGATCCAATCCAAGCGCAATCCAAAGTGTTCCAACAACGAGGTGAAATTGTTCGGCGTGGATGCCCTGGACTTTCTCACCGGAAACAGGGATCAACTCCGCAAACAGCGCCCCAACCCCTCGATCCTCAGATGGTGGGAAATTTACGATGCCCTCCGCCAGGTCTTTCGCAAAAACAGAGTTCCGTTCGTGGTCGAGACAGACTTGGTTTTCGCCTATTCCGGCACCTGGAGCGAGGACAAACAACGGCCCGAAGGTTCCCGGGAAAACGCGGAACGACGACTCCGCGAAGCCTTGGGCCACGACCGGGCCCGGTTCCGGATGTGGGGCGCCGATGAACTGGCCGAGGCCCTCCCCCTGGCACCAGCCCCCACCGCCCGCTCCCTGGACGGCGTGACCGTGGTCCCTCTCCCCGCCTCCGGCCCGGCCCAGGGTTTCCTCGGCTATGCCCCCGCCTCAGCGGTGGTCGCCCTCCTGCCCCGCGCCGCCGGCGAACTGGATGACCGCGTCTTCGTCGACAATGTCCGGGCCTACCTGGGAACCGAGAAAAATGGAAACCCAGGCGCGGCGGGCCTCGCCCACACACTGGACACCGGCCGGGGTGAAGAAGTCATTCTCAAACACAACGGGATCACCCTGGTGGCCGACGAAGCCGTTCTCGAAGGCAACTCGATCCGGCTCGAAGGTTACCAAATCGTCAACGGCGCGCAAACGTCTCATGTCCTCCACCGGAAACGCCATCTCCTCCAGGGCGTGAGCCTCCCCATCAAGGTCGTGGTGACCCGGGACGAAACCCTCAAGGACGAGATCATCCGCGGAGCCAACACCCAATCACCCGTTGACGATTTCGATTTCCTCTCGCGCGTCGCCGGGGTCCGCCTCCTCGAATCGGCTTTCCGGTCCATTCCGCTCGAGGACCCGTCAAAGCTCTGGCTCCAACGTCGCCGCGGCGAACGACTCTACGATCGGGTCTATGAAGCCAACCGGATCGTCACCCCTCGCCAGTTGATGGAAGCCTTCGCCTCCGCCATCCTGGATCGCCCCCACGCCGTTCACGCCAACGCGGCGGACTTCCTCGGGCTCGTCAAAACCGAGGAGATTTTTCATCCATATCACGATCCCTCCGTCTACCTCGCCATGGGATGGCTGGTCGTCGCGGGACGACGCCTGGCGGCTCGCAGCCACTGGCTCTGGGAAGCGAGATTTGGAAACGGCCCCAAATCCCAGGCCTATCCGGCCCGCTTCCAATTCTTCCACGCACTCTGGCTGCAGGTCGATCCCGGTCCATCGCGCACGGGTCTCGACAACGGCTCCCCAGCGGTGCAACAACGTTTCGGCGCTGCTTGCGCCCTGCTGAGCGACCCGGTCGCCTGCAAACCTTTGGAGACGGCGGTGGCCAGTGCCATCCACCGGGCCTTCACCGGTCGCAAGGCCAAGTCCACGCAAGTTCGTGCCCAGGCCTTCGCCGGAAAAGTCGAAAAGGGCATCCGCACGCCTCCCGCCAGGGAACGTGGGGCCAAAACATTCAAAAAGCTGCCTCACAGACCAAATCGCTCAGCAAATCCCCCTGGAAAACCATCACGCTGAGAAGCGCGCCTTCATTCTCGGTTTTTTCCCGTGCCTTCATCCCTGCGTTGCACCGAGCAACCCAGTGGGACAACCGAACAAAAAAGCCAATCAACTCCCGGAAATCGTCCGAATCGGATGTCTCAAGAATCCCTCGGCGAGGCGCTGCCAATGGGCATTTCCTGCATGGCCAGCGAGGGCATGTCATCGAGCCGACCACAGCAGGGGAGACTTGACAAATTCGGGCGACAAATCGGCAACTCGCATGCCGACAAGCGTAGCAGGGGCTGATTCGCCTTAAATATCGTCTTGCCCTCTGTCCTTGAGCATCTTGCGAAGGGCCACGATCTCCTGCTCAGCGACCTCGCGGCGACGTTGTTCTTCCTCGCGGAGTCGCTGTTCCACCCTCAATTGCTCCTCTTGTGCCTCCCGGCGCCTCTGCTCCTCCTCCCGGCGCTTCTGCTCCTCTTCCAGCCGCGCCTTCTCCTTGGACAAGGCGCGACGCATGGCTTCCAACTCTTGGGACATCTGCTCTTGCTCGAGCTGGTAAAGGTCTTCCAAGGTCATGATCTGCTCC
>QQNE01000077.1 GCA_003402735.1 Verrucomicrobiota bacterium
ACGCCCTCGGGCGTATTGAAGGCAAATCTAAGTTAACGCTTTACGTTGCAAACCACTCTGTATACTATCCAGAAGTTCGTTGCATTTGGGTTTTGAATTCAGGGGTGTTAAGCCGAACCAAGAAGCCTGGTTTAGAATTGAGGAAGTGGCGGCTCAGCTGTAGCGCCCGCACGGACTGGAGCGGATGGGATGGCCCTCAGCCTATCCCGGTAAATCTCGATTGAAACGTCCTTCCGATTGGCCATCCGAAAAGCATCCACGGCTTCTTTCTGGCGGGCCGCCATCCAACGATGCCTGAGGGTCGGCGCGGTTTCCTCAAAGGAACGAGTCTTCTTTTTCTCGATCGCGACCAATCGAACCAGCCAAAGCCCATCCTTAGTCTCAAGAGGTGCCGCCACATCCCCCGCCCTTTCGAGGCGGAAGGCAGTGCCCAAAATCTCGAGAGAAAGAGAGGAATCCCTGCCCAATTCAAACCAACCCAAATCGCCTCCTTGGTAGCGTGAGGTTCGGTCCCCACTGAGCCGGACCGCAGCGTCGGCAAATGCAGCAGTACCGTCGTTCGCCTGCACGATCTGAGTCCGGAGGGCTTCAAGTTCCCTCATCTGCGTTTTGATGGAGGACTCGTCGGCCCCCGCCTCTCGGCGGAAGAGGATGCCCGCAATCTGGCGCCGCTCAGGGATCTCAAATTCGGAGGCAGCAGCTTCGTACATCTTTTGCAGGTCAGCGGAGGAAGGTTCGTCAGGTGCTGACGGACGTTCGGTCTCGAATCGCTTCCGAAGTCGGCCGATCAGAATGCTTTCAATTTCACGAACCACTTCGGGATCCTGTTCGAGTCCCAGCTTTCGGGCCCGATCGACAGCGGCCTTGCGGTCAATGATTTCCTCCAACAGCGCACTAGGATCGGGAGGTGTCCCCGATATTCCGCGTCGCAAAGCCGCAGCGGACCGGAACTCGTCAACGGTAATCACCTCACTCCCGACCCGCGCCACAACATCATCACGAGGGACGGACCTGGGCAAGACCTTCCAAACCACGAAACCAGCCAGGCCAAGGGTGAGTAGGACGAGAAATAGGCGGAAGTTCATAAGTTCCCAACTGAAAGGGTTTTCCTTTTACTGAAAGGGTTTTCCTTTTCGAGCTCGCCCGCCCACGAGTTACCGGTCGGCGTGGGATGGAGGGGATTCAGGGGGAAGAAGGGAGTTTTTCCCTTTCTCCTTTGGGTGATTTGAGCCCTTGTTGGTGGTCTCGTCAATGTTCTCGGCGTCCCGGTGGTGGATTTTCCGTCCTTTGTGGGGGTTTTTGGCCGAATCCCGGCACGACTCTGGGTAGCCCACCTGCGGGAGGGTTTCGCAACGGGTATTTCCCATTGGAAGGAGGCCGTTGTTCGAGAACACCGACCACTCGTCCGGCGCCGCCTCCCCATCCAGCGCCAGGACTCGGCCTTCGCCGAGATCGAGTTCGAGATGCGGCGGCTTCGGTTTTACCGGGGTGCCGTGCTGCCAGCAGAGCGGTGGGACATCGGTCGGTTGATTCGCCCGCCCCACTTGGCGGGCTCACCCTGCGGGCGTCTATGTCCGCTTCGCTCCCATTCCCGGAGCTTTCTGGATCGTGCGGAAAGGAACCTGCAAACTCCGGCCATCGCCAGAATCACTGCCATCAATGGCGACAAAGTCGGTATGCGGTGGCGACGCTGAGGTGGCAGGGCCGCAGAAAAGCGGGGCGCAAGCAAAGCAACAGGCGGCCACGCGGTGAAAACCGGATTTCATCCGTCGATCATCCAGCCGCCTGGGTTCAAAGAACTGATCCTCGATCCGTTGCTTCCCGCAACGAACAGTTCGTCCCTGAGCCTGGTTCCGAGGCCGGGGCCGGTCGGCAGTTTGGCCCTCCCCTCTTCGATGACCGGGAGGGTATCGACGAGCCGATCATAAAAGGAGCGGATGTGCGCACGGACGGTCTCCTGGAACACGACATTCGCGGAGGCGGCGGCAAGATGCAGACCGCTGAACAGGGTGAGCGGCCCGGTGCAATCATGAATGGTGGCGGGGACGTTGAAACTCTGGGCAAGGTCGATCACCCGGCGGGATTCGCTGATGCCACCATTCCAGGTCGGGTCCACCATGCAATAGTCGCAGGCGTGCGCCTGGAGCACGCTGAGGTATTCTTTGCGACCAAGCAGCATCTCACTGGCGGCGACGGGCAAACCGCCGCGTTGGCGAAAGTCGGCGAGGGCCGCGACGTTGTCGACCCGCAGGACATCCTCGAGCCAGAGTGGACGAAACTCACGGACGGCTTCTGCGATGCGGAGAGCGGCGGGCAACTGGAAAAAAGCGTGCCCCTCGATCGCGATTTCCATTCTCATCCCGACGCGATCCCGGATTTCGCGGAGCGGTCGCAAGCCCTCCTCGATGTCGGCCCAGGAAATGTGCAAGCCGCCGTTGCGGTGCGCGGCGCGGTCGAAAGGCCAGAGTTTCATCGCGGTAATCCCCTCGGCAAGCAATTCCTCGGCGAGATCACCCGCCGCGAAGAGAGATGTCCAGTTGTCTTGCAGTGGGCCCGGTGCGCCGAGATCGCCGTAACCCGGCCAGCCGGGATGGCGGGGCGCCTCCGAGACCCCGGCTAGGGCTCCGTAACTCGGGCCCCCGCTGGTATTGTAAACAGGGATGGAATCGCGCACCGGCCCGCCGAGGAGTCGGTAGACCGGTTGCTTGCAGGCTTGGCCGAGAATGTCCCAGAGAGCGAGATCGATGGCGGACAGGGCCCGCAATTCCGCGCCGGGATGCCCGAACGGGGTGCAACGTTCGTAGAGAAACCGCCAGTGAGACTCGATGGCGAGCGCATCGGCCCCGAGGAGACGATCCGCCATCCAGTCATGAATGAGCGCAGCGATGGCGTGGGGAGTGTAATAGGTCTCGCCGCAGCCGATGAATCCATCTTCGGTGTGAATCCGGACAAGGAGAAGGTTGGGCATGATCCCCGAGGGGATGGCTGTTTCGATGGCGATGATGCGGGACATGAACGTTCCTTTGGTCAGACGGGAGCGCGATGAGGACGAGGGGAAGGGCCATGCGCTCTGGCCCCGGACCGTATTTAGAAAACAGAAAGCGGAGCGGCAAGACGAATTCCGGCACGGGCCCCGCAGAGAACGCAAAACATTGACAAGAATTGCGGGATCGACGAAACGAGCAGGCGGCATATGGAGTCCCCAAACAAGCCGTTCAACACCCTGACATGCCCGCCAAGGGTTGCCCGATCCCTCTTCTTTTTTCTTGGGTTTCTGGTTTGCCCGCTGCGTGCAGAGCCCTACACAATCGATTCCCTGGTCCAGAAAGCGCTGACCAATCATCCCGAGCTTCGATTTTACGAAGCACAGATCGACGTGGCCACGGCCGGCAAGACCAAGGCGGGCGAGATCCAAAATCCGGACCTCATGACCGGGGTGGGCAACTGGCGGGTGGTCGATCTCGGGACAGCCAACCTGACCAACGGGCCAACTTGGGCGGTGCAGCTAACCCAGACGTTCGACTGGCCTGGGCGGCTCTCATTGCGCAAGGCGATCGCGCAGAAGGAAATCGAACTGGCTGAACTCGGCTTGGCTCAATTCCGCAGCGCGCTCGCGGCGCGGGTGCGCACCCTCTCCTGGAACATCCTCGCCGGTCAAGAGAAGACCAAAGCGGCCGAGGAAGTCGCCAATCGGTTCCAACTGCTTTCAGAGGTCCTCTTGCAACGGGATCCGGCCGGAGCGGCACCGCGGCTTGAAGCGCGCATCATTCAAGCCAGTGCGCTCACACTGGGTGCCGATGCCACGCTGGCGCGCAACGAACTCGCCGCCGCCCGCTTTGAACTGAACCAGCTTCTCGGGGAGAAGGCCGAGTCTCCGCTGGAACTCCGGATGGAAAACCTGACCCTGAATCCGCCACCCGCACTCGAGCCATTGCTCGCGCAGGCGCGACAGAGAAACTTTGATCTCCGTTCGCGGATCCGCGAAGTGGAGCAGCAGGGTTTCCAGGTGAAGCTCGCCGAAAACGAGCGCTGGCCATCGATCACGGTTCAGCCCTATCTGCAACGGCAAACCAATAACACCCGGGAGACGCAGATCGGCATCGGCGTCTCGGTCCCGTTGCCGCTTTGGAATCGAAACAAAGGGTCGATCGAAGCCGCGAGAGCGAGGGAAGCGCAAGCGGAGGTCATGTTGACCGCCCAGGTCCGCCAGTTGGAACGGGATGTCGCGGCCCAGGCCAGCCATTACAAGATTCATGTGGAGGAACTCGCCAAGTGGCCCGCCGACATGCTCCAAAGCTTCCGGCAGGCTGCCGCCGAAGCCGATGAGCACTACCGCCTCGGAGCCTTGCCGCTCTCCACCTACACGGAACTCCAGCGCCAATACATCGACAGCGTCAAAGCGGTCCTCGAGTCCCAGCTTGGCGCGGTTGACGCTCGTCTCCAGCTTGAGCAGCTCACGGGAACCAAGATGAACTGATCCGTCCGCTGCGACGCCGCCACCGCTTCCATGCTCAACATCCTTCTTGAGTTCTCCATCCGGCAACGGGTGCTGGTGCTGATCGGGGCCTTTTGTCTGCTCGGCGTGGGGCTTTACTCCCTGATGCATCTGCCGATAGACGCCGTGCCGGACCTCACGGGGCCGCAGGTGCAGGTCAACGTTGCCGTGCCGGCGCTTGCGCCTGAGGAATCGGAGCGCGCGGTGACCCGGCCCATTGAAATGGCGCTGAGCGGCATGCCGGGCGTGCTCGATTCGCGATCCATCACCAAATTCGGACTCAGTCAAGTCACCGTCGAATTTGAGGACGGCACGGATATTTTTCGCGCCCGACAACTCGTCACGGAACGGCTGACCGCCATCATGCAAGATCTTCCGCCGGGGAGCGAGCTCAGCCTGGCACCGATCAGCACCGGTTTGGGCGAAATCTTTTACTATGCGCTGCATTGGAAACAGGGGGCAAAGGAGAGACCGACCGAGGAAACCGAAGGCCTCATGCGGCTCTGGGAAACTCACGAATACATTGTGAAACCGATGCTGCGCACCGTGCAGGGCGTGGCGGAAATCAACAGCAACGGCGGCCACCAACGCCAGGTCACGGTGGAACCCGTGCTCGAAAAGCTCAAGGCCGCCAACATGACGGTCGGTGAGCTTGCCGACATCATCCACGGCAACGTCGAGAACGCGGGTGGCGGCATCATCAACCGAGACGGGGAACAGCTCACCATCCGCAGTGTCGGCCGGGTCAGCACCGCGGAAGAAATCGCCAAGCTGCCGATCAAATTTGGTGCCGCCGTGCAGCCGCTCAGAGTCGAGGACGTCGCCAAAGTGCAGTGGGGATCCGGATTCCGCGGCGGCGCAGCCACCATGGACGGCGACGAAGTCGTGCTCGGCACGGTGATGATGCTGATGGGCCAAAATGCCCGGGTCGTCTGCCATCGCGTGGCACCTCGTCTGGAAGAGGTGCGCGAAAAGCTCCCGCCCGGGATGGACGTGACGGTGGTCTACGAGCGCAGCGACCTGGTCGAGGCCACGGTCGGCACGGTGGAGAAAAACCTCGTTGAGGGAGCCATCCTGGTCGTGGTCGTTTTGCTGGTGCTCCTCGGCAACTGGCGCGCCGCCCTGATTGTCGCACTTGCCATTCCGCTGTCCTTCCTCTTCGCCATCACCGGGATGGTCAGGGGTGGCTGGTCCGGAAATCTGATGAGCCTCGGGGCGGTCGATTTCGGCCTGATCATCGATGGAGCGGTGGTCATGGTCGAGAACATCGTCCGCAGGCTCGGCATGAAGCAGCACCATCTCGGGCGCGCCTTGACGGGGGAAGAGCGCTCTCGTGAGGTGCTCGCCGCGAGCAAGCAAATGGCGTCGCCAATGTTTTTCGGTGTTTTGATCATCACCATCGTCTACCTGCCGATTTTGACGCTCACCGGCATCGAGGGGAAGATGTTCCGCCCGATGGCCGTCACCGTCATCTTTGCCCTGGCGGGGGCTCTGCTGCTCGCCTTGACTTTGATGCCTGCCCTCTGTTCCGTGTTTCTCGGCGGAAACATCGCCGAAAAGGAGAACTTCATCATCAAGGGCCTCAACGCCCTTTTCCAGCCCTTGCTGCACGTCTCGATGAAGTTCCGCTGGCTGGTCGTGGTCGGTGCGATCGGGTTCTTCGCCTTCTGCGGTTGGAAATTCACCACGCTCGGAGCGGAATTCGTGCCGAAACTGGATGAAGGCAGCATCGCGGCCATGATTTACCGCAAGGTCGGCATGAACCTGAAAGAGTCGCTGCACGAGGACCTCGAGCTCGGCAAAATGGTGCGTGAGAAATTCCCGATGGTGACCCGCTTCTTCAGCCGGAGCGGCACGAGCGAAGTGGCCACCGATCCGATGCCGCCGAACGAGACGGACTTTTACGTTTTCTACAAACCGCTCCACGAATGGCCGAAAGGCCCCGGCCTGCCGACGACAAAGGAGGAACTGATGGCCGCCATCGAGGAGGAGGCGCTGCGCGAGCATGATGGACAAACCATCGAGTTCGGCCAACCGATCGAGACGCGCTTCAACGAAATGATGGAGGGAACCAAGGCGGAACTTGCGGTGCGCATCTACGGAACCGACTTCGATCTGCTGGAAAAACTCGCCACCCAGGTCAAGGACATCATCAACGCCACGCCCGGTGGCGAGGCCGAGCTTGAGACAGATGGCCGCCCGAGCACGGTGGTGCTCCAGGTGAAGCGCGATGTCCTCACCAAATACAATGTGCCTCTGGCCGAGGTGAATCGCGCCGTCTCCGCCGGGCTCGGAGGCGAAGTGGTCGGCCAAGTCGTCGACGGCAACCGGAAGCGCGACATCGTGGTCCGGCTCCCCGAAGAGGACCGGTCCCGGGAAGAGTTGATGCGATCGCTGCCCCTGCGAGTCGGGGACTACGGCATGATTCCGCTCGGAGACGCGGTGGAGATCCGTGTCGAGAAAGCGGTTGACCCGATCCGGCACAGCCGGACCCAACGCCGCGCCGCGCTGCTGGTCGGTGTCAATGGCCGGGACATGGAAGGTTTCGTCAACGAGGCCACCGCTCAGATCAAAAAGGAGGTCGAATTCCCCGAAGGCTACGACTTCGAGTTTGGCGGCACCTTTGAAAATCTGCAGGAGGCCCGTGCCCGCCTCGCGATCGTGGTTCCAACGGCCTTGCTGCTTATCCTGACGCTCATCTTTTTCGCATTCGGAAGTGTGCGGCAGACCTTGCTCGTCGCCACCGGCATTCCCCTGGCCTTGACCGGAGGCATCATCGCCCTGGGCCTGCGCGAGATGCCGTTCAGCATCACCGCAGCGGTGGGATTCATCGCGTTGAGCGGCGTCGCGGTGCTCAACGGACTGGTGCTGGTGAACTACTTCAACGAATTGCGCGAGGAAGAAAGGCTCGACGTCCGTGAGGCGGTGCTCAAAGGCGTCGCCACCCGGCTCCGACCCGTCATGATGACCGCCCTGGTCGCGGCGCTTGGGTTCTTGCCGATGGCGCTGGCCCATGGAGCCGGGGCGGAGGTGCAACGCCCCCTGGCCACGGTGGTGATCGGCGGCATCATCAGCTCCACCATTCTGACCCTGGTGCTCCTGCCGGTTCTCTACGACTGGATCGAAAATCGAGCGGCCTCGAAGGCTTCCGCTTAACCCGCATCGCCCGATTTCGGTGATCGGCTGATCCGCGGCAGCCACGATCTCCGAAATCTTTGCGACCCCGACCCGGTTCCGGGGTTTCTCGATGGCTGTTTTGGCAACCCCAATTTCGTGATGAGAAAACTCTTCCTCGCCGCCGTTGCGTTCCTTGCCGCCTCCCTCCAGGCGGAACCGATCCTGCCCCATTTTTTCAGCGACGGCATGGTGCTGCAACGGGAGCGAGAGGCCGCGATTTGGGGCAAGGCCACGGCTGGAGAAGAGGTCACTGTGACCTTCAAAGGAGCGACAAGGATCGCCAAGGCCGATGCAGATGGCAAATGGCGCACCGCGATCGCGACCGGTCCCGCCGACGCCGCCGGTGCCGTTCTCGCGGTGGCTTCCGGGGGAAAAACGCTTCAGGTTCGCGATGTCCTCGTCGGTGAAGTCTGGTTCGCCTCGGGCCAATCCAACATGGTCTTCACGATGGAGCGGGCCCCGGCCTATGCTTCGATTGTAAAAGCGACGGATCTGCCGGGCCTGCGTTTCTTCAACGCGGCGAGCGTTACGGCGGTGGAACCGCAAGACGACAACGCGGGCAACTGGACCAAAGCCGCGCCGGAAACGAACGGAGGCCAGTCTGCCGTCGCGTTCTTCTTTGCCCGCAAGCTCCACCTCGATCTGGGCGTCCCCGTCGGTGTCATCAAGTCCGCTTGGGGCGGCAAACCGGTGGAAACCTTCACCAGCCGCCAGGCGCTCGAAACTTTGCCCGGCACCAAAGCCTTGGTCGATGCCCTCCTTGCCCAGGACAAAACCTACGACCCCGCTGCGGCCCACGCAGCCTATGAAAAACGACTTGAGCAGTGGGAAGTGGCCGCAAAAGCCTGGAAGGAAAAGCCCGCAGCCCAACGCGGTCGTCTCGCCAAAAAACCGGTGCCACCGAAGCGCCCCTTGGATACCGAAGGCCAACCGGGCGTGCTTTACAACTCCATGATTCACCCCTTCATCGGTTACACGATGCGCGGTGCCATCTGGTATCAGGGCGAGGCCAATGCAAAACCGGGCGCGGTGCCTTACGACCAATCCCTTCCCCTTCTCATCCGCGACTGGCGCGCACGCTGGGGAGAGGATTTTTCCTTTCACTTCGTCCAACTTGCCAATTTCCGCGCTCCCTCCACCGCGCCCGGCACTCCGGATCCCTGGGCCCTTCTGCAGGACCGGATGCGGCGCATCCTGACGACCACGCCCAAGACGGGAATGGCCGTGATCAACGACACCGGAGAGGTGGCCGACATCCATCCCAAGAACAAGAAGGATCCCGGGGAACGTCTCGCCCTCTGGGCCCTCGCGAAGGATTACGGAAAACCGCTCGCCGTCTGGTCCGGGCCGCTTTACCGCGATGCCGAGGTGCGCGACGGCGCGATCCGGATCCGGTTCGATCAAGTGGGGAGCGGATTGAAATCGCGCGATGGCGGGCCGCTGAAGCGTTTTGAAATTGCAGGGGCTGACCAAGTTTGGCAATGGGCCGAGGCGAAGCTGGACGGTTCCGACGCCGTGCTGGTCCGTGCGGCCGGCATTCCGGCGCCGGTTGCGGTGCGTTATGCTTGGGCCTCAAATCCCGAGGGTGCCAATCTCGTCAACAGCGAGGGGCTTCCCGCCTCGGTGTTCCGCACGGACGACTGGAAGGACGCCGAAGCCAGCCCGGTGGATGCCAGAGCGGAAGCGTTGAAAGCCCGGCGCGCGGCCGGAGCGCAGATCGTGAACTGATGGCGGGCCACCTCCAAGTTCTGGTCAAGCCCTGAGGGCCTTCTCCTGGGCCACGCAGACCCAGCGGGCGTCCAGAAGGAGGGAGTGGGCGGAGAAACTGTCTTCCGGAACGCGGATGCTGCCGTTCTCCAAATCGTATTTGGCCACCAGGACCTCGCGCGTGGCCGGAGGAACTTCTTCAAGCCGGAGCACAGTCATGCTCCAATCGTAAAAAACCGGGGCGGCCGATTGCTCGTAAGAGAGCAGCTCAAACCGGGAGTGCCGCTTGTCCGCGATGATCTTGGTCACCAACTCATTCACGAACCCGACCGGTCCCTCCAGTGCCTGAAGGAACCGGTTTCCGGAGAGAACCAGCAAGCCGGTGATGCCCGCGACTGCGTTGCGCTCCTGGGCACGAGCCACCAGTTTGGAGAGATATGTTTCCTCCAAGAGAGAGGGATCCGCAAGACTGCGGTAAATCAATCGGCATCTTTTCATCGCCTACTGCGAGCAAGGAACTCCTATTTTTGCAGGGTGTAGGCTGCATAAGCGGCCGCGACCCCTGCTTGTTCCGGGCTCCCTTTATGCAGAAAAAAGCGGTAGCGCAAGCGCAGAGAATCTCCGGCCGCGATGACAAACTCCCCCTCGGGCTTCTCCTTTTTCTCGAAATGAGAGATTCCGAATGGATTGGCGCAGAAGAGTCCATAATCCCGGGCATGCCACCAGGTGGGGTGACGCAAGTTGTTCGGGTGATCAAAAATGGCCACACCGACCGCCTGGCCCTTGCGATCGGTTCCGAAGTAGTCGACCCACGGGGCGCGCTTGCCCCAGGCGTCTTGGTCCTTGATGCCCTCGGAGGTGAGGATGCTCCCTCCACTCTTTTTCGTCTTGTCATCCGCCGAGACGAGTTGCAGGCCGGGGACGACGCGGAGGGCCATGGTGCCATCCTTGTCATCCTCAAACCTGACAGGAACAGCACCCGCTTTCAACGTGATGTCCCAGTCCACAAAGAACTCTCCGGCGGGTGTCTTGGTAAAGGTGAAGGTGCGCGCATCCTCACAGATTTTCACTCCGTCCGGTCCCACCCAATCATTGCGCACCGTGAATTGGGCTGGGTTGGTCCCCATCTTCATGGAGCCAAAGCCGGTGTGCACAATCTTGCCGAGCTTGGCGCCCGCGGGTTTCTTGCCGGCCGGCCAAGTCTGTTCCTCACTCCAAAAATCGACTCCGTTGACCCCCTTGTGCCCGAACCACATGGAGCGGTGATGGTAGTGATCCTTGGCCTCACCCTCATGCCATTCCATGGGATAGCCGCGAGTCAGATGTTCTCCACCGGGTCCGATCACCGGATAGAAGAACGGGCGCGGGACATTCTCGCAATGATATTTGGTCACCAACATCCCATCACAAAGGATCTGCATGGCCGGATCCTTCTCGTCCTTGACGATGCTCCAGTTTTGCGCGCTCACGGAGGGGACAGACACCCAGGACAACAAAAGGACAGGGACAGCGGAGAGGATTGGAACGTTCATGGCAAGGTTGCGGCCCGCCCGGACGGCAGGTCGTGGCGGTTTCACAGGGAAATGACAGGGCAGCCCCCAAGACTGTTCGAAATCAAGGCCGCGCTTGTTTTGCCGCGCGGTGGTGGCATCTTGAACTCTCATGTTTGAAGTCCGGGAAAAGCCCAATCAGGTCGAGCGCGCCATGCTGATCGGCTTCTATTTTGAACGCCGCGAAGCCGCCAACGCCCGCGACCTGTTGCGCGAACTCCGAGAACTCGTGGATACCCTCGGCATCGGCGTGGCCGGAGAACAACTCGTCTTCGTGCGCGATTCCCACAAAGCCTTTCAATGCGGCACAGGGAAAAAGGATGAACTGCTTCACCTCGCGGCTGAACTGCGCTGCGATTGCCTCATTTTCGACAACGGTCTCTCGCCGATGCAGCAACGCGCCTGGGAAGAGGAGGCCAAGATCGCCGTGATCGACCGCGAAGAGGTCATCCTGGACATCTTCGCGATGCGCGCCCACACCCGGGAAGCGCGGCTCCAGGTCGATCTGGCCCGGATGGAATACGCCCTCCCCCGCATGGCCCGGATGTGGGGTCACTTGGACCGGCAAGGCGGCGGTTCCGGAGGCGGCAAGGGAGGAGGCGGGGCCGCCCGCGGAGAAGGCGAAAAGCAGATCGAAGTCGACCGTCGACTGGCCCGAGACCGCATTGAACGCGCCAAGGCCGAACTGGCCATCGTCCGCCGCCAACGAGCCACCCAACGAAAAGAGCGCGAGCGCAACCCGGTGCCTCACGCCGCCATCGTGGGTTACACCAATGCCGGAAAATCCACCTTGCTGAACACCCTTTGCGGCAGCGAAGTCCTCGCTAAGGACATGCTGTTCGCCACGCTCGACCCGACCACCCGCCGCCTCCAACTGCCGGACGGCCAACCTCTCCTCCTCACAGACACCGTCGGGTTTGTCCGCAACCTGCCGCACCGCTTGGTGGAAGCGTTCAAATCAACCCTGGAAGAGGCCATCCTGGCCGATTTCCTCATCCATGTCCTGGATGCCAGTTCCCCCTGCGTTCACGCCCTGGCGGAAACCACCGTCAAGGTGTTGACAGAACTCGGCGCCGCTGACAAACCCACCCTGACCGTGCTCAACAAAATCGACCTTGTCGAGCATCCGGAGGAAGTCGCGGAGTTGCACAGCTCCTTCCCAAACTCCGTATCCGTCTCCCTAAAGACTGGAGAAGGAATGACGGACCTCATGCACGCCATCAACGACATGCTCGTGGACCGCGTCGGCCGCATCGAACTCCGCATCCCCCAGGCCCGCGCGGATCTCGTGCACCTGCTTCACCGGGACGGAAAAATCCTGTCCGAGAAATACGACGGCAATGACATCCTCATTTCCGCCGTCGTCCCCCACCCCGTGCGGCACCGCTACGAAGCCTTCGCCTCCTGACCGCATCCCGCGATCTGCGCCTCTTCACTTGCGGATCGCGTCCAACTGGCGGCGAAAGGCCTCTGACACGGTTCCCTTGGATTCAAAGCGAACCTTCTGGTCCGTGCCGACGCGTCGGCTGGCGGCGATCCAACGGGCCAGGGCCGATTCGATGAGCATGAAGAGGAAGGCACCCACCGCGAGCGGCTTCCAAAGTTCCTCACCGAATGATTTGCCGGTGAGAATCTGCAGCACCTCATCCACCGTCTCCGGATAGAGCAGGCCCAGGTAACGGCTGAGGAACTCCCGATCAACGGCGGACAAGGGCGAAAGACGGCTTTCCGCCGGATCCCGGGTCACCGTGAACGGGATGGTCTTGGCATCCTGCGCAAGCAAATCCCCGACTTTGAGCCGGTCCGCATCCGGGACGCGAATGCGATACAATCCGGCGGCCACATCTCCCTGGATCTTGGCCACCGCGCCCTCGGCTCCACCGGTGACCTGAGCCTTGCGGATCTCGCCCAACGGCCCCTCCACCTGAAACGTCGCCAACGGAGTGCCGCCTTTCGGACTCGAGATGGAGCGAAAGGCGGCGGGTGGCACGATCTGCCGCGGCAGTTGATCACTGCTCCAGTAAAGGATCGCCACCGCTTGACCGGTCTTTTCCCGGAAATCCGCCCGGAAATCATGGAGCCGATTCGCCTCCAACCAAACCTCCCGGTTTCTCTGGCGCCCCTGCTCGGAGCGGAGCACGTTGCGGCCGTCGATCGAGACCTCCAACGAGTCGTCGGCATCGGCCTCGAATCGGTAATTGCCGGACCGGGGCGGCTGAATCTTGCCGGTCCAGCGCACCTTGAAATCTTCCGCGGGAATTCCATCCGCCGGGGCTCCTTCGCGCCAGGTGAATTGGATGGCGGCGTCCAGACGATTCAGCGGTTTGAGGCGGGATCCGGCCAGAGCCTGTTCGTAGGTCGCGTTCACTCCATTTCCGGCAAAGGCATCGCCCCGGCCGAACAAGGGCAGCGCCAGTTCCCACTTCGGTTCGAGGTTGAGCTCGATCCGGCTGGGATTGGCCAGAAAGTAGACCAGTTCATGAAGCAACGGAAGGAAAGCCTCCCGACTCGGCAAGTTGCCAGCCCGCAGATCCAGTGAGGAGGCCAACTGGACAATCTGACCCGCACCGTCCCGACGGCTCAAAAGCCACGGATCGCCGTTGTTGAGCCGACCGCCCACCACCGCTCCCGACGCGGCATCCGGTTCCAACTTCCAGTAATGGGCAAAACTCAAGCTCGGCAAATCACTCTGGTCCCGGTCCGCCACCAGGCGCAGCGCGGGGTGCCGGAAGGTGTCCAGGGCGGCGGTCACCGGATCCTTGGTCGGGTCCGGAATCTTGACTTCGCCGAGGCGGCCGGGCATCCAGGGTTGACCATTCGCCGTGAGCCAGTTGTTGTAGAAATCGGCCTGGGCCTTGGGACCGGTGGCGATCAGCACCCCGCCCCCACCGGCCACGTAAGTTTGGAGAAGGACCGCTTTTTCCTGCGGCAGGCGCGGCACATCCGCCAGAATGATGGCATCATAGTCCCCGAAGGAAATGACCGGCAAATTCTGGGCCGGGACCACCTCGGGTTCGACCAAGAAGCGCATCTTTTCCGATTCCGGAACCGCGGTGCCGCCCTTGGAAAGCGCGCCCGGAGCCAGGGCCAGCGAGGCAAACGAGGCCGCCCTCTCAAAAAACGGCCCGGCCGGATTGCCGTCCACCAACAGGACACGAAGTTTGCGGACCACCGCCTCCGCGCTCACCGCCTCGTTGTCCTGGGGAATTTCATCCTCCACCTCCAGACGAGCGCGGATCTCATGGGCTCCCGGGGTGGCAAACTGATGGACAAATTCCACGGTTTCCTCGGTGCCTGGAAGAATCTGGCCGAGCGTCCGATCGACCAGCTTCTTGCGACCGACCTGCAATTCCACCGCCCGGGGAGAGACGGCTTCAGAACCGGTGTTCTCCACCGTCACCCGGATCCTGACCGGTCGATCCACTCCGACCACCTCTCGCGACAAACCGATGCGGGCGATCGACAGATTCCGCAAGCTGGGCGGCAGCGGCATCTCCCGGACGATCACCTTCGGATTCGCCGGCAAGTTGTCGAAGGCATCCCGGAGGAACTGCCACCGAGCCGGTTTGTCGGTCTCCCAGCCGATGTTCTGGTTGTCCGTGAGCACCACGATCTGTTTGGCCACCTGGCTTCCCTGAGCCAAGGCCAGCGAGGCCAGGGTGAAGCAATCGTAAGCGGCCATGGCTCCATTGAGCGGCTTCACGTCGTCCAGGTTCCGCAAGATCAGTTCCCGGTCCGCGGTCGGCGCCAACACCCGCGCCGAAGGGGTCGGTCCCCCCAGGATCAGACTGAAGGTGGTGCCCCGAGGGGCGCGCCGGACCAGATCCCGCGCCTCATCCACGGCCCGCGAGAAGTTCGATTGTCCCTCGATCTGGAGCGCCATCGAGGTGGAGGCGTCGAGAATCAGAACCACATCCTGGCGGTCTCCGCGACTGAACCGACTCAAATTCAACCATTTTTCAAACACGACCAAGGAGGTGGCCAATCCGGCCAAGATCATTGCCGCCCCCAGGAGGATCCAGCGCCACCGACGCAGTTCCCAAAGCACCACCGCCACCGCGCCGGCCACGATCGCGCCCAACGCCATCGGCAGGACGACAAACCAGGGCACGGCCGAACCCGGCGGAATGAACGGACGGGCCAGGGCCAAAGCCAGCAGCCCCACAAGCAAACAACGCGCCGCCATGAGGAGGGCGTCCTCGAGATGAATGCGGCGGTTCCGGGTCACCAGGGAATCCCGCAAAAAGTTCATCGCTCCCCAGTCGATCGTCTGCCCGGTCTGACGGGTCAAAAGATGGATCAGGATGGGAACGGAAATCCCGGCCAGGCCAAGCAACATCCATGGATTGAGCGGCAGCATGGAAAAACGGGGCTACCGGGTCAGCGACTCACGCCGACCTGAAAGATAGTTGGCCAAGGTCTGGGACAACGGGTTCTTGGTGTTCACCGCCACGTAATCCGCCTTCATCTGGCCGCAGGCTTTCTCGATGGTGTCGATAAAGGTTCGGACCCGCTCCAAATACTGCGAGCGCAGGGCCGTTGGATCGACCCTGAGCTGCTGGTCGGCGATCTCCAGGCTGCGAAAGTCGGTGAACTTGTTGAAGGGGAAGGTGATCTCCTCCTCCGCCATCAGGTGAAAGAGCACGATCTCATGGTAACGAAACTGAAAGTGGTGCAAGGCCTCGGTGATCCGCGCCGGATCATCGAAGAGATCGCTGAAGATGAGCACCAAGCCCCGCCTCGGGATCCGCTCGGCGATCTCGTGAAAAACCGATGCCGCCGCCGTGTCCTGGCCCGGCTCGGTGCGGGCCAGTTCCTCCAGAATCACCCGGACCTGACTCGGTTTGCTGGCGGGTGGCCGATAATGCCGGACCGCGGTGTCGAACGTCACCAACCCGGCCGCGTCCTGCTGGCGGATCAGGAGATAGGTCAAGGCGGCCGCCATGTAGCGGGCGTACTCAAACTTGCTCAACGCCTTGCCCTCGAGGCGGGTGGCGCAATCGCCGGTGTAACGCATCGAACCCGAGGCATCGACAATCAACGTGGCGCGGAGATTGGTCTCCTCGATGTATTGTTTGATGTAATATCGGTCGCTCCTGCCGAACACGCGCCAGTCCAAGTCCCGGAGATCGTCGCCCGCAGCATACTCCCGATGCTCGGCAAACTCCACCGAGAAACCCTTGTGTGGGCTGGCGTGACGACCGCTGATGCTCCCCTCTTTCTTGGTGCGTGCCAGGAATTCAAGCCGCGCCAGGGTGGAGGTCAACTCGGGCGGGAGCAGGCGCAGGTAGTCGGCCTCCCCATTGCCGGACCCAGGGCTGGAACGTTTCAGGGCCATGAATTCAAACCCCCTTCACGCCCGGAAGGCGCTGCTGCTCGATCAGCATGCGGATGATGTCGTCGCTGCTGACCCCGGCGGCCTCCGCGTTGAAGGTCGTCAAAACCCGGTGCCGCAGCACGGGATAAGCAACCGCCTGGATGTCCCCGGTGGTCACGTGATAACGGCCCTGCAGAATGGCGCGCGCCTTGGCGGCCAGCACCAAGTAAATCCCAGCCCGCGGACCCGCTCCCCAGGAGACCATCTCCCGGACGAAGTCGGGCGCCTCCGGTTGTTTGGGACGCGTGGCCCGGGCCAAACTGGCGGCGTAGGCCACCACTCCATCGGCCACCGGAACCCGGCGAACCACCTCCTGGAGCCGAATCACGTCCTCGGCGGTGAGTTGGCGGCGCGGCTTGGCCATGTAGGTGCTGGTGACCCGCTTGATGATGAGCTGCTCCTCTTCCGCCGTGGGATATCCAACCCGGATATTGAAGATGAAACGATCCAGTTGCGCTTCGGGAAGCGGATAGGTTCCCTCCTGCTCGATCGGGTTTTGCGTGGCCAACACGAAGAACGGACTCGGCAGCTCATGCGTGACCTCGCCAATCGTGACGTGCCGCTCCTGCATCGCTTCCAAGAGAGCGGCCTGGGTCTTGGGCGGGGTCCGGTTGATCTCGTCCGCCAACACCATGTTGGCAAAGATCGGTCCATGCACAAAACGGTAGGCCCGGCCACCCGTGGTTCGGTCCTCCTCCAACACCTCGGTGCCGGTGATGTCCGCCGGCATCAAGTCCGGCGTGAACTGAATCCGCTTGAACGTCAGGTCGAGCACGTTGCTGATGGTGCTGACCAACAGCGTCTTGGCCAGCCCGGGGACGCCCACAAGCAAGGCGTGGGACTTGCAGAAAATGGCCATCAGGACCTCCTCGATCACGTCATGCTGTCCCACGATGACTTGGCTGATCTCCGCCACCAGCCGTTCGTAAGTGGCCCGCAGTTCATCAATGGTGGCCTTGTCTCCCGCCGTCAGTTCGGACTGGGGCGGTGACTCCTGCTGCAACGCTGCCCGAAGCGTCGTGGCCGCCGGAGGAGGCATGGTCTCCGCTGCCCCAAGCCGGAATCGGAACGCGGCGGCTCCCAGGCGCACCACGTCGCCATGACCCAAAAGCGTCTCCCTCACCGGTTGCTGGTTGACCGTGGTCCCGTGCTTGCTCCGAAGATCCCGAAGAACCCAGTGACCCCGTTCGTGGTGCAGCGAGAGGTGCTTCGGTGAGACTCCCTCATCGGCCACCTGAAGTTCGCAACGATCATTGGAGCCGAGAGTGGCCCCCCGGGAATCGAGCTCAAAGGACTGGCCTTGGAGGGATCCCTCCAGGAACTGAATGGTTGGCATGGCAGCGGGCGGCTTGGAGCTGGTCGGAAAAGATGAAGGCAGGATGCAAGAAGATCCTGCCGTTAGAGGGCAATCGCGGCCCGGCGTTCAATTCGCGATCTCCGGGAATTTTGAGAATCAACGGACGAACCGCAACCGGTTGCTGCGAAGCCTCACCATCCATCCGGAAATTGGAACGACGTCAGGAACACTTCCCATCCGAAAACCCGCCCTCAGACTGCACCATGCGGGCAAACAAGCTTCCTGCCACCCTTGACAACGCCTCCGCCTTCAGGTTGACCAGAGCGCCTGGAATGAGCTTTTTCAGTGCCGCAGTTTCTCCTCCCAACCCCAGCCCAGTAAGCGAACTCGCCTGACGTTTGATCCGGAGCAGCATCCGGCGGGCTTGTTCGAAATCGTCAGGCTGACCGTCGCTCAGCACCCAGGCATGTCGCTGTCTATGGGGCGACTGAACCAAGATTCGTTCCGCTAGCTTCAAGCCCGCCACCATGTTGGTGCCTCCATTCGGATTGTTCCGGAAGGTGCACAAGCATGGCACGACCTTGCGGTCCTCTGGATGGCTCCAATGCTGCAGGACTTGGGCACTGTTATGAAAAAGAAGGATGGTCAGCGGAATCTCCAGCCTCAAACAGACTTCCCGAAGGATCACCAGAGCGTCGAACGTCGCGTGCGCACGGTCGCCCTCCATCGAACCGGAGGCGTCCGCCAACACCAGAAAGAAGGGATCCGGGCGCGCCGGGAGCGTCCGCCGCATCCATAGCCGATCGTAAAGGGCGGGGTCTGCTTCAAACTGCATGGCGGCCCTCATGTCCAACTGCTGGCCTTGGCGAAATCCCCTGCGGTTCCGCATCCGGCTCTCTATGACCAGATGCCGCAGCAGGCACTCTCCAATCTCCTCAATGGCAGAGCTCCAGCGAGCTCTCGCTTGTAGGTAGGCATCCTGGTCTCTCCCCTGCCCACGATCCTCCCTCCGGGGAGCCGATAGACCCGCGTTCCGTCCTGAAAGCCTGACTTGGCAAATGGGTTGATTCCCGTTGGTTCCTGGAACGGGGTCGGCCATCCCGTGCCTCACTGCGAGAAGTTCTGCCAACCGCCCCAATGGAGAACCGGTGTCCGCCAACAGACGCTGGAAGATGGGAAGAACCTCATCCCTCAAGATTTCCCAAGACTCATATTGGCTGATCCGCGCCAGCATTTCAAGAGCTTGAGGCTCGTGCGTCCGGTCGGTTGCACGGTAGCAGGAACTCACGACATGGGCTTTGTAGTATATTTTTGTTTGCTCCAAGTCCTGACACTGTGAGGGCGGCGCAGCCGCAATGGCCCGCTCAATGTGAGGCCACGCTTGGTCCAAGGCAATGGCTGAGTCCGCCGGGAGATGCTCGGGATCGCGGCCGAACCACCACCGGCATAGAATCGCCGCGAGGAAGGCGCCACCGGGATCCCGATTCTGTACCTCTGCGGAAGCCTCCAGAATGCTGGCAAAGAGTTCATCGTTATACTCTTTGATCCAGGGCTTGGAGCCAGGGAATCTCCATTGCAACCAACGCTCAATCCGGCAGTCTTCCACGACATTGAGCAGGTTTCGCACGGCCAAGTTGGCCATCAAGCTGATCGGCACCAAGTCTTGGAGCCGGGTCAACCTGGCATGGGCCGCCTCGTGCAGCACGAGCCCCCGCGAGAAGTCGTGGGACCGGAGCAATATGTCGGCCGGATTGGCGGTGATCAGCCGGCTGCGCCAGTTGAAGGACCAATTGCAGTCGTGCTCATCACCGAGCACGACCTCCAACTCCGGCTCTCCCGCCGCCATGGCGGCCAAACTGCGCAGCTCTTCCAAACGTTCTCTATCTTGTTTTGACATGATCGGATCGATTTCAGATATCGGCGGCACGGAGCAAGGAAAGGAGCGAGTTGCGGTCTCCGGCGTCCCGCAAACGGTTCACGTAAAAGAGTTCCACCGCCTCCCTCACCAACTGACGTTGCGGTTTGGCTCCATCGGCCATTTGGCGATCAATGTGCTGCAGCGCGGTGAGCAGGGTGCGGCGGGTGAAGCTGTAGCGTTCCCTCCGGCTCCGGCCCAAACTGGGAGAAGAGCCATCGGTGCCGGAGGCCTTGACCACTGCCGCTTGGAACATGGCTAAAGAGCGGAGCAAAGACTCCACATCCGGCAGGTGGACAAGATGGCCCAGGACGGGTGCGCAGCGATCGGCTTGGTAAGCGACCCCGCGGCAACGGATCACCGGTTGCTCACCAAATGCCAAAAAGCGCAGCATCGCCAAATACTCGGCTTCCCCGGCGGTTGTCGCTTGGTGCCACACAGTCCACCGGTCACGAAAGGCTGGGCTCAGGACACTGCGCCCTGCATATTCAGCGGGGTTGCTGGTCGAGAAGAGCCGGAACTGCTCGTGAAAGGCCACGTCTCCATTGGGACCGAACACTGTGCCGTCGCCTTCTGTCAGCACCAGCGTGCGCGGTGTCTCCAGGACGGAATTGAGACGCTCCAGAACTTGAGGTTCTGCCAGATTCATCTCGTCCAGCAGCATCCAGAAGCCGTGGCGAATGGATTTGAGCAGCCATCCCTCCTGAAACTTCCAGTTGGCAATGGACAATTGTTCCCGGCCGACCAACGCAAGCGTCTCCAAGCGAGTGAGTGGCCTTCCTGCGGAGCTGGCGTTCTCGAGCACGGCCCGGCTGGCGGGTGAAAAATGCGGAGCATGCTCCAGCAGTGCGGCAAGATGCAAATCCCCAATTCCGCCGTCCGGAACATAGCGCCCGATCAATTCTCCGGCGTCCGTCTGGCTGTTGAGGTTCATCCGAATCACGGGCTGACCCAGCAGATGAGCCAGCCACAATACCGCCGTGGTCTTCGAAGAAGAAGTCTCCCCCTCAATGGCCACGGGAAGGTCGTTTCTGGCCCCGATGCAAACCGACCGCAACGTTTCCGCGAAGCCTTGGTCCATGCAAATATGCTTGAACCGATCGTGGGTGGGGATCAGACCAGCAAACTTGGCGGCGCGCTCGTGGGAGTCCGGCAGATCGAACCAAATATCGAGAATCCGCAGTTGACCGGGTCTTCTTTCGATCAAGGTGTGCACCTCCTCGTTGAGGAGTGGTGCGGTCGTCGCATCGTGGTCGTCCCCGGCATCGCTGGACGGTGCGGGGTGACGCCTGCGAAATTCATCCCAGGATAAGAGAGGAAGGCCGCGATGCTGCGCGATTTGCAACAAATTGCGGGGAGCATCCGCTCCCGCCACAATCAGTTGCGCCGCATCCAAGGAACGCACCACCCGCATGCCTTGGCGGGTGAGGGTTTGAACGACTTGGCTTGCTTCGTTCTCGGGAAAGCCCTTGAGACAGATGGATAGAGACATCGTGTTGTTTTGAAATGGGGGTGAAGGATGGAGCCAAAAGCAGCTCAGAAAGCCTCAACCTCAGGGAGATCGTCACCCTCTTCGGCTTCTTCGTGAAGCGCCTCTTCCTGTTGCGCTTGGACCTCGAGAATCCGCTCCTTCAGATTGGGGATCTGAAGAACGAGCTGGTTGCGAATCTCCTCGCGGAGGGACAAATATTCCAGACCATCAAAGGCGGACAAGATGTCGAGTGCCTCGGCTGGGAGCACGGTTTTCAACCAGTCAAAACCGATGTCATGGGCGAGCGAGCAGTCACGCCATTTGATCCAGTTGCCGATCTCTCCCGAGGTGTCGCGAGCCCGCAGCGTGTTGTCGTTGGAATCGACCTCCGTCACCGTATAGATTCGCGCCGGCTGATAGGAGTGATGACCGAAAGAGGCGGTGGCGCGAATGCGATCGCCGGGCCTGAATGGATGTGAGGAGGAGTTGCTCGATTTGCGATTTCTCAGAATTGGTCTCATAGCAGCCTGTTGAAAAACGGTTCATTTTATTATAAGGAACGCTCAAAGCGAGCGGTCCGAACCCAGTTGAACTTAGCTTACCGTGCAGGGGATTTTTCGGATTGATGTCCCAAAATGTCC